>NZ_JAUNPC010000031.1 GCF_030536915.1 Paracoccus sp. (in: a-proteobacteria)
CGATCACCCGCTTCACAGGCACAAGAACCTTCATCGGTCCACTCCCTCTCGTATCCGGATTGTCACACCCGCGCCCGCGCGGACGTGGGGTCGTAGGGGCTTTCATCAATCAGCGTGGCCTTGCGCGGTGCCCCAAGCACCGTCAGGTCGAAGCTCTGCCCGATCTTGGCCAGTTCGACCGGGACCAGCGCGATACCGATGTCATGGCCGAAGGTGTAGGAATGACCGCCAGAGGTCAGGCGGCCAACCAGCCGGCCCTCGTGGAACAGGCTTTCGCCGCCCCAGACGCTTCCGTCTTCCGCCGGGATGCTGACCGTGACGCTGCGCTGCGCGATACCGGCAGCCCTGGCGGCCTCCAGTGCCGCGCGGCCGGTGAAATCGCCCTTGTCCATCGCGATGAAACGGTCGAGCGAGCTTTCCCAGGCCGTCAGTTCCCCGTTCATGTCGCGGAACATCGAGCGGTAGGACTTTTCCAGCCGCAGCGATTCCAGCGCCTGCGTGCCGACCAGCCGCATGCCGTGCTTCTGGCCTTCCGCGTGGATCAGCTCGATCAACCCGCGCTGGTACTGGATCGGGCAATAGATTTCCCAGCCCAGTTCGCCCTCGTAGTTGACGCGCAGCATCCGCACGTCGCTGGCAAGGCCGAGATTGACGTTCCGCACGCCGAACCACGGGAAGTCGGCATTCTCCAGCCCCTGCCCGGTCAGGGGGGCGAGGATCTCGCGCGCCTTCGGCCCGACGACGGCAAGGCCCGCCCGTTCGTTGCTGACATTGCGCAGCGTGACCGATCCGTCCGAAGGCAGCCGCCGCGCCAGCTCATCGAAATAGTAGCGTTCGGCCGAAGGCGTGCCCACCAGGAAGAACAGGTCGTCTTCCAGCCGGGCCACGACATATTCCGCCAGCACCGTGCCGCGATCCGTCAGCATGTGGCTGAGATTCGCGCGGCCGACCTTGGGCAGCTTGTTGGCGAGGATGCCGTCCAGCCAGGCCGCGGCACCCGGACCGGACACATCGAACTTGGTCATGAAGGTCATCTCGACCATGCCGGCAGCCTCGCGCACCGCCCTGACCTCCTGTCCGACATGGCGCCCTTTCTCGGTCCAGCGCCAGCTGTACTGGTTCTTCTGCTCGACGCCCTCGGGGGCGAACCAGTTCGGGTGTTCCCAGCCGTTCAGGACGCCCCAGACCGCGCCATTGCGGTCCAAGAAATCATAGGAGGGCGCGGTCTTGGCCGGGCGGGCGGCCGGGCGGTCCTCGCCGGGGAAATGCTGCTCGGCATGGGTGCCCCAGGCCTCGCGGACCTTGGGCTTTGTCCAGTTCTTGTTGGCATGGTCGCCGAAGCGGCGCGGCTCCAGCACGGAGGTGTCGATCTCGTTGCCGCCCTCGACGATCTGCTGGGACAGATAGTAGCCGATGGCCCCGCCCCAGAGGATGCCGCCGGGCACGCCTTCGGCCAGCCACAGGTTGGGCGCGCCCCAGGCCTTGCCCATCAGCGGCAATTCGTCCGGGGTCATCTGGAAGGGTCCGCGGACATTGGCCTTGATCCCCACCTGGCCCAGCACGGGGACGCTTTCGATCGCGGCTTCCCAGTTGTCCGAGACGGAATCGAAATCCTCCTCCATCAGGTCGGCGCCGAACCATTCCGGCACGCCGTCCTCGGCGAACAGTTGCAGATGCTCGGTCCGCTCGTAGGGGCCGAACATCAGCCCGTCGCCTTCCTCGCGCAGGTAGCCCTCGAAGCGCTCGTCGCGCAGGATCGGCATCTCGGGCAGGCCGGCCTGCTTGCGCTGCCGGATCTCGTTCACCGCCTCGGTGATCCAGTACTGGTGGATGATCGGGATCGCCGGGATCTCCAGCCCGAACATGGCGCCGGTCTGGCGCGCATAGTTGCCCGTGGCGCAGATCACGTGCTCGCACAGGATCTCGCCCTGGCTGGTCACGACCTTCCATTCGCCCGAGGCGGTGCGGCTGACCGACCTGACCTCGGTGTTCTGATGGATCTTCGCGCCGCGGTCGCGCGCCCCCCGCGCCATCGCCATGGTCACGTCGGCCGGGGCGATATGCCCGTCGTCCGGGTGGTAGAGCGCGCCCAGCATCTCCTCGTCGTCGCGCAGCAGCGGCCAGAGTTCCTTGACCCGCCGTGCGTCCAGCAGCTCTGCGCGGATGCCTTGGCTGTGGTGGACATCCATGTAGCTGCGGTATTCGTCCAGCCGCTCGGCCGACTTGGCGAGCCGCAACTGACCGCATTTGTGCCAGCCGACAGGCATGCCGGTCTCGGCCTCCAGCCCCTCGTAGATCTCGATCGACTTCTGGATCATGATCCCGATCGAGCGATCGCGCGCATAGCTGGGGATCAGGCCGGCAGCGTGCCAGGTTGATCCAGCGGTCAGTTGCGTCCGCTCAAGCAGGACAACGTCGGCCCATCCCCGCCTGGTCAGGCCATAAAGGATGCCGGCACCGACGCAGCCGCCTCCGATCACTACCGCGCGCGCATGGTTCTGCATCTGCACCTCACATCTTCTTGCCGGGAAGGCTAGGCCGACGGGCCGCGCTGGTGCAGTTGCTTACGGGTTCCGGTCCGCATAACCTGAGGTTATGCACCGGGTCAGAGCCTATCTCCCTTCCGCCAACTACCTGTTCACATTCGAGGCCGCCGCTCGGCGCGGCAGCTTCACGGCCGCCGCGGCCGAACTGAACGTCTCGCAGCCCGCGGTCAGCAAGACGATCCGACAATTCGAGGCCGCGCTGGGGTTCAAGCTGTTCCACCGCAACCATACGCGGCTGGAACTCACGCCCGAAGGCAAGCGCCTTTACCATGAAACCGAAAGCGCCTTTGACGCGCTTCATGCCGCGATCACCTCAATGCGGCGCACCGACCGGCACGAGGTCGTGCGCGCAACCTTCTCGGCCTCGTTCCTGCAATTGTGGCTGCTGCCCCGGCTGAGCGAGTTCAGCGAGCTTCATCCCGAGATCAGGCTGTCCCTGGAGGAAAGCACCTATGACGACATGGACCTGTTCACCAACGGCATAGATCTGTCGGCGCGGCTGGGCGACGGGGGCTGGAACGACCTGCACGCCTGGCCGCTGACCCCCGAACTCATCTTTCCCGTGGCGGCCCCGTCCTACATCGAGCGGCATTGCGCGGATCTGCCGGCCCGCGACATGCAGGATCTGAAGCTGATCCATGTCCGCGAGAAGAACAGGGTGCGCTGCGGCTGGCACGAGTGGCTGACGGCAAACCGGCTGCCCTGCGACATGGTCAGCGAGACCTTTGTCTTCAGCGACGCGCTGAATTCGATCGGCGCGGCGGCCTTGGGGCAAGGGGTCGCGCTGGGCTGGGTGCACCTCGTCATGGACCAGATCCAGTCGGGCGCCCTGGGGCGCGTCGGCGACCTCGGCTACTGCACGGGAAAGTCGATCCACCTGATCGCCCCGGGGCGAAAGCCGCTGTCCTCTGCGACGCAGAAATTCGTCACTTGGATACTCGACCGGATGCAGCGCGACATCGCCGGCAACCGGACCTGCTTCGATCCGCGCCCTCGGCCCGCCTGACCTCGGCTCAGCCACCCGGGCGGCGAGGCTGCGCCCCGTCCTGCCCGGGCTCAGCCGCCGCCTGGGCTGCCGTCACGGCATTCAGGACGTAATCGGCGATCATCAGGTCCAGATGCGCGCCGCCGCCGTTCTTGAACAGGGTGATCTGGTCGGCGGTCTGGCGGCTGGAACCGTTGGCCGCGACCAGGTCGTAAAGGTCGCCACGAACATGCCCGCGGGTGATGGCGCCGGATCGGATCGGCTGCATCAACTCTCCGATCCGGTCCACGACCGTGTCGATGTAATCGACATAAACCAGCGACGCCGCGATCAGATCGTCATCCGCTTCGCGCATTTCCGGCGTGAAGGCCCCGACCAGGTCCACATGCGTGCCGGGCCGAACCCATTTTCCCAGCAGGACAGGCTCCCGCGCCATGGTGGCGGCCGAGACGATGTCCGCCGTCCGCAGCGCTTCGGGCAGATCGGCGACGGCTGCAACCGCGGCCCCGAGGTTGCCGAGCGTCACGGCGAGGGCATGCGCCTGCTCGGGCCGCCGGGACCAGATCGAGATGCGCTCAAGGTCCGGGAACATCGCGGCATAGGCTTGCGCGAGGGTAGATGCGACCATCCCGGCGCCGATGATGACCAGGTGGCGGCTGTCGAGGCGCGCAAGACACTGCGCCCCCAGGACCGAGTCCGCGACTGTCTTGTACTGGGTAACAAGCCTGCTTTCGATGACCGCCCGCACGGCGCCGTGGCGGTGATCATAAAGCAGCACCGCGCCCTGGATCGAGGGCATTCCTGCCCGCGCGTTCGCGGGGAACACGCTGTCGCCCTTGATTGCGAAGCCAAGTCCCTCGATCCAGGCAGCGCGGTTCAGAAGCTGGCCCTCGTCGCTGCCGAGAAGCACGTCTCCCTGCTCGGGACGGGGCAGCCGGTGCCCCGCACGCAAAGCGTCGATCGCTCCCGGCCAGCTCAGCAGATGCCTGCATCCGTCATAGGTCAGAAGCCGTGGAAGCATGGTCTTTCCCCCGAAAACGCCTTGTCACGCTTCATAGCCGGAACATGATGCTGGCCGCGAGAGGTCAAGGATGCGCTGGCCGCAGAGAGAAAAGGCCTTCACGCATCTGTCCCATTCATCGGCGAGGCGTGGCTGGAGACGGGACCCCTAAAGGCGCCTGAGGCCTTGGCCGCCGAATGCCTCGGGCCTTGAGGACAGGAGGGACAGAACAAGCGGACATCCCCGGCTGAGCGACGTGCTCGGGGTCAGGACCCGATGATTTTCCTGTGCGGTGATGCTTCAGCCCCCGCCGGGGGGCTGATCGATGAACAAGCTGTCCTAGCTGATCAGGGCGCGGATGGATCGCCTGCGGCCGGCCGCCAGGAAAACAGTCCACCGGGTTGTTTCCTGATCCGCCTCGCTCTCCCAGAGCCATGGCAAGCCCCGCGCCGATGATCGCCATGTGCTGCGCGGGATGATCTTCGTCACTCGCACCGGGTTGCAGCGGCGGGACGCGCCGGGGGACCGTAGTGCGGCGAAGGCGGCTGAGCGGCAAGGGGAGGGGTCTTCGCCCCGGATCATGGCAAGGCTGGCCAAGGGACGGCGCCGACAAGAAGACGATCATGATCGATGCGGTCTGTCTCAATACCCCTTCCACGGCGTCCAGCCTGTGGCTGAGAAAAGGGGGGCGTGGACGGCTGATCGGGCGGAGTTCCAGATGCAGAAAACGATCCCCGAGATTGTTTTCCCGGGAACGGGCGGCATGAACATCAGGCTGCATGCCGTCACCGCTGCCGCACGACGTCCGACCCGTTTTTTTCCTGATCATCGGTCAGGTCAGCGCCTCCACGGACGCGTCTGCCCTGATGAGCAGCCTGCCTTTGGCAGCGTGGTTGCCTGCCGATCGGGGCCACGATGCCGACTAGGTCCGCCAAGCCCTGCAGAACAAGGGGATCAACGCCTGCATTCCTGGCAGGAGGCCCTCGGAAAGCCTGTCCGGCAGGACAAGCGCCACAACCGGATCGGATCATGTCCGGCCGTCTGAAAGACTGGCGGCGCATCGCCACGCGTTACAGATGCCCGAAGGTCTTGCTGCTCGCCATTCCGCTCGCCGCAACCGCCATGTTCTGGCCATACGCCCTGAACCTGATGCGCCGGGGATCATCCGGGCACCCTTCCGCGTTGCGCCTGTCAGGCAAATGGCAGACCCGGCCGAGGAAAAAACATTTGCGCCGGGGGGGAGGCCCTGGCCCCGCGGGCATCACGCAGCCCTTTGAGTCAGGTCTGATCCGTTGTATCCTCACCTTGCCGGCTCTCGATGGAGAGTGTCCCATGAGTCTTCGCGGCGCAGGCAAGGCATCCCCGCACCGGGCTTCGACCCGGTACATCCGGGATCATGCCTGCCCCCCGGCCGGTGGTCGGCCCGGAGGTCCTCCACCACGGCATGCCAAGGGGACGGCAGGAAGGCATCCTGCCCGACCCTCCTGGCCTGCACGCCCTTTCCTTCATGGAGATGATGATGCGCAAATGGATGTTTCATGCCTTCATCTTCGGTCTTTGCGCTCTCGCGCCCGCGGCACAGGCCGATGCGCGCCTGTCGCTCACGCCGATGGCGGCCAACTGCAACCAGCAGCAGGCCGGGTTCTTCAGCATGGTCGCCGGGAACGCCAGGGAAGCCGTCACGATCAACCGGACCTTGAGCCGGCGCGGTTTCCCGCCCCTTGCCGTTACCTGCACCGTGCATGAGGATCACGGCCGCAATGGTGCGGGATGGGATCAGGCCGGAACCGGCACGGTCATGGCGCGCATGACCGGCGAGCACATGATCCGTGTCACCCAATTCCGCGGCGCGGACAAGGGCAGGCTGATATTCGTGGCCGAGACGACCGGCACCACCGGCCAGCCCCTCCAGCTCGGGGCCTGGACCCAGACGCCCGCAAGCGGGATCGGGGACGTGACCGTCGCCCCTGACGGGACGATCTGGCTGGCGGGGCGAAACGGGTCCGTGTGGAATTCGGCGGATGGCCGGAACTTCAACCGGATCGACGCCAGCGGCTTTGCCAGGGTTGCCGCCGCGCCGGATGGCAGCCTCTGGGCTGTCGGGGGGAACGGCAGCCTGTGGCACCGGGCGAACGGAAGCTGGGTGCAGACGCCCGCAAGCAACATGGCGGATGTCGCGGTCGGCCCCGACGGCCGCCTCTGGCTTGCCGGGCTGAACGAGACGATCTGGAACTCCACCGACGGGCAGAACTTCACCCGTGTCGAGGCCAGCGGCTTCCGTCGCCTGGCGGTCGGCCTGGACGGCACGGTCTGGGCGGTGGGGACCAATGGCACGCTCTGGCGCCTCGACGGCGGGCAATGGACCCAGACACCCGCAAGCGACATGGGTGACGTGGCCGCAGCAGGCGACGGGACGGTCTGGCTTGCGGGGCGCAACGGAACGATCTGGTTCACACGTGACGGAACCAGTTTCGAGCAGGTCGAGGCGAACGGCTTCGAATCCATCGCGGCGGGCCCGCAGAACCGTGTCTGGGCCGTGGGCGCGAACGGCACGCTCTGGCATCGCTGACCCGCGGCGGCCGGCGGGCGGCCGATCCGGGTCATGAGTGCAGGACGGCTCAGCGGCCACGCTGGTGACGCCGCCCTGCTGGAAGGTTTGCCCTCGGCATAAGGATGGCCGGCAGACCGGGCGATGATGGCGACCGGTGCAAAGAGGCCGTGAAAGACAAGGCATCACCCTCTGCCTTCCGGGGAGAAAGTCTCGTGCTCGGTCTGTCGGATATGGCAAGCGCTGCAACGGGATCGAACCCGCGCGCGCATAGGCAACCTTCTCGCCCAAGACCCCGGCATCCGCAGAAACACCTCCGGTCCGGCAAGACAGACCCGCGATGCGCGCTTTCCGGTCTTCCGCCTGCGGTCTGCAAGGATAATCAGGCTTGGGAGCTAGGGGATTCCGGGCTATGTTCGTTCCTGCCTTCGGGCAAGCGGAGCGCCGGTCATGCGTCCTCCTCCCTGCCCGGAATGACGGATCGTTGCCGCCGGTCCTGGCAGGCCGTCCTGCATGCCGCGCTTCGGTCAGGCAACCTCATCGCAGGATAAAGCCGCCATGAATGCTTCAACCTCTTCGCGCGTGACCGGGCCGGTCCATTTCTTCGGGGACAGCCTCACCGACAGCGGCAACCTGTTCGGACTGGGCAGGGATCTTGTAAGCGAACCCGCCCTCCTTTCCTATGTCGGGACGGGTGGCAGGCTCAGCAACGGGCCGACTTACGCCGAGTATGTCGATGACCTGCTCGGGGTGCCGCAGGGCCGGAACCATGCCCTTGCAGGGGCCGAGGCGGCAGGCACCCAGCGCCTGGGGGATTTCTTTGCCGGGCGGGGCTTCACAGGCGCCCTGCTTGTGCCCGAAACCGATCCCCGGCTGGATCTGGACATCAATCTCGGCGCGCAGGTCGCCCGCTTTGCCGCCGGTGTGTCCGGCACTCCGCTTGGGGACGCGACCGGGTTCATCCTTGTCGGAAGCAACGACTTCCTCAACATCGCAAGCCCCTCTGACGGTCCGGCCGTTGTAGCAGCAGCAGTCCAGAGCACGCTGTCGGCCGCGACCGATCTGCTCGGCCTTGGCATGGGAGAAGTGGTCATTTCCACCCTGCCGGTGCCGCTTTTCTTTCCTGCCCTGAGGATGGGCGACCCCGCGCTGGCGGCACAGTCGATCGCTCTCTCGGCCGCGCATACCGCTGCCCTGACACAACAAGTCGGGGCGCTTCAGGCCCAGGGACTGGACGTGCGGCTTCTCGACATCCAGCCGATCACGCGCGCCTTGCTGGACGATCCCTCGGGCTTCGGGCTGATCGCGCCCTGGAACCTCACGCTCAGGACCGCCCCGCCTGATGCGCTGGCCCGGTATGATGACGACCAGGTGGCCTTCTGGAACCCGCTGCATCCCACCACGGCCACGCATGGAATCCTGTGCGCCTATACCGCCTTCGCCCTTGAACATGAGCCCACCGAACTGACGGACGGCTGGGACGTCGCGGCGACGGGACGAGGCGACGACCTGGTGCTGGGGCTGGGGGGGAACGACGTCATCAGCCTCGGGCGCGGGGATGACATCGCCTTCGGCGGCAGCGGACGCGACAGCATCCTGGCCGGGCACGGCAACGATCTTGTGTCCGGCGGCTCGGGCAAGGACCTGCTGGCTGGCCAGCAGGGCCGCGATGTCCTGAGCGGCGGGGACGGATCGGACCGGATCTTCGGCGGCCAGGACCGCGACGTGCTGATCGACGGCCTGGGCAGCGACCGCTGCTGGGGCGGCAGCGGCGCGGATCAGTTCCTGTTCACCCAGGCCGAGCTGATCGGCGGGACAACGGGCGAGGACGTCGACCTCTTTGCGGGGGGCAGCGGCTTCGACACACTCTGGCTCGTTCTCGGCCGCGACACCGCGCGGGAACTTGGCGGCGACCTGACCGGATGCGACCCGCAGGAGGCGTTGGCCGCTCTCGGCATCAGGATCACGGGCATCGAGGAGATCCGGGGCATCGTCACGAACAGCGCGGGCCGTCCCGAGACGGGCTTGCCGCCCTGTCCGGCGAGGCGTGGTACCAGCAGGCGGATATCTGGGGGCTGGTCTGACGCCCGCCGGGACAGGCCTGCCCTGTCGCACCGGGTTCGACCGAAAAGGGCAATCCGGCACGTCCCGTCGCAGCTTCCTGCAACTTGCGGCAGGCCCTTAGGGGGACGCTCCGATCTTCCCTGAAGGAGAGTCCAGAGCAGAAATCCAGCAGGCCTTCTTCAGACCGGCAGCAGGTCCATGTCGCGCATCGATCAGGCTGCGACCGACATTCAGCAACCCGATCACGATCCTCCCGCAGGTGACGCGGCCATGCCGGCCCGAGACCCGGAGCCGGTGATGACGAGATCCCCAGGGGTGCTGCCAAGGCCGGTCTGGATGCAACGCCGGTCCAGCCCGTCCTCGCAGTCTCCGATGCGGCTGGCAGAGCCTTGGGGGAACCGGAACACATCGGCATCCGCCCCGCCCGAGAGCGTGTTTATGCCCGGCCCACCGTCCAGAAGGTCGGCGCCACCTCCGCCCCTCATGACAGCCGCCTTCTGCGCTGCATTCAGGTCACCCTGCCGCTGGTTTCCAGCAAGCTAGCGCTTGCGGGCCGGTGGCGGGACGCGGGGGGTCAGCGCCTGCCCTGCCGGTTCGGACGGCTGTTCCGTGAACCCTTCCAGCGGTCCCACGGGTTCGAAATCCCGGGCGATTTCCACCTCGCTCAGCGCATAGGCCGTCAGCAGTTCCGCCACCGACTGCAGGGAATGTATGTGGATCCGCTCATAGCCATGGCTCGCATCGACGCCGAAGGTGACCAGCGCCGTGCGCACATCCTCTCCGGCCTCAAGGGCCGAGGCGCTGTCCGAGCGGTAGAAGCGGAAGATGTCCTTGCGATAGCGGATATCGTTGGCCCGGCACAGGTTCACCAGCTTCTGCGTCAGGTGATAGTCGAAGGGTCCCGTCATGTCCCCCATCGAGATGGTGACGCCGAATTCCGACGAGTTCTGCCCCGGCGCCGAGGTGCCGTTGTCCACCGCCACCAGCGAGGCCACGTCGGGCAGAAGGATCGAGGCCGCGCCATGCCCCACCTCCTCCGAGATGGTGAACAGCCAGTAGACGTCCACCGGCGGCACGGGTCCGCCCTGCATCGCCTTCAGCGCCGCCAGCATCAGCGCCACGCCCGCCTTGTTGTCGAGGTGCCGCGACACGATGAAGCCGTTCTCGAGGAACTCGGGCTGCGGGTCGATCGACACGATGTCGCCCACATCCATGCCCAGCCGCACGAGATCGTCATGCGTCTGGGCCTGGGCATCGACGCGCAGTTCTACATGGGGCCAGCCCACGGGCTGGGTGTCGATCTCGTCGGCATAGGTGTGGCCCGAGGCCTTCAAGGGCAGGATCGTTCCGCGATAGGTGCCCCGCTCGCAGAAGATCGTGGTGCGGGCGCCCTCGGCAAAGCGCGCGGACCATGTCCCGATGGGAACCAGTTCCAACCGCCCGTTGGGTTTCAGCGCCTTGACCTGCGCCCCCAGCGTATCGACATGGCCCACGATGGCCCGCGCACCCTTCGGCTGCGCGCCCTTCATATGCGCCCGGATCGCCCCGCGCCGGGTCAGGACAAAGGTGACGCCCAGAGCCTCCAGCTCGCGGCAGACATGGCGCACCGCGCTGTCGGTGTAGCCGGTGGGGCTTGGGATCTGCAGAAGCGCGGCAAGCTGCGCCCCAAGATAGTCGATGTCGATGGCCAGCCGCGGTGTTGCCTCGCTCATCGCTCAGGCCCCGATGTCCTGCAGCCACATCTCCAGCACCGCCGCCTGCCACAGTTCCGAACCGCGCAGCCGGGTGATGTGATCGGCGGGGGCGGCGAAAAGCCGGTGCAGCCAGTCCTCGCGGAAGATGCCTCGTTCGCGTGCCGCGGGCGCGGTCAGGGCGTCGCGCACCATGTCGAGATAGGGTCCGTCGATGTATTTCAGCGCGGGCACGGGGAAATAGCCCTTGGGCCGGTCGATCACCGCAGGGGGGATGACAAGCCGCGCCGCTTCCTTCAGCACGCCCTTGCCGCCCTGCGCCAGCTTGTGCCGCGCGGGGATGCGGCCCGCAAGTTCGACAAGCTCATGGTCTAGGAAAGGCACCCGCGCCTCAAGGCCCCAGGCCATGGTCATATTGTCCACCCGCTTCACCGGGTCGTCCACCAGCATCACGTTGGTATCAAGGCGCAGGGCCTTGTCCACCGGATCATCCGCCCCGGCTTGCGCGAAATGCGCCTGCACGAAGGCCAGGCTTTCGTCCCTGTCCGCCATGTATTCGGGCGACAGCTGCATCGACAGCCGGTCATGCGAGCGGTCGAAGAACGCGTCCGCGTAATCCGCCACGGGGTCCGTGGACCCGGCCAGTGGCGGATACCAGTCGTAGCCGCCGAAGACCTCGTCCGCGCCCTGCCCCGACTGCACCACCTTGACCGTCTTCGAGACCTCGCGCGACAGCAGGTAGAAGCCGATGTTGTCATAAGAGACCATCGGTTCGGACATGGCCGCGATGGCGCCGGGCAGGTTCGCGCGCATCTCCTCACTGGGGATGAAGATCTTGTGGTGATTGGTGCCGTAATGCGCGGCAATCAGATCGGAATAGACGAACTCGTCGCCCTTCTCGCCTTTCGCTTCCTCGAAGCCGATGGAATAGGTGGCAAGGTTGCGCTGCCCTTCCTCGGCCAGAAGCCCGACGATCAGCGAACTGTCCACGCCCCCCGACAGCAGCACGCCCACCGGCACGTCCGACACCATCCGCCGCCGCACGGCGACCCGCAGCGATTCCAGCACCATGTCGCGCCATTCCTCGGCCGGGCGGGATTCATCCTCGGCCGAGCGGGTGAAGTCGGGGCGCCAGAAGACGCGGTCGCTGTGCCGGCCATCGGCCTCATAGGTGCGAATCGTCGCGGCGGGCAGCTTGCGCACCCCCGTCAGGATCGTCCGCGGCGCCGGGACCACGGCGTGCCAGGTCATGTAGTGGTGCAGCGCCACGCGGTCGATGCTGCGGTCCACCTCGCCCCCAGCCAGCAGCGCCCGCAGCGTCGAGGCGAAGCGCAGGCCCCCCGGCACCTCGGCATAATAAAGCGGCTTGATCCCGAAGCGGTCGCGCACCAGCGTCACCGAGCCGCTGTTCCAGTCATGCACGGCGAATGCGAACATCCCGATCAGCCGATCGACCGTGGCCGGTCCCCATTGCGACCAGGCCCGCAGGATGACCTCGGTATCCGAGGTGGACCGGAAGCTGTGCCCCAGCCCCTGCAGTTCCTGCCGCAACTGCGGATAGTTGTAGATGCAGCCGTTGAAGACCAGCGACAGACCAAGCTCCTCGGCCACGAAGGGCTGGGCGCCGGCCTCGGTCGGGTCGATCACCTTGAGGCGGCGATGCCCGAAACCCACCGGGCCGCGCAGGAAGATCCCCGATCCGTCCGGCCCCCGCCGGGCCATCGTCTCGGTCATGGCCTGCAGGCGGCGCTCCGACGCCGGTGTGTCGGAAAAGAGGATCTCGCCGCAGATGCCGCACATGAGTGAGGGTTCCTTTCACTACGTCCAACCGCCGGCAGGCCCCGCCGCGCAGCCACCGGGTCCGTTGGCGGAACCAACAGGCCAGCGCAGGGATTGGTTCCTCTTGGGGCCTTTTTCGGAACAAAGAGGCCCCCTCCCTTGTTCGCAGGATACAGCCGCGAGGGCGGCTACCTGACAGCCATGACCAGCGGAGAACGCAGTGCCGAGAAGATTCCCCCTCATGCAGCAGGAAACCGACAGGCTGGCGCAAGGCGAGAGGGAGAATGCCTTCGTGGATTGCGGATGGGGCCGGCTGATCTTTGCGAACACCTTCCGCGACATGGCCACGCTCGTCTCGACCCTTCGGTCAGAGCAGGAGGGCCAGCGCGACATCGCCTTCTACGTCAGCGAACCGCAGATGGTGCTGGCCGCCGCGCCGCAGTCCCTGTTTCTCGACCCGTCGCTTTGCTATCGGCTGGACCTTGAGGGCCACAGACCCCTTGCCACGGACGGCCTTCCGTTCCGCATCCGCCCCCTGAGGGACGCGGCCGATGTCCAAGGCGCCAGCAACGTCTATGCCGCCCGCGGCATGGTCCCCCTGCCCGCCAGCTTCGACGGCGGTGGCGGCGCGGTGACGCTGCTCGTGGCCGAGGACAACAACAGCGGCGAGATCCTCGGCGCCGTGATGGGCGTGGATCACGTCGCGGCTTTCGGCGATGCCACGGGCGGGGCCTCACTCTGGAGCCTGGCGGTCGCGCCCTCGGCCCCGCATGGCAAGGTCGGCGAATGTCTCGTCCGCGAACTGGCCGACCGCTTCCGAGCCCTCGGCCGCGCCTATCTCGACCTGACGATGATGCAGGACAATGCCGAGGCAAGTGCGCTTTACGAGAAGATTGGCTTCGTCCGCATCCCGGTCTTCTCGGTGAAATGCCGGAACCGCATCAACGAAAGGCTTTATGCGGGCAGCAATCCCGTCGCCGGCCTGAACCCCTATGGCCGCATCATCGTCGAGGAGGCCCTGCGCCGCGGCATCCACACCGAGGTGATCGACGCCGAGGGCGGGTTCTTCAAGCTCACCTACGGCGGCCGCACCGTCGCCTGCCGGGAATCGCTGAGCGAGTTCACCTCGGCCGTCGCCATGTCGATCTGCGACGACAAGCGCGTGACCCGCCGCATCGTCGAGGCCGCGGGCGTGCGGGTGCCGCGCCAGATCGCCGGGACCGACTCCGGGACGATCCGGGCCTTCCTGAAGGACGCGGGCCGCGTCGTGGTGAAGCCCGCGCGCGGCGAACAGGGCCACGGCGTCTCGGTCGGCCTTTCCACCCCCGAGCAGGTCGAGGAGGCCATCGCCCGCGCCCGCGCCCATTGCGCCGATGTCGTGGTCGAGGCCTTCCACGAAGGCGAGGACCTGCGCCTGCTGGTGATCGACTACAAGGTCGTGGCCGCCGCCCTGCGCCGTCCCCCGCGCGTGGTCGGCAATGGCCGGAATTCGATCCGCGAACTGATCGCGGCCCAAAGCCGCCGCCGCAGCGCCGCCACCGGGGGCGAAAGCATCATTCCCGTCGATGCCGAGACCGAGGCCTGCTTGGCCGAGAACGGCCACACCCTCGGCGACATCCTGCCCGAGGGGGTGGAAGTCATGGTGCGCAAGGCCGCCAACCTGCACACCGGCGGCACGATCCACGACGTCACCGACCAGACCCATCCCCGGCTGATCGAGGCCGCCATCCGCGCCGCCCGCGCCATCGACATTCCCGTCACCGGCATCGACCTGATCGTGAAATCCCCCTCCGAGCCCGACTACGTCTTCATCGAGGCCAACGAGCGCCCCGGCCTCGCCAACCACGAACCCCAGCCGACAGCCGAGCGCTTCATCGACCTGCTCTTCCCGCTTTCGATCCCGGCGCCGGAGAGCGCAGCGCAGGACAGTCCGGCAAGCATCATCCGAGGAACATGATGGCATGGGCGCCGCGGAGGCTGCTGCCGATCCGCGATCACATCACAGCCTGGCTCGGTGCAGATCCCGTCCCCGAAGGTGGCGGTGCCGACTTACCGAGGCCCAAACCTGCATCAAGCTGCAAGCCTGCCAAGCCCCCAAAGGCAACTATTCAGATCAGAAATCGTTTACCGGACCGTCCTTGGCGATGGATCGCGGGTCGAGGTTGAAGCCGAGACCGGCGATGACTTCCATTCGCAGGGTGCTCGGGCCGAAACGCATGCCGCCTGTCCCGTGGCCTGCCCCGGGACAGGCGCCTGTCTTCCCTGCCCCCTTGAGGCGCAACCGACCCGTGTTCATCCCCACGGACTTGGGGTGGGAACAGAACACGGGCGGTTCGGGCGCGCCGGTCATTCGCGGCTGAGCGCCTCGACCGGGTCGAGGCGCGCGGCGGCCCGGGCGGGCAGGAAGCCGAAGACGATGCCGATCAGGGTCGAGGACAGGAAGGCCAGCCCGATCACCGGCGTCGAATGGACAAGCCGCAGATCGGGCTGCACCTGCGCCAGCAGCATGCCGCCGCCCAGGGCCAACGCGACGCCCAGCAGCCCGCCCAGCAGGCAGACCAGCACGGCTTCGGTCAGGAACTGGGCCACGATGTCGGACCGGCGGGCGCCCACGGCCATGCGGACGCCGATCTCGCGCGTGCGTTCGGTCACCGACACCAGCATGATGTTCATCACTCCGATGCCGCCGACGATCAGGCTGATGACCGCGATGGACGAGATCAGCATCGTCAGCGTCCGCGTGGTCGAGGTGATGCTTGACCGGATCGTGTCCGAGTTCATCAGGAAGAAGTCCTTCTTGCCGTGCCGCTTGGTCAGCAGGGCCTCGATCCCCGCCTCGGCCTCGGCCATCTCGGCGTCGTCGCGGACGCGGACCGAGATGGAATCCACCACCGTCTGCCCGGTGATCCGCATGGCGACCGTCGTGTAGGGCACAAAGATCCGCGGCGTGGACGGCCCCGGCCCGGCCGAGGTCTGCGAAGTGACGCCGATCACCTCCAAGGGCACGCGGCCGACCATCAGCACCTGACCGACAGCGGATGCCGGGTCGGGGAAGAAGGCCAAGGCTGCTTCGGTATCCAGCACCGCGACCTGCCTGCGGCGGGCCAGCGCCTCGGGTCCGAAGGCCTGACCTTCCAGCACGGTGAAACCGCCGACGTCGAAATACTCGACCCCCACGCCGCGCACCGAGACGCTGGCCGAGGTCCCGCGCCAGGTGACATTGGCGCTGGTCTGGATCTCGGGCGAGGCCGAGGCCGCGTAAGGTTCGGCCGACAACGCATCGGCATCCGCCGCGACCAGCGTGTCGATCGCCCGCGCCCGCCGGTCGCCGAAGCCCGAGCCGGGCCGAACCGTGATCGTGTTGGTGCCCAGGGACGAGATGTTTTCCAGCACCCGTTCCTTGCTGCCGGTGCCCAGCGCCACGACGGACACGACCGAGGCGATGCCGATGATGATCCCCAGCATCGTCAGGAAGCTGCGCAGGCGATGGGCGTTCAGCGCCCGCACCGCCACCACGAAGGCTTCGAGGAAGCGCCCGATCCGCGCCGCGATGCCGTTCCCTTCGCGGCCGACCGATCCGCGTGGCCCTGCCACTGTCCGGGTGCGGGTGCGGTTGTCCGAGATGATCCGGCCGTCCCGCATCTCGATCACCCGGCCCGCGCGGGCGGCGACCTCGCGGTCATGGGTGACGATGACGACCGTGTGGCCTTCGGCGTTCAGTTCCCCCAGCAGATCCAGCAGTTCGGCGCCCGAGCGGCTGTCGAGCGCGCCGGTCGGCTCGTCGGCCAGGATCACCTCGCCCCCGTTCATCAGGGCGCGGGCCACGGACACCCGCTGCTGCTGGCCGCCCGACAGCGCGCGGGGCCGGTGGTCCATCCGCTGGCCGAGGCCGAGGCGTTCCAGCAGCATCGCCGCGCGGCTGCGGCGCTCGGCCGGCGGCTGGCCTGCATAGATCGCGGGCACCTCGACATTGGCCAGCGCGTCAAGGTCCGGCAGAAGCTGGTAGCGCTGGAAGATGAAGCCGAAATGCCGCCGGCGCAGCCGGGCGCGGCCTTCCGCGGACAATGCGCCCACGTCCTGCCCGGCGTAAAGGTAGGTCCCGGCGCTGGGACGGTCGAGGCAGCCGAGGATGTTCATCAGCGTCGACTTGCCCGAGCCCGAGGTGCCGATGATCGCTACCATCTCGCCCGCCTCGATGGTCAGGTCGATCCCGTGCAGGACGGTCAGCGTCTCGTCGCCGGACGGGAAGTCGCGGCGGATGCCCTTCAGTTCGATCAGGGGCGCCATGGTCAGAAAAGCCTCGGCCCGCCGAAGCGGCCTCCGCCCTGCGGCGCAGGGCCACCACGCGGTTGGGCGGCGCGGCCGGTGACGACAAGCTCGCCCTCCTCAAGCCCCGCGCGGACCTCGGTCAGGCTGGCCGAGGCGATGCCGGTCTCGACCTCGCGCGGCCGCGTCTCTCCGGTCGCAGGGTCGTGGACCTGCACCGTGGCGCGGCCCTCGGGCGTGGGGCGGACGGCCGTGCCGGGCACGGCAAGCACATCCTCGGCCTCGGCCAGGGTCAGCGTGACCTCGGCGGTCATGCCGATCCGCAGGGTGCCGTCGGGGTTCGGGACGTCCAGCGCGGCGCGGTAGTAGATGGCGGTGCTGGTGTCGATCTCGTCGGCATCGGCGATGGCGGCGGGCGCGGGTTCCAGCGCCCGCAGGCTGGCCCGGTAGGTGCGGCCCGGATCGCCCGCCAGGGTGAAGCCGGCCTTCTGGCCGGGGCGGACATGGACGATGTCGGCCTCGGAGATCTCGGCCTTGATGACCATGGTGTCGAGGTCGGCGATCTTGACCAGCGTCGGGCTGGACTGGTTGGCGTTGATCGTCTGCCCCTCGCGCACGGTGATGGCGACCACGGTGCCGGTGACGGGGGCGAGGATGCGGGTGCGTTCCAGCGCCACGCGGGCGGACTGGACGGCGATCTCGGCTTGGGCGCGGGACGCCTCGCTGGCCTTCACATTGGCCTCGGCCACGGCAAGCTGTGCCTCGGCGGCCTCAAGGTCCTGCGGCGTCAGCAATCCCCGCTGCGCCAGTTCGCGCTTGCGGTCCAAGGCCAGCCGCGCCTCGGTGTTGGATGCGGCCTGCGCGGCGATCTGCGCCTCGATCTGGGCCAGCGCCGCCTCGGCCCGCAGCAGGTCGTTCTGCTGGTCCTCGGGGTCGATCTGGGCGACCAGATCGCCCGCCTTCAGCCGCTGCCCCAGTTCCACCGGCAGCGCCCGCACCTGCCCGCTGACCAGCGCGCCCACCGACACCAGCCGCGACGCCTCGATGACGCCCGAGGCCAGCACCGTCTGGCGCACGTCCTGCCGCAGGACCGGCGTCGTGGCGGGCGCCTCGGCCACCGCGGCGGTCGAGCGCGAGGTCCACCAGCTCCACGAGGCGGCGACCAGCCCGAGGACGATGATGATGCCGAGCCAGCGTCTGAAAGTCATGTTCTGCCTGCCTTGCCTGCGCCGTTCCGGCGGCCTTCTAGCCTGTCCTGCCCAAACCGAGAGGAAACGGGCGCTTTGGGCGCGCCCAGGCTTTCGAGAGGATCGATCCTTCAGGAAAAAGGCCCCATGTGAAGGAGCCCTTGACCGGGGCCGCATCGGGCACCCGCCCGGCACGCCTTCGTGATGGCCGCCGGACAGGATGGAACAGAAGTCGAGCCATCGCCGATGATCAGCGCCCGCGCAGCGGGGCAGCGTTCAACTGCCTGCGGTCAGTTCCTCGGGGCGTCGCCGTGATGCTCCCGCATCCGTTCAATATCGCCCATGCTGCCCGGAGAGGGCTTCTGGCGCAGCACCCTGTTCCACAACCAGGTCGCCGCCCACAGGACCAGACCTATGGCAAGCAGCCATCCCGCGATGCGGTACTGGTCCATCTGCGCCGCACTTCTCGCCCAGGGACCGGCTAGGAAGGCGCAGGTCGCCGCGCCGATCCAGGGCGTGATCGAGGGCGCGCGGAAATGGGCATGGCCGGCAGGATGCCGGCGCAGCACGATCAGCGAGATGTTGACGACCGTGAACACGCAGAGCAGCAGCAGCGACGTGGTCCCCCCCAGCAGGCTGACGGCCGGCAGGTCCGATCGCGTGACGACGAAATAGATCAGCCCGAAGGCCAGAGCCGTCGTGAAGAGGATGGCGACCCAGGGCGTGCGCCGGGTATGATGGACCAGACCAAGGCCGTGCGGCAGCACCCCCTGGCGTGCCAGCCCGTAGATCAGCCGGCTGGCCATCAGCATGTTGATGAGCGCCGAGTTCGCGACCGCGAACATGCCGATGAAGGGAAAGATCGTATCGAAGGGCAGGTTCGGGGCGCCAGCCCGCACCACCTGCGTCAGGGCGGAACCCTTGTCGGGGTCGGACAGATCGCCCACCGGCACCAGCGCCACGGCGCAGATCGACACGAGGATGTAGATGACGCCCGTAATCGCAAGGCCGGTCAGCATGATGCGGGGAAAGATGCGGACCGGGTCCTTGACTTCCTCGGCCATGTTGACCGAATCCTCGAAGCCGACCATCGCGAAGAAGGCCAGCGCGGTGGCGGCGGTCAGGGACAGGAAGGCGCCCTTTTCCTCGGAGGACCGGAAGACCATCACTTCGGAAAAGTCCGCCCGGCCCTGCGCCATGGCATAGAAGCCGACGAAGATGATCATCAGCAGGCCGGTCAGCTCGACGCAGGTCAGGACGACGTTCGCCTTGACGCTTTCGCCCACGCCGCGGAGGTTGATCGCCGCCACAAGCGCCATGAAGCCGAGGGCGATCAGCAGGATGCCGGCGCTGCCCTTCGTGAAGCCAAGCCCGAAGCCATCGTTCAGGAAGCCCGCAAAGGCGTTCGACGCGGTCGAGGCCGAGGTGATGCCGGAACACATCACGGTAAAGGCCACGAGGAAGGTCAGGAAATGGATGCCGAAGGCGCGATGCGCGTAAAGCGCGGCCCCCGCCGCCTGCGGATAGCGCGTGACCAGTTCCAGATACGACAGGGCCGTGATCGTCGCGACGAGAAAGGCCAGAAGGAACGGCGCCCAGGCGGCGCCCCCGACCTCGGCCGCGACCGTGCCGGTCAGGGCATAGACGCCGGTCCCCAGGATGTCGCCGACGATGAACAGCAGCAACAGCTTCGGTCCCATGACGCGATGCAGTTCAGGTTGACGTGATGGAGTGGCCTCGGTCGGATGCGCGTCAGACATATCGCCCCCTCAACTGGCTTCCATCCCAGAATGTGCGTCAAGTTGCACGGCGGCAAGAAAATTCACCTGCCATCATGTGGCACAGGTCCGGGGCTTCTTTCCCTGCCGGATTCAGCCGGACATGTCCGGTGACAGGCATTGCCTGCATGCCGCCGAATCGGGGTATTCTTCTGCCAGCGGCTGATCCGCTGGCAGGCTGTCCCACGTTGCTCGGCCTGCCGCCTTGGCGCTGCCGAGGACAGCAAGGGCCGTTCCGGGCGGGGCCGGTTCAGCCTTGGCCTTTCTGAAGCAGCCCGGCCTTGGACAAGTGGACGCGGGTGCGTTCCTCGGGGCGCTGCATGTGTCCGGGCAGGGTTCTCGCACTACGGCAGGCCTTATGGGATACGACAGCCACGCCACGTCATGGGATAGCATCCGACCTGCCGCGGCCGGATGTTCGGGGCCGTGCTGCCCAACCCTTGCTGTGCAGGGCGCCTCCGCCGTTCGGCAGACAACTTATTGAAAACAATTATTTTATACCTATATTGATCCCAATGGGCCACAAGGCCCGAATCTTTCACGAACTGGAACGAGGGTGAGGCGCGTGGGCAGACCTGCGGGATCGTTGCGCGGTAAGAAGGCGCATGTTCCACCCCGATCGCGATAGCTGCGGCCTGCAGCGGGCGCGGTCGGGGTGATTGCGCGTGTCCGTCCTTCTGCAACCACAGGTGTCCTCATGAAACTGCCCTATCCTCCCGCGAAATGTTCCCATTGCGGCAACCGCGTGCCCCGCGCCGCCGCCCATCGCTGCCCCCTCTGCCGCACGCCCTTCAGCCGGCTGCCCCTTCCCGCCACGATCGAGGACCGCCTTGACCAGGGCTGACCTGATCCCCTCGCGCACGCAGCGCCGCTCTGCCCTCGTCACCTTCATCGCCCTGACCCTGCTGGCGGTCCTTGCCGAGCCGCTGATCGCCCTTCTGCCGGCGGAACTGGGCCTTGGCTGGCTGAGCAGCCCCCTGCAAAGGGGGGCCGTCTCGCTTGCGATCTTCGCGGGGGTGCACCTGTTCTACCTGCTGGCGCTGAACCGGCTGGTCGAGCGGCCCAGGGGCAAGCGCCCGGTGCCCAAGGTGGCGCTGGACCTGCTGCGGGCGGTGCTGTTCGCCCTGGCGGCGCTGGTCAGCCTGTCGCTGATCTTCCGGCAGGACCTGTCGGGCATCCTGACCGGCTCGGGGCTGGTGCTGGCGGTGCTGGGCTTTGCCGTCCGCAACGTCGTGGCCGACGTCTTCTCGGGGCTTGCGCTGGGGTTCGAGGCGCCCTTCCGCATCGGCGACTGGGTGCGGATCGAAACCCTGGCCCAGGGCCGGGTGCAGGAGATCGGCTGGCGCACGACCCGGCTTGTCACCCGCGACAGCACCTATGTGATCCTGCCCAACAGCCAGATCTCGCGCCAGAGGATCACAAACTTCAGCGCGCCGCGCCAGGAATACCGCGACCATGTCGAACTGACCCTGCCCGGGGACCTGCCGGTGGCCGAGGCGCGGGCGATGATCGACGAGGCGCTGGTGCCGATGCGGACCCTGACGACCGGCCCGCCGCCCGAGGTTCAGGTATTCAGCTATGGCCCGGCAGGGATCATCTACCGGGTGAAATACTGGGTGCCGCGCCACGACCGCGAACTCGCCTGCCGGGCCGAGATCTTCGCCCGCGTCGACGCCGCCCTGCGGAAGAAGGGCGTCCGGCTGACGGCCGACCCGATAATCCTGCAAAGCCCGCCCCCTGCCCCGGCCGGTGCTGAGATGGAGGTGGAGGGCGCGGCCTGACCTTGCCCGTGCGGCAGGGCATGGCCGACGGCCCCGGCCCTCTGCAATGGCGGCTTCCGCCCCCCGTGCTGGCGCCGCCTTTCCATGATCACCGGCGCTGCGGAATGATCGCGACAGTCTTCCCGAAGCAGAGGCTTGCCGCCTGATCCCGGTCCTGCCGTCCTTGACGACCGCGACCGGGCGCGCTTCCCTGCCGCAGCGCGGCACAGGAAGAGGAAGATGGAACAAAGACGGCTCGGCAACCGCCATGTCGCGGCCATCGGCCTTGGCACCATGAGCTTCGGCGGCATCTTCGGTCCGACGGACGAGGCGACCTCGCTGGCCTGCCTCGATGCGGCGGTCGATGCCGGCATCAGCCATTTCGACACGGCCGACATCTACGGCATGGGCCTGTCGGAACGGATCATCGGCAGGTGGGGACGCCGGGACATCCATCTCGCCACCAAATGCGGCATCGTCACCGGCCCGCCGCGGATGGTGCGCAACGACGAAGCCTATATCCGCCACTGCCTCGAAGCCTCGTTGCGGCGGCTCGGGCGCGATCACATCGACCTTTACTACATCCACCGCCGCCAGCCCGAGATCCCCGCCGAGGACCTCGCCGGGACGATGGGCTGGCTGGTCGCAGAGGGAAAGATCGGCGGCTACGGCCTGTCCGAGGTCGCGCCCTCGACCCTGCGCCGCGCCTATGCCGAGCATCCGGTGACCGCCGTGCAGAACGAATACTCGCTCTGGACGCGCTTGCCGCAGCTTGGGCTGATCCGGGCCTGCAGGGAACTGGGCGTGGCCTTTGTGGCCTTCTCTCCGCTGGGGCGCGGCATGTTCGGGCGCGAGCCGCTGAGGCGGGATTTCCGCAGGGGAATCGATTTCCGCGACACCAACCCGCGCTTCACCGAGCCGAACTTCTCGGCCAACCTCGCGGTCATCGCGCCATTCCGCGCGCTGTGCGCCGCGCGGGGCTGGACGGTCCCCGGCGCGGCGCTTGCCTGGGTGCTGGCGCAGGGGGATCACGTCATCCCGATCCCCGGCACGCGAAGGGCGGAGCATCTGCGCGACTGGCAGGTTCCGGATCTCGGCCCCGGGGACATCGCAGAGATCGAGCGCTTCCTTCCGGCCGGTTTCGCCCATGGCGACCGCTATGGCGATCACCAGAGGGCCTTCGTGGAACATTACTGCTGAGGGCGGCGCAGGCGTGCGGCCGCTGACACTGGTCGCAACGCGAGCGCTGCCGAGCACTTCCCGTCGCATGCCTGCCGAATGTCATCCAGAACAAACGCCACAGCCCGGCAAGTTGCGAGGCCGGCTGACTGGCATGTGCCGATCACGTCCATGACGCCAGCAGCTTGCGCTGCTCTTGCCCCGCCCCGGAAGCGGCTACAGCAGCCGGGTCAGTGTCATGTCCGGTCCCTGCTTACCGACAAGGACCGCCTTGGTGATAGTGAGGCACCCCCTCCTATCCAGTAGCCGCTCCCAGCGGAAGGCGGGGCGCAACTTCACTGCTCCTGCAGAAAACACCATCTCCTTGCGCCCGCCCCGGCGGATGACGCGGAAGAAACCCAAGGCGTCAGGATATCGAATGAAGATGCTGCATGCCTCGTGCGATCAGCTTTTATTTGCCGGTCTGCACCCAAATCCGTGCGCCTGAAGATCGGATCAGCGGGCGCCGGGTTTTCAGCCGCTGTGACAGGTGTCATGTCGCAGGGTGAGACAATTGGCAATGCCAGGGCATGGAGTGCTGGTGCCCCCGCCATCGCGCCGGAGGCATCCAGCCCCACGACCGCACGCAGCCAGCCGGGGCCAGTCCATCGAAAAGGTCCGGTTGCGGACAGCAACCGCCGGCCTATGGCAAATGTTGTTGGCGGACATGCCGGTAGAACTGCTCTGCGGCCGCGTTCTGGGACCGGACCGTGCCTGCCCGCACAGGACGCGGCGACATCATCGCGACGGCGCCCGCCATCAGGCCGATATGCCGGAAACCCTCTGCATGCTTTCTCGGGCCGGGCCGGGTCCGCAACCGCGTGCAGGCTGGTCGCGGCTCGACGGTCAGCATCTCCGCCGCCGGTCCGGCGCGGCTAACGGGCCGTGGCGGGAATGGAGCTTTCAGCAGCAGCGGTCCTCTCGGGCCGCCGGCAGCCTTCAGCCACGGCACGGCGGCTGAGGCCGTCACGGACGCTTCCGTTCAGGACAATCTATGAGAGAGCCGGCATCTCTGGTATGTCTTGGACGACAAGGGATCGTGAGATGCTGCTCGAAAGAAAGAGCCCCCTCGAGGTGATCCGCGTGTCGGCTGCCCGCGCCGCGGCCGGAAACGGCAGGGTCATCGTCATCGAGGGCGAGGCGGGCATCGGCAAGACATCCCTGCTGCGGGGCTTTGCCGCCCAGGCCGGGACGCGCGGCCGCATCCTGTGGGGGTGGTGCGAGGCGCTGTTCACGCCCCGGCCGCTGGGGCCGGTCCATGACATGGCCGAGGCGCTCGGGCCCGAGGTCACGGCCCTGCTGAACGAAGGCGCCGAGCAGGGACGGCTTTTCCCGGCGCTGCTGCATGCGCTTCAGCAGGCGGCCGGCCTGACCGTGCTGGTGTTCGAGGACATGCACTGGGCCGACAAGGCGACGCTGGATCTGGTGAAGTATCTCGGGCGCCGGGTGTCCCTGTTGCCGGTGCTGCTGCTCATCAGCGTCCGCAGCGACGAGATGGACGGCGACCACCCGCTGTCCCATGTGCTGGGCGACCTTCCCGCAGGCGATGTCGCCCGCATCACCCTGCGGCCGCTGTCCGAGGCAAGCGTGTCGCGGCTGGCGCAAGAGGCGGGGCGGCCCGTTGCCGACATCTACCGCATCACCCAGGGCAATCCCTTCTTCGTCACCGAACTGCTGTCCGACGGCGAAGCCGATCCCCAGCGCCGCCTGCCGGGGTCCATCCGCGATGCCGTCTGGGCCCGCCTGTCGCGGCTGGACGCAGAAGAGCGCCGGCTTTTGGAGGCGGTCAGCATCACCCCCGGCGGCATCCAGCCCTGGCTGCTGCGGGTCCTTGTCGGAAACGGGGCCGACGCCCTCGTGGACCGCAGCGAGGCGCGCGGATTGCTGCAGCGGGACGAGCAGGGGATCATCACCTTCCGCCACGAACTTGCCCGCGAGGCTGCCTTGGAACGGCTCGCCCCCTCCACCCGCCGGTCGCTGCATGCCCGGATCGAGGCGGCGCTGTCGGCCCTACCGCCCGCCCATGCCGAGGCGATGCTGGCGGCAAGGGTCCACCACGCCGACGGCGCGGGCAATGGCGAGCGGGTGCTGGAACTGGCCCCGCTGGCCGCGCGGCAGGCGGCCCGGATGGGCGCGCATCTGGAAGCCGCAGCCCATCTGGCGACGGCGCTGCGCCATGTCGGGCTTGCCGCGCCGGATCTTGCCGCCGAGCTTTACCAGGACTGGGCCTATGAGGCGGACCTGAGCCTTCTGCTCACCTCCGAGGTCATCGCGGCGCGGCAGCGCGCCATCACCCTCTGGCGGCAACTCGGCCGGGCCGACAGGGTCAGCGCCAACCTGCGGCGGCTGTCGCGCCTCTACTGGCGCCAGGGGGAGGGACGGCTGGCCGAGGACTGCGCCGAGGAAGCCGTGCGCGTGGTGGAATCCCTGCCGCCGGGCCGGGAACTTGCGCTGGCCTACAGCACGCGCTCGCAGCTTCACATGCTGCATTACCGCTTCGACGAGGCCGTGGCATGGGGCGAGCGGGCCATCGCCCTGTCGGGCAGCCCGGGCGAGATCGGCACCCGCGTCCATGCGCTGAACAACGTGGGCACGGCCCTGATGTTCGCGGGCCGCCCGGGCGGACGCGAGCGGCTGCAGGAAAGCCTTGCGCTGTCGCTTGAACACGAGCTGCATGACGACGCCGCCCGCGCCTATACCAACTTCGCCGAGGCCGCGACCTTGGAGCGCGCCTTCGCGCTGGCCGACGACCTGCTGGCCGAGGGGATCGCCTTCTGCCTGCGGCATGACCTTGACTCGGTCACGCAATATCTTGTCGGCAGGCAGGCCCAGCTTCGCCTGGACCAGGGCCGGTTCCGCGACGCCGAGGCGATTGCCCAGGGGGTCATGGCGCGGGACCGGCTGCCGATGGTCATGCACCTGCCGGCCCTGACGGTGCTGGCCACCGTCCGCATGCGCCGCGGCGAAGGCGATGCCCCGGCCCTGCTGGATCGCGCCCTGAGCGAAGGGCTGGTCACGGGCGAGGCGCAGCGCATCATTCCGGTGCGGCTGGCGCTTGCCGAGGCGGCCTGGCTGGCGGAAGACATGGCAGCCGCGCAACGCCAACTCGCCCTGCTGGCGGGAATGGGCCTCGGCGATTTTCAGCCCTACCTGGCCGAGATGGCGGTGTGGTGGCGGCGATGCGGCATGGCCCTGCCCTTCGCTTCCCCGGTCCCTGATGCGCAGTTGCCGCTTGCCCGCGCCGCCGAGCTGCGCGGCGATCCGGTGGCCGCCGCCGCCGAATGGACCCGCCTCGGCCTGCCCTATGAGGCTGCATTGGCCGGCCTGCAGGCGACCGGCCCCGAGGCAGCCGAGGCGCTTGTCGCCGCCATCACCACCCTCGAGACCCTCGAGGCCCGCCCTGCCGCGGCGCTTGGGCGTAACCCGGCCCCGCGCCACGGTCTGGCGGCCCCGATGCCCCCGCAGCGGCGCGGCCCCTATGCCGCCGCGCGGCAGCATCCGCTGGGACTGACCCTGCATGAACAGCAGGTGCTGGTCCTGATCGCGCAGGGCATCGGCAACAAGGAAATCGCGCGCCGCATGTCGCGCTCGCCCCGCACGATCGAGCATCATGTCTCGGCCGTGCTTGGCAAGTTCAGCGCCGCCAACCGCATGGAGCTGTTGCTGCGGCTGCGGCAGGACCCCTGGCTTCTGCCCGACACCCGCCACCTGCAATCGTCCGATGCAGCGGCGGCAAGCGCGGTTTCCCGGACGGATGCCGGAAAATCTGGGTGTTCCCGGCCCAAAAACGGGTAGCCGCACCGATGTGCGCCCGGACCGTTCCCCGTATCCTTTCCTGAAGGGTCGGGGATCGCCCGCCTGTCCCCTCTGCCTTGCGGAAGGAGGGCTTCGGATGCCACGCAAACCGCGGGAATGTTCAGGCACGGCAGCCTTCCGGCCCCGGCGCGCGTCACCTCGGCCGGGCCGATCCTGCGATCTCATCTTTACAGCAACGCGCGTCTGCCCCCACGGGGATCGGACCCCGGCTCGGGCGCGGCATGAACCGGGAGGATCGATCATGACTGGCATCACCCACAGATACGGCCTCGCCTGCTTCTGCCTGGCGGCGGCGCTTCCCGCGATGGCTGCCATCGCCGCGCCGCTGGGCGTGACCTTGAAGGGCCATTCCGTCCGCATCGCGGAACTGCCGACCGAGCCCTTGCGAAACACGCGCCGGCTGGAAACGGGCGAGGGGCAATCCCTTGTCGCCGTCGATACCGGCGGCAGGATGTCCATCCTGGGCACGCATGGCCAGGCGCTGGCGGTCGGCGAAGGCCGCGTCGCCGATGCCGCCCTGCTGCGGCTGAAGGGCGAAGCGGGGCCACAGTCCTATGCCATGTGGGTCGGACCGCGCGGCATCGGCTTCCTGCGTCTCGATGCCGGGCAGGCCGAAGCGTCGGTCATCCGGGTTTCAGCGCCCCGTGAAGCGGACGCCATGGGCGCCGTCCGCCTGGCCGCGGCAGAGGATGGCTCGGGCGGGGCCATAATCCTGCTGGGCACGGCCAGCGGCGGATTGTCCGCCCTGTCCATGCAACCGCAGGGGGAAAGCCCGAGGCTCGAGAGCGCCCGGAACTGGACCCTCGGCGGCCCGATCAAGGCCATGACCGCCCGCGGCCCGCATGCCTATATCATCGCCACGACCGGCCTGTGGTCGCTGGACCTGTCCGCCGACAGCCCCGAGCCGGTGCTCGAGGCCGCGGGACGCAGCGGCTGCCTGGACGCCTCGCGCGACATCGGCGGCCTTGCGCTGATCAAGGACGGGCCGCGGTCGATCGTCGCCGTGGCGCAGCCCGCAATCGAGCGCATCGTCGCGTATCAGAGCGGGCCAGGACCCGACGCCTGCCTTGGATTCGTCCATGTCGTCCATGCGTCCGATCCCGAGGGCATGGACACCATCGTGCCCTCCGGGATGGTCGCCGGCGCCGGAGCGTCGCTGCTGGTCTCGGATGCCGACCGGCCCGAGGTCTTCGGCGTCCCCCACCTGCCGGACGCCTTCCCCGTCATGCCCGAGACGCTTGCGGCCGGCGGGCAGGCGGCGGGCATGCGATGAGGACGCCATGTGGGGCTTGCAACCTGCGTCGGCCGCCATGCTGCAGTTCATGGCGGCCTACATCCTGATCGTGGTCGTCCCCGGTCCCATCGCCCTGACGACGGGCGGCCATGCCGCGCTCCACGGGTTCAGGCGGACGATGCCGCTGCTTGCCGGGATCGCCAGCGGAACGGCCGCGCTGATGGGGGCCATCGCCTGGGGCGCGGTCCACCTTGCCCCGGGCCTGTCGCTTTCCGCGATGCGGGCGGCTGTCCCGGCCGTGCTGATCTGGCTTGCTTGGCGGCTGCTTCGTTCCGCAGGGACCGAGGTTGCCGATGCGGCTGCGCCCCCGTCGCGGCTGCGGCTGGACCTGTTCGCCCAAGGGGCTGCCATCGCCTTCCTTGCGCCGCAAAGCGCGACCCTGTTCACGATCACCTTTCTGGGGCTGTTCCGGGACCATGACGGGATCGCCGCCCTCATGGCCGTGACCATATCCATGAGCATCGCCTGGTACAGCCTGATCGCGGTCCTGTTCTCGCAATCCTCCATGCGCTCGGCCGCCCTGCAGCATCGCCGCGCCATCTGCCGGGTCGCGGCGGCCGGACTTTCGCTGATGGCCCTGTCCTCTGTCCTTTCGGCGCCCATGGCGCAGATGACGCCATGACGGTTCTCGGGCGTTCCGGGGGCATGGGCATCGGCGGACGGCTTGATCGTCACGACGTGGCGCATATGCGGCAAGAAAGCGCCGGCCTGCTCACTGGCACTGCTAACTGAGGCGGCTGTCGCACGATCCCGCCATGCAGACGCAGTGGAGAGGATCGAACCTCATGCACGCCGGTTCCGCCACTTACCCGCGCGAAAGCGTTCCGCGCGTCCATCCTGCGCTGAATCCGTTTCCATGGCTCATCCAGCCATGCGGGAGACGCCCTGCCCCCGGTCCTTCGGACCTTCCCGCCTGTCCAGACCATCCGTCATCCGCTATGGGGCGGGCAAAGCGGATGACGGAGCGTGAATGTCACAGCCCCCCCTTCTCGGCCTGGCGGCGCAGGTTTCGGACCTGCGCGCCAACCCTGCCCTGCTGCGCGACGAACCGCGCGACATCGAGCTGCATGATTTCTTCATGGCCGATGTGCTGGCCGGCGACTGGCGACCCTTGGCCGAAGAGGCGCAGGCCGCGCTGCGCGGGCACGGGGGGCGGCTTGGCATCCACGGGCCGTTCTGGGGGCTGGACATCTCGAACCCTGACCCCGACGTGCAGGCCATCGTCGTCCGCCGCATGGATCAGGCGCTGGATGTCTGCGCCTTTCTCGAGGCGTCGCAGATGGTCATCCACTCGCCCTATACGCTGTGGGACCACTACAACCTGGATCATTTCGCCTGGCGCTCGGCCCATGACTGGATCATCGCGAACTGCCATGCCTGCCTGCGCCCGGCGGTCGCGCGCGCCGAGGCCTTGGGCGTGACGCTGGTGATCGAGAACGTGCAGGACAAGGACCCCGATATCCGCGCCGAACTGGTCCGCAGCTTCGGCTCGAAGGCCGTGGCGCTGTCGGTCGATACGGGGCACGCGCATTTCATGAACGGCGTGGGTCAGGCCCCCCCGGTGGATTTCTTCATCCGCCGCGCGGGCGACCTGCTGCAGCACGTCCATCTGCATGATGGCGACGGCAATGCGGACCGTCACTGGCGCGTAGGCGATGGCTCGATCCCTTGGGCGGCCGTGTTCCGGGCGCTGTCCGAAGCGCCCGCGATGCCGCGCCTGATCCTGGAACTGAGCGACAAGGCGGGCATTCCCGCGTCGATCGCCCGGCTGCGGGACATGGGGCTGGCGCGCTAGGCGCGGCCGCGGGCTGCGTTCAGGGCTGCCAGTTGACCTCGGCCACGGACCACTGCCCCTGCGGGCCGACATGGAACCGGCTCAGCGACAAGGGCGCGACCTGGAAGGACAGCGCCCCGGCGACCGAGCCCGTGGCATGGGCCAGCGCCGCGCGGACGGTGCCCGCATGGGCGGTCACGACCTGGCCCCCCGGATGGGCGGCCAGGTCCAGCAGGGCGGGGAGGGTGCGGGCGCAAAGCGCGCGGAAGCTTTCGCCGTTGGGCGGGCGGTGGTCGACCAGAGCCTCGGGGCTCAGGGGGCCGAGGTCGGGAAGCTCCGCATGGCCCAGCCCCTCCCAGTCACCGAAGTCCTGTTCCCACAGCCTCTCGTCCAGCCTCGGGGCCAGGCCGGGCACCAGCGCCCCCGCCGTCATCAGGCAGCGCCGCGCCGGAGAGCTGGTCAGCCGCGCGCCCCGAGGCAGCCGGGCCGCGACGGCCGCGATCCTTGTTCGGTCCGACAGGTCGGCGGGCGGGTCGAGGCGGCCGGCAAGGCGCCCTCCTCCGGCCACGGACGCGTGGCGGATCAGGATGATTTCCGCGCCCTTGGCCTCAGGCATCGCGCAGCGGCCCTTCAGTCATCGGCGCCGCTGTGGTTAAGCATCGGCGAGGCAAAGGCAGGGGATCTCCATGGGTTCGATCATCCTTGTGACGGGCGGCGCCCGGTCGGGGAAAAGCGCGATCGCGGAAGGCCGGACGCTCTTGTTCGGCAGCCCTG
>NZ_JAUNPC010000032.1 GCF_030536915.1 Paracoccus sp. (in: a-proteobacteria)
GCCCATCCGCAGGCCGGGATGACCTTCGCCGTGGCGACGGGGCTTCGGGGGCAGGCCGAGCATCGGGTCATCCTGTGATCGGAACAAGGCCCGCCGCTTCATGACGCAGTTTGGCAACGTCGGCCGCGTGCTGCGCCGCGAGGGGCTTCCCGGCCTTCTGGCGCGCATCCGCCATCCCAAGCGCAGCGACAGCGCGACGCCGCGCATCGTCCTGCCGCTGCGGCTGGGGGACGAGTTGCAGCATCTGGACGCCCCGCTGCGTGCGGCGATGACCCTGCTGGGGCAGGCGGGCGAGGCGGGCATCTGCAACGATCCTCGGGGTCCGGGCCTGCTGCTGCAGACGGGGGACCATGCGCCCTTGCCGGAAACCGGGGTGATCCTGCCCGAGGCCGCTGCGGTTGCGAGGTTTCTGAATCGCCATGCGCAGGGCCGTATCCGGGGCAGCGCGGGCGCTTCGGTCCATCTGGTTGCCGACGGCGCGGGTGTGACGGCGCTGACCAACGCCGGGGTTTCGCGAGGCCGCGTCTTTGTCGCGCCCGCCCTGTCGCGGCTGGCGGCCGGGGCCGCTGCTGGTGGGGCGCGCGTCGATGACATCGCGGCCGAGCTTGCGCGCTGGCTGATCGCGGCGCAGGCGCTGGACCCGCTGCGGGTCGATCCCCGGATCTTTCCCGCCCTGCGCAATCTGGCCGCAGGCGACCGGCTCTGCCTCAGCCTGCCCGAGACGCCCCAGCGCCGCCAGCTTCTTGCCGCGCAGAAGGCAAAGGGCCTGCGCGTCTTCGACGGGCTGCGCTTTCATCCCGCCTGGCGCGGCTGCGGCCTCAGCTATGTCGCCATTGCCCGGGCCGCCTTGGCGCAGGATGCCGCGCCCCTCTTGGTCTGCGAGGATGACGCGGTCTTTCCCCCGGATTTCGAGGCGCGGCTGGACGGCATCCGGCACTACCTGGAAGGTGTCGAATGGGACGTCTTTTCCGGCCTGCTCAGCGATCTGCCCGACGACTGCACGATCCGGCGGGTCGAGCGGCGGGACGGCATGACCTTTGTGCATCTCGACCGGACGGTGGGGACGGTCCTTAACATCTATGGCCCTCGTGCCCTGGAACGGCTGGCTCAATGGGACGACCGCGACCGGAACGTTCATGACAACACGATCGACCGCTGGCTGGGCCGGATGGAGGGGCTGCGGGTCGTCACGACGCTGCCCTTCCTCGTCGGCCATGACGCATCGGCGCAATCGACGCTTTTCGGCTTTTCGAACCGCCGCTACGACGCCACCATCGGCGCAAGCGAACAGCGGCTGCGCCGGATGGTCGCCCGGTTCGAGGCGCGGCGCCCCTAGGCCGCGGCCTGCGGCGCGGTGCCCTGCGGCACCAGCGCGGCCAGGAAGTCCGCGCACCATTTCGAGATGTCGTTCTGTTCCAGCCGGGCCATCATCGCGGTGAACCGCTCGACGCGCTCCTCGAGCGGCATCGGCAGGGCGCGGGCGATGGCGTTGCCGACGGCCTCGATGTCATAGGGATTGACCAGAACCGCGGCGTCCAGTTCCCGCGCCGCCCCGGCAAAGCGGGACAGGACAAGGACGCCGGGATCGGCCGGGTTCTGGGCGGCGACGAATTCCTTGGCGACCAGGTTCATGCCGTCGCGCAAGGGCGTCACCAGCCCGACGCGGGCGACACGGTAAAGGCCCGCAAGCGTGCTGCGCCCGACGGACTGGTTGATATAGCGGATCGGCGTCCAGTCCATCGTGCCCATCGCGCCATTCACGCGGCCCGCGTGTTCGGCCACCTGCCGCTGCATGTCGGAATAACCCGGCACGTCGCTGCGGGATTTCGGCGTGACCTGCAGCAGCGTCGTGCGCCCGCGCCAGTCGGGGTTGGCGATCAGGAAACGCTCGAACCCGTCGATGCGGTGGGTCAGGCCCTTGGAATAATCCAGCCGGTCCACCCCGATGATGAGGTCGCGGCCGTTGAAGCTGACGGCGGTGCGCTTGACTGCCGTATTCCGCACCGCCCGTTTCGCCATCGAGGCGAACTCGGCCACGTCGATGCCGATGGGGAAGGCGCAGGCGCGGAAGCGGCGGCCGTGGGCGACCATCCAGCCACCGCCGAGGTCGCGCCCGATCCCCTCGCGCCTGAGGCCGAGGGCGAAGTTCTCGACGTCATGTTCGGTCTGGAATCCCACCACGTCATAGGCGGTCAGGCCGCCGATGATCTCCTCGTGCACCGGAAGGGTGAAGAACACATCCGGCGAGGGCCAGGGGATGTGCATGAAGAAGCCGATGCGGTTTTCCACCCCCATCCGGCGCAGCTCGGCGGCCATCGGGATCAGGTGGTAGTCGTGGATCCAGATGAGATCGTCGGGCTGGATCAGGGGCCGCAGCCGTTCCGCGAAAAATCGGTTCACCCGGAAATAGCCCGCCATGTCCTTGCGCGCGTATTCCGTCAGGTCCAGGCGGTAATGGCACAAGGGCCACAGCACGCTGTTGGCGAAGCCCGCGTAATATTCCGACAGGTCGCGCCGCGACAGGTCGGTCAGGGCATAGGTGATGTTGCCGCGTTCCACGAACTGCAGCGGCCCCGGTTCCTTTACGCCGCTGGACTTGCCGGTCCAGCCCATCCAGACGCCGCCCGCCTTTTCCAGCGCGGAATGCAGCGCGACGGCCAGCCCGCCGGCGGGCGCCCCCTTGGTCGGGTCGGGCACGCGGTTCGAGACGACGATCAGCCGGCTCACAGCACGTCCTCCCACCTTCGGGACAGGTGCATGGCGGCATGGACAAGTCCGACCATCGAATAGGTCTGCGGGAAGTTGCCCCAAAGCTCGCCCGTCTCGACATGGACCCCTTCGGAAAGCAGGCCGAGGTGGTTCCGGGTCCGCAGGATCTCGGCGAAGATCTGGCGCGCGTCCTCGCGGCGGCCGACGCGGACAAGCGCGTCGATCAGCCAGAAGGTGCAGGCGGTGAAGGCGGTCTCCGGCTCTCCGAAATCGTCGGGGGCGCGGTAGCGGTAAAGGTGGTTGCCGAAGCGCAGGTGCTTCTCGCAGGCCTCCAGCGTGGACAGGAAGCGCGGGTCATGCGCCGGGATGATACCGATCTGCGGCATCAGCAGCAGGCTCGCGTCGAGGTCGCGGCCACCGAAGCTGGACACGAAGCTTTGCAGTTCCTTGTTCCAGCCGAGTTCAAGGATGCCCTCGCGGATCACGTCGGCCTCGGCGCGCCAATGCGCCTCGCGCTCTGGCAGGGCCAGCTTGTCCGCGATCTTGGCCAGCCGGTCGCAGGCGGCCCAGCACATCACGGCGGAATGGGTGTGGACAGCGCCGCGCGTCCGGAACTCCCACAACCCCGCGTCGGGCTGGTTCCAGCGTTCCGCCGCCTGCCGGCCCAGCTTTTCGATCCGCTGGAACAGCGCCTCGCCGCCCATTCGGGGCAGCCGCTCGTCGAAAAACGCCTGGGTGATCGACAGGATCACCGAGCCGTAGCCGTCGTTCTGCACCTGCGTATAGGCGGCATTGCCGCGCCGCACGGGGCCTAGGCCGCGATAGCCGGGCAGGGTCGGGACCATCTCCTCGTCCACCTGCCGTTCCAGCCCCAGCCCGAACAGCGGCTGCAGGTAGCCGTCGGGCGATCCCGCCGCGATGTTCGAGACGTAGGAGATATATTCCTCCATCGTCCGGGTCGCGCCCAGCAGGTTCAGCGCGCTGACGGTGAAATATGAATCCCGCAGCCAGCAGAAGCGATAGTCCCAGGTCCGCCCGCTTTCCCCGTATTCCGGGATCGAGGTCGTCAGCGCCGCGACGATGCCCCCGGTTTCCTCATGCGCGCAAAGCTTCAGCGTGATGGCCGAGCGGATCACCACGTCTTGATAGTCCAGCGGCACCGACAGGTAGCGGACCCAGTTCCGCCAGTAATCGGCAGTCTTGTCCATGAAGCTGCGCGCCATCTGCAGCGGGGCCTCGGACAGACGTTCGTCCGCGCCGAAGACGAAGGCATAGGGCCGGTCGACAAGAAAGGCCCTGCCGTGCTCGACATAGTCGATGGGCGCGTTGGTGGTCAGGCGCAGCACCTGCTCGCCCAGGATGAAGCGGATGTGGTTGGTGCCGCGCGTGGTCTCGGGGACATGGGCGCCGTAGCCGTGACGCGGGCGCATCAGGACCCGGACGCGGGGAGTGCCTTCCAGCGGTTCGATCATCCGCACGATGCCCAGGGGGCGGAAGATCCGGCCCAGCTCCTTGAAGCGCGGCGCGAAGTCGAGGATGCGCAGCCGGTTTCCCGCGCCATCGGTCAGGATCGTTTCAAGGATCGCGGTGTTGCGCAGGTAGCTTTGTTCGCTGCGGGCGAGATCCTCGAGGGTGATCGACCAGTCGCCGCCTTCCCCCGCCCCGCCCAGCAGGCGGCAGAAGACGGGGTCGCCATCCATGCGCGGCGCGCACATCCAGAGGATCGCGCCGTTCCGGTCCACCAATGCGGCGGCCGCGGCATTGCCGATCACGCCCAGGTCGAGCGAGTGGACGGGGGCCGTGGTCGCGGCGGCCAGGCTGGGGGTCTCGACAGGGGCGTTCATTGCGACACCCGTTCGACCCAGGCCCGCAGATCGGCAGGAGAGGGGATGCGGGACTGCGCGAGGGTCTCGCGCCCGTCGGTGCCGACCCGGACCGACAGGCCGCCAAGGCGGTTCGCGGCCGCGAACATCGCCTCGTCCGTCACGTCGTCGCCGACGGCCAGCGGCCGGCGCCCCGCGAAAGCCTTTTGCCCCATCGTCTGCATCAATGCGTCTCCCTTGTCCCGGCCGTGCGGCCGCAACTCAACAACCGCCTTTCCTTCCTGCAGTTTCCACCTGTCGCCGACGGTTTCCGCAAGCGCCTGCATCAGCCGCCGCACCTGCGCTTCGCTGGCCGGGGCAAGGCGGTAATGGGCGGCGAAGGCCGGGCCCTTGTCCTCGAACACGACGCCGGGCCAGCGGGCGGCCTGTTCGCGCAGCCGCTGCTTGGCGCCCGAAAAGGCGTCGGTGGTGTCGGGGGCGAAGATCCGCCCGGACCCGTCGCGCCATTCCGCCCCGTGCAGTCCGTTGACCGTGGCGGAAAGGCCGGGAAACAGCCGGTCCACGGTGGCAAGCGACCGACCCGTGACCAGCGCCAGCGCCCCGCCCAGCCTTGCGGTCAGCCGTTCCAGCGCCCCCGCCAGCCCCGGCGGCACCACGATCCCGTCCGGCGTGTCGGCGATGTCCAGAAGCGTGCCGTCGATGTCGAGGAAAAGGGCAAGCCCATCCACCCTGCCGGGCAGCCCGGCCGGCGCGGGCGCAGCCCCGGCCATCTCGCGCGAGGAGTTCTGGTCCATCCGGCAGAATCTAGGCGGGCCGGCTGCAGAGGACAACCCCGCCGGGAGTCTGGCCCCGCGCGGAACGCCTGCGCCGTTCCGGTGTTGTCCAACATGCATCCGGGGAGAGGGGCCGATGGACGACAAGCGGGTCTGGGAATTCGAGGAAAGCCTGTGGCGGGCAAGCGAGGAACGCTATCACGAGCGGGTGGACCCCGACTGCGTCATGGCGCTGAGCCGGGCGCCCTGGCTGTTCACGGGCGAGGCCGCGGTCGAGGCGGTCAGCCACACGCCCGCATGGGAGGAGGTCGCCTTTTCGCAGCAGGACGTGCGCCGCCCCCAGGAAGGGCTGATCGCCATCGCCTATTGCGTGGTCGCCGCCAAGGGCGAAACACGCTTTGCCGCGGCCTGCACCTCGGTCTACCGCCGCCGCGCCCATGACGACTGGACCGTGGTCCAGCATACGCAGATCGCCCTTGATTCACAGGAGAACGCATGATGACCGACGACGCCAAGATCGAGGCCCGCTTCTGGAAGGCGCTTGCCGCGGAACGCGTGATGATGCTGGGGGTGGACGGAGTCGAGGACGGCTTCGCCCGCCCGATGTACGTCCAGATCGACGAGGAACGCTCGCCCTTGTGGTTCTTCACCTCGAGCGACAACCACATCGTGGACAAGCTGACCGAAGGCCGCCGCGCCATCGCCACCTTTTCCGCGAAGGGAGAGCTTTACGCCTCGATCCAGGGCAGCCTGAGCCTGTCGCAGGATCGCGCCATGATCGACAAGCTGTGGAATCCGCAGGTCGCCGCCTGGTACGAGAAGGGCAAGGACGACCCCAAGCTGCGTCTGCTGCGCCTTGATGCAGACCAGGCCGAGATCTGGCTGGACGGATCGAGCCTGCTGGCCGGGGTCAAGTCGCTGCTGGGGGTTGATCCCAAGATGGACTACAAGGACGACCAGGCCTCGGTGCGCTTGTAGGAACAGCCGCTTTCCGCCTGCGCCGGAACATGTCCATTTGGACAAATTGAACGCGGGCGTCCCATGTGGTCAACAGGGTTCAAGACGGCCGTCTTGCAAAGCATCGCTTGTTACGAGTTGTTTCTGTTATTGGTTCGTGATGCTCACGAAGACCCGCGCAGCCCTGCTGCGCGGGTTGATTCATGATAAGCTCCTCAGGGCTGAGGGCTAGTAACCGATCGCGGCCCCGGCACTCGCGCGGCTGTCGATCGCGCCGTGATAGCCCCTGCCGTCGCCATCCTCGATGTCCCGCAGGCTCTTGCCGCCGACAAGGATGCCCGCCGCCTCGCCCCAGACCGGCCAGTTCGGATCGGTGCCGATGTCGTATCCCATCCCGACCAGCAGGCGCATGGTGTCCGAGGACAGGCCGCGCGGCTCGACGAAGACCCGGTCGGGCAGCCACTGGTGATGGATGCGCGGGGCGTCGATGGCTTCCTGCAGGTCCATGCCGTGGTCGATCACGTTCATGATCGCCTGCAGGGTGATGGTGATGATGCGCGCCCCGCCGGGGCTGCCGATCACCATGAAGGGCTCGCCATCCCTGGAAACGATGGTCGGGCTCATCGAGGACAGGGGCGACTTGCGCGGCTCGATGGCGTTGGCCTCGCCCTGCACCAGCCCGTACAGGTTGGGCACCCCCGGCTTGACGGTGAAATCGTCCATCTCGTTGTTCAGAAGGATGCCGGTGCCCTCGGCCACCTTGGCCGTCCCGAAAGAGCCGTTCAGCGTGTAGGTGACGGCAACCGCGTTCCCGTCCTTGTCGATGATGGAATAATGCGTCGTTTCCGGGGACTCGGGCGCGACATCGACCTGCAGCTCGGCGCTGACGCCGGCGCGGAAGGCGTCGATGCGGGACCGGATCTCGTCGGCATAGGCCTTGCTGGTCAGCCTTTCGACCGGGTTTTCCACGAAATCGGGATCGCCCAGCGCGGTGTTGCGGTCCACATAGGCGTGGCGCATCGCCTCGACCATCAGCCGCGTGGTTTCCGCCGAGCCATGGCCCAGGTAGGAAATCGGGTAGCCTTCCAGCACGTTCAGGATCTCGCAGATGATCAGCCCGCCGGACGAGGGCGGCGGCGCCGAGGCGATGTCGTAGCCGCGATAGCTGCAGGTCACGGGCGCCATCTCGCGGACCCGGTATTGCTGGAAATCCTCTTTCGCGAGGATGCCGCCGTTGGCCTCGCTCGCCTGCACGATCAGGTCGGCGATGCCGCCGTTGTAGAAGGCCTCCGCCCCGCCTTCGGAAATCTGCCGCAGCGATCCGGCAAGGTCTGCCTGCACCAGCCGGTCCCCGATCCGATAGGGCTGGCCGTCCTTCAGGAAGATCCTTGCGGCCGCCGGGTCCCGGGCCAGCCGGTCATTGCCATCCGCGAAAGAGGCGATGTCGCCCTGTTCCAGCACGAAGCCTTCCGTTGCCAGTCGGATCGCGGGGGCTAGCAGCTCCTCGCGCGGTTTCGTGCCGTATTTCTCACGCGCCATCTCGAGGCCCGCGACGGACCCCGGCGTGCCCACGGCCAGATAGCCGTCGATGCTGGCGCCGGGGATCGGGTTGCCCTCGGCGTCCAGATACATGGTGCTGGTCGCGGCCAGCGGCGCACGCTCGCGGAAATCGAGGAATGTCGTCGTCCCGTCGGCCAGCCGGATCGTCATGAAGCCGCCGCCGCCGAGGTTGCCCGCGGTCGGATAGACCACCGCCAGCGCATAGCCCACTGCCACGGCGGCATCGACCGCATTGCCGCCGGCCTTCAGCACATCGACGCCGACCTGCGAGGCCAGGTGCTGCGCCGTCACCACCATGCCGTTCTGCCCCTCGACCGGGACAGGGGATGCGGCAAAGGCCGCGCCCGCCCCGAGCCACAGCGCCGCCACGAAACAAAGCCGCCTTGATTCCAGTCGCCCCATGATCGCCCTCCTTGCGGTCGGATGATGTCCGCGCCGGATGCATCCGGCGTCCCCGAGCGAAGGATGAGGCGATCCGGGGCTTGCGTCCAGACCTGCCGCCGTCTTCCCCGCGCCGCGGGTCACAGCGGCTGGCGGTCCCATTCCAGTCTGGGACCCAGCGGCACGATGCCGGTCGGGTTCAGCGCCTTGATCGAATAATAGCCGCGCTTGATGTGGTCGATGCTGACCGTGTCGCGCACGCCCGGCAGGGCGAGCATCCGTTCCAGATAGGCGCTGAGTGCCGGATAGTCGGCCAGCCGGCGCAGGTTGCATTTGAACAGCCCGTGGTAGGCCGCGTCGAAGCGCACCAGCGTCACGAACAGGCGGATGTCGGCTTCCGTCACCCGATCACCCGACAGGAAGGCGCGGCCATCGGCAAAACGCGCCTCAAGTTCGTCCAGCATGGCGAAGACCTCGTGGAAGACCTCGTCATAGGCTTCCTGCGTGGTGGCGAAGCCCGCGCGGTAGACGCCGTTGTTCAGGCGCGGATAGATGCGGGCGTTCAGGGCCTCGATCTCGTCCTGCAGATCGGCGGGATAGAGGTCATAGGTCAGGTCGGCCAGATCGCCGAAGCCCGTGGTCATCATCCGCAGGATCTCGGCGGATTCGTTGTTGACGATGGTGCGGCGCTGCTTGTCCCAGAGGACCGGCACCGTGGCCCGGCCCGAGACCTGCGGATCGGCCCCGCTGTAGATCTGGTGCAGGTGGTCCGCGCCGGTCAGCGGGTCTGGTTCGGCAAAGCGCCAGCCCTGATCGCCCAGTTCCGGCTCGACCACCGAAACCGAGATCGCGTCCTCCAGCCCCTTCAGCCGCCGCCCGATCAGCGTGCGCGAGGCCCAGGGGCAGATCAGCGCGACGTAAAGGTGATAGCGGCCGGGTTCTGCGGCGAAACCGCCTTCGCCACTCGGGCCGCGGCTGCCGTCGGGGGTGATCCAGTTGCGGAAGCTGGATGTCTGACGGACAAAGCCGCCCTTTTCGTCCTTGGCCTGCACCGGCTGCCAGTCGGCCACCCATTTCCCTTGCACGAGCATCGGCGTCTCCTTTCAGGCTGGTCCCGGCGCGAGACCCGCGCCGGGCGTTCGTTCACCGGCTCGTGGCGTCCAGCCGCTCGCGGGCCTCAGTGGGCAGGTCGAGGGCCACGGCGCCCATGATCTCGTCCAGTTGGCCCTCGCTGGTGGCACTGGCGATGGGGGCGGTCAGGCCGGGGCGCGACATCAGCCAGGCCAGCGCGACCTGCGCCTGCGGGGCGCCCACAGCTTCGGCCACCTCGCGCAGCGCCGTCAGGATACGCTCGCCGCGGTCGTCGAAATAGCCTTCGAGGAAGCCCTTGCGGCTGCTGCCCTCAAGATCGGCCTTGCTGCGGTATTTCCCGGTCAGGAAGCCGCTCGCCAGCGAGAAATAGCTGACGGCGCCGATGCCTTCCGACTGGATCACGGGCAGCAGCGACTGCTCGAAATCCTTGCGGTCGTAAAGGTTGTAGGCGGGCTGGACCATCTCGTAGCGGGGCAGCCCGGCGGCCTTTGCCGCATCCAGCGCGGCCTGCAGGCGTTGCGCCGAGTGGTTCGAGGCGCCGATGGCGCGGACCTTGCCTGCCTCGATCAGCCGGGAAAAGGCGCCCAGCGTTTCCTCGAAGGGCACGCTTTCGTCGTCCACATGGGCGAAGTAAACGTCCACATGGTCGGTCTGCAGGCGACGCAGCGAATCGTCCAGCGCGGCCTCGATATTGGCGGCGGAGAGGCCCTTGCGCGGCTCCCACATGCCGACCTTGGTCATCAGCACCACGTCTTCGCGGCGGCCCTTCTGGGCCAGCCATTCGCCGATCACGGTTTCGGATTCACCGCCCGACAGTCCCGGCGCCCAGGACGAATAGACGTCGGCGGTGTCGATGGCGTTGAAGCCGCGCCCGGTGAAGCGGTCCAGCAACTCGAATGACCGCTGCCGGTCGGCGGTCCAGCCGAAGACGTTGCCGCCGAAAACAAGGGGGGCAATGGCGATGCCCGACTGGCCGAGTTCACGCTTTTCCATGAAAAAATCTCCTGTCTTGTGAAAGGGGGGAGGGACGGCCGGTGCGTCACAGCATCCGGTCCAGCGTCCCGTCGCGCCTGACGAACTGGTGGAACAGGGCCATCGCGATATGGCCGATGACCAGTGCCGCCAGAACCCAGGCCAGCGGCGAATGCAGGCTGCCGAGGCCTTGCGCCCAGCCGATCTTCTCGCCCTTGGCGATCAGTTCGATGCCGAAGGCGGTCACGCCGAAGCCGGCGCCGACCATCAGCAGGATGCCGGTCAGCGGCAACAGGATCAGCGTGGCGTAGATGAGGCCGTGCCCGGCCTTGATGTAGAAATCCATTGCCGGATCGTTCAGAGGACGCTGCCCCCGCTGATTGAACGCCCAGCCGAAGCGGGCAACGACCATCACCAGCAGCAGCACGCCGATCGAGAAGTGCCAGGAAACCGGCCCCTGACCGACCCAATGCTCGCCCTCGCCGATGCGGTCGAAGAACTTCAGGAACTGCCAGCCCACCAGGAAGGCCATCACCCAGTGAAAGGTCTTGCTGATAAGGCCGTAGCCGTCTCGCGTGTCGGTAGCCATGTCGGTCTCTCCTCCAATGATATCAGGCGATGCTTTCGACGGTTCCGCCATCCACGCGCAGGGCCGCGCCGGTGGTGGCGCTGGCTTGCGGCGAGGCGACATAGACACTCATGGCCGCGACCTCCTCGGGGGTGGCGAAGCGGCCCAAGAGGTTCGAGGGGCGGTTTTCCTTCAGGAACAGCGCCTCCATCTCCTCGGAGGATACGCCACGTTCGCGGGCCAGATCCCGCATCATCTCGACCGAGCCTTCGGTGCGCGTCGGCCCCGGCAGGATCGAGTTGACGGTGACGCCGGTTCCCGCCAGCACCCTGGCCAGTCCGCGGGACACGCCCTGCACGGCGGCTTTGCTCGCGCCGTAATGGACCATCTCGCCGGGGATGTTCAGCGCCGATTCGCTGGAGATGAACTGGATGCGGCCCCAGCCCCGGTCGCGCATCCCCTGCGCGTAATGGCGGGCCAGCCGCACGCCGCTGAGCACGTTGACCTGCAGCATCTCGTCCCATTCGGCATCGGTGATGTCGAAGAAGGGGCGGGCGCCGTAGATGCCGAGGTTGTTGACAAGGATGTCGGCCTGCGGCTCGGCCGCGATCAGCGCGGCCGAACCCTCGGCGGTCCCCGCATCGGCCACGACCGCGCGGGCGTCATCGCGCCCCGAGGCCGCGTTCACGGCGTCCCGCGCGGCATTCGTGCCGTCCTCGCGGCGGCCGACGACCACGACGCGGGCGCCGGCGCGGGCAAGGCCGGTGGCGATGGCCAGGCCGATGCCCCCGGTCGAGCCGGTGACGATGGCGGTCTTGTCGGTCAGGTCGATATGCATGGGCTGTCTCTCCTCGTCTGCGTTGACACCAAGATAATGCCGAGGAAGGAGGGATATAATCTGCTGATCGGGAAAGGGATTGTTTCCTTTATGGAAGAGGTTGCTACCAGCCTCGTTCCCAATGCGGGGTGTCGCGGTAGCGTTCCACCAGCGCGTCCACCAGCAGCCGCACCTTGGCCGCAAGATGGCGGCTGTGGGGATAAAGCAGGAAGATGTCATAAGGCGCGGATTCGAAATCCTGCAGCAGCGGCACCACCCGGCCCCCGCGGATCGCATCGCCCGCGATAAAGGCGGGGACGCAGGCAAGACCCAGCCCGGCTTCCGCCGCCTGCAGGCAGGCCTCGGCATTGGAAAAGCGCAGCCGCCCGCTGACCGCCACCCCCGGCGCATCGCCCGAGGGCCAGCGGCGGGGATCGCGGAAGTTCGTGTCGATGATGCAGTCGTGCCGCGTCAGGTCGGCGGGGGTTTCGGGCGCGGGATTGCGGTCCAGGTAGGCCTGCGCCCCCACCACGACGATGCGGACCGAGCAGAGCTTGCGGATGATGAGGCTGGAATCGTCCGGCTGCCCGACCCGCACGGCAAGGTCGAAGCCGTCGTCCACAAGGTTCACGGCCCGGTCCGAAAAGTTCACCTCCAGCTCGATCTCGGGGTAGCGGGCGGCGAAGTCGTTCAGCGCCGGGGCAAGCTCGCGGATGCCGAAGGTCAGGGGCGCGGCCACCCGCAGCCGCCCGCGCGGGGTCTGCGAGATGTTGCGGATCTCGCTGTCCAGCCTGTCCAGTTCCTCGATCAGCACCCGCAGCCGGTCGTGATAGGCTTGTCCCGCCTCGGTTGGGGACACCGAGCGGGTGGTGCGGTTCAGCAGCCGCACGCCCAGTTCCGTTTCCAGCCGCGAGACCAGCTTCGAGGCCTGCCCCGAACTGGTGCCGAGCTGCCTGGCGGCGCCGATGAAGCTGCCCGCCTCCATCACCGCCATGAACATCCGGTCGCATTCCAGTCGGTTCATCGCTTTCCTCTTTATCCGCGGCTTGCCGCATTCCACCATGGCGGACCTGCCGGGCGCCAGCGGTCCGCGCCCTGGCAGGGGAACGGCTGCGGCGCGGGGGCGTTGCCCCTCGCAACTCGTGCTGTGAAAGGCTGACCCATGTCCGGCAAGGAAGGCTCCGACCCCGTTCTCCCTCCCTACCGCTCGGGCGCGATCGAGGACCCGCGCCTGCCGCTCAATCCCTATTCCGACGACCAGCAGCCCTGGCCGGGGCTGGCCGAAAAGATGGACCCGCAGCCCGACCATGGCGAGGAAAGCTACAAGGGCCATAACCGGCTCAAGGGCAAGCGCGCATTGATCACCGGGGGCGACAGCGGCATCGGCCGCGCCGCCGCCATCGCCTTTGCGCGGGAAGGGGCGGATGTCGCGATCAACTATCACCCCGACGAGGAAAGCGACGCGCAGACGGTCGTGAAGCTGATCGAGGCCGAGGGCCGGCGCGCGGTCGCACTGCCCGCCGACATCCGCGACGAGCAGGCCGCCCGCAAGGTCATCGACGATGCCGTGAAGGGCTTGGGCGGGCTTGAGGTGCTGGTCCTGAACGCAGGCCGCCAGCAGGCGCAGAAATCCATTGCCGACATCACCTCGGACGCATTCGACGCGACGATCAAGACGAACATCTACGCGCCCTTCTGGATGGCGCAGCAGGCGCTGCCGCATCTGAAGAAGGGGGCCTCGATCATCGTGACCTCGTCGATCAACGCCTTCTCGCCCTCGCCAGACATGCTCGACTATGCGATGACCAAGGGCGCCGGGAAGGTCTTTGCCCAAGGGCTGGCCAAGCAGCTTGCGCCCAAGGGCATCCGGGTGAACGCGGTGGCGCCGGGACCGTTCTGGACCGCGCTGCAGGTCTCGGGCGGCCAGCCCAAGGAGGACCTGCCCGAGTTCGGCGCCGACAGCGTGCTGGGCCGCGCCGGCCAGCCGGTCGAGATCGCGCCGATCTACGTGCTGCTCGCCAGCGACGAGGCGAGCTATATCACCGGCGAGGTTTATGCCGCGACCGGCGGGCAGGGGACCGGCTGATCTTTTTCAACAGCTTCATGCCTTCACAGTTCTGTGAGACCTTGAGAGGGTCGGCAGCCAGCCGGCTCTTTCGAAGGTGTCAGGGATGGATTCTCGCAAATACGCGGCGGAACTTATCGGAACATTCTGGCTGACATTCGGGGGCTGCGGCTCGGCCGTGCTTGCGGCTGCCTTCCCAGAGGTGGGAATCGGCCTTCTGGGCGTGTCGCTGGCCTTCGGCCTGACGGTGCTGACCATGGCCTATGCCATCGGCCATGTGTCGGGATGCCACCTGAACCCTGCGGTGACGGTCGGGCTTGCGGCAGGCGGGCGTTTCCCGTCCTCGCAGATCCTGCCCTATGTGGTGGCGCAGGTCCTGGGTGCGATCCTGGGGGCGCTGGTGCTTTACCTGATCGCCAGTGGCGCGCCGGGTTTCGACGCCGCGGCCTCGGGCTTTGCGGCAAACGGCTATGGCGAACATTCGCCGGGCGGCTATTCGATGGGCGCGGGCTTTCTGGCCGAGGTGGTGCTGACAGCCTTGTTCCTGTTCATCATCATGGGGGCCACGCATGGGCGGGCACCGGTGGGCTTTGCCCCCATCGCCATCGGGCTGGGGCTGACGCTGGTCCACCTGATCTCGATCCCCGTCACCAACACCTCGGTCAATCCCGCGCGATCCACCGGGCCGGCGCTGTTCGTGGGCGGCTGGGCGCTGGGGCAGCTGTGGCTGTTCTGGGTGGCACCGCTGATCGGGGGGGCGCTGGGCGGCATCCTCTATCGCTGGCTCAGCCCGCAGCCCGAGGAGCCCGTTGTCGGCGGCATCCGCAGCCCCGGCTAGGTGGCGGGCCTTTGCCGAAGGGCGACGACGCCTTTTCATTGACGCGATCGGGCGGGGCGGGCACATCCGCCCCCAAAGCCGAAGGGACCCGCGCATGACCATTCATCTTCACCGCCACGACCTGCCGGACGGGCTGAACCTCGGCCCGGTCGTGGCCATCGACACCGAGACGATGGGCCTCGACCCCCGCCGCGACCGGCTGTGCCTGGTGCAGATGAGCGCGGGCGACGGCGAGGCCCATCTGGTCCAGATCGCCCGCGGCCAGCGCGAGGCGCCGAACCTGACCCGGATGCTCTCCGATCCCGAGACGCTGAAGCTGTTCCACTTCGGCCGTTTCGACATCGCGATGCTGGAAAACACCTTCGGCGTGGTGACGCGCCCCGTCTGGTGCACCAAGATCGCGTCCAAGATGGTGCGGACCTTCACCGACCGGCATGGGCTGAAATACCTGCTGAACGACCTCGTGGGCGTGGACGTGTCCAAGCAGCAGCAGACCAGCGACTGGGGGGCTGAGGAACTGACCCCCGCGCAACTGGAATATGCCGCATCCGACGTGCTGCACCTGCATGCGCTGAAGGCGGAACTGGAAAAGCGGCTGGAACGCGAGGGGCGGACCGCCTTGGCGCAGGCCTGCTTCGACTTCCTGCCGGCGCGGGCGACGCTGGACCTGATGGGCTGGGGCGATGACAACGATATCTTCCATCACTAGGTCTGGGGGATGAGCGAATATGTCGAAACCGCCCGCCGCGTGATCCGCTGCGAGGCGCAGGGGTTGTCCGAGATCGAGGCCGCGCTGGACGGCCCCCTGGCCCGGCCCTTCGATGCCGCCGTGCGGCTGATCCTGGAAGCCACGGGCCGGGTGATCGTCTCGGGCATGGGCAAGTCGGGCCATGTCGGCCGCAAGATCGCGGCGACCTTCGCCTCGACCGGCACGCCCGCGCAGTTCGTCCATCCGGCCGAGGCCAGCCACGGCGACCTCGGGATGGTCACGAAAGGCGACGTGGCGCTGGTGCTGTCGAACAGCGGCGAGACGCCCGAGATCGCGGATATCGTGGCCCATACCCGGCGCTTTTCCATCCCGCTGATCGGGGTGGCGGGGCGCGAGGGGTCCACCCTGCTGCGCCAGTCCGACGTGGCGCTTTTGCTGCCTATGGCGGCGGAAGCCTGCGGGACGGGGATCGTGCCCACGACCTCGACCACGATGACTCTGGCGCTGGGCGACGCGCTGGCCGTGGCGCTGATGGAGCATCGCCGCTTCACGCCCGAGCATTTTCGCACCTTCCATCCCGGCGGCAAGCTGGGGGCGAGGCTCGCCCGCGTGGGTGACCTGATGCACGAGGACATGCCTCTGGTTCCCGAGGATGCGCCGATGGCCGAGGCGCTGCTGACCATCAGCCGCAAGGGCTTCGGCGTGACCGGCGTCACGGATGGCGGTGGCAGGCTGGTCGGCATCATCACCGACGGCGACCTGCGGCGGCACATGGACGGGCTGCTGAACCACACGGCGGGCGAGGTGATGACGAAGAACCCCCGCACCATCGCCCCTGATGCGCTGGCGGAAGCTGCGCTGGCGCAGATGCAGGACAGCAAGATCACCAGCCTCTTTGCCGTCACGCAGGACCGGCCACAGGGCATCCTGCATATCCACGACTGCCTCAGGGCCGGGATGGTCTAGGGTGCTGCGGACCCGCATCGTCCAGCTTCTGCGGGTGGTCCTGCCGCTGGCGGCGCTGGCGCTGCTGTCGGTGCTGTTCCTCTTGGCCCGCAAGCCCGACCCGCAGGCGGCGATCCCCTATGCCGAGGGCCGCTTCGAGGAACTGTCCCGCGCCGAAGGCATCGGCGCGCCCGAGTTCACCACCGTCACCGATGACGGCGCCACCGTGACCCTGCGCGCCACCCGCGCCGTGCCGGGAGAGGCCGAGGACGGGACGGCGCGCGACCTGACGCTGGACTGGAGGTCCCGCGACGGGGTGCTGATGGTCGTCACCGCCCCGCAGGCCGCCAAGAAGGGCGAGCTGCTGACGCTGGACGGCGGCACCCGCATGGCGCTGTCCACGGGATGGGAACTGACCGCCCCGCAGATGCAGGCGCAGCTTGACGCGGGCGTGGTCAGCGCCGCGCGGACGGTGGACGTCACCGCGCCTTTCGGCGAGCTTCAGGGGGACGCCATGCGGCTTGGTCCCGATGCGGCCGGGACCACGGTTCTTGAATTGAACGGGAACGTGCGGCTGCTATACCGCCCCTGACCCCCGCCGCTGGAAGGAGCCGACCATGCTGCGTTCCCTGATCCTTTCCGGCCTCCTTGCGCTGGCCCTCCCGCTTGCCGCCGCAGCCCAGACGGTGGGCTTCGGCGCCATGCGGGCCGATGCCGATGCGCCGGTCGAGGTGACCTCGGATTCCCTGCGGGTGAACCAGGACACGGGCGAGGCCGTCTTCACCGGCAACGTGCTGATCGGGCAGGGGCAGATGCGGCTCTCGGCCCAGTCCGTGACCGTGGTCTATGCCGAGGGCGGGCAGAACCGCATCCGGTCCCTCAATGCCACGGGCGGTGTCACGCTGGTCAGCGGCCCCGACGCCGCCGAGGCTGCCGAGGCCGTCTATGACGTCGAGACCGGAACGATCGTCCTGACCGGCGATGCCATCGTCACCCGCGGCGACAGCGTGCTGGCCGGCGACCGGATCGAGGTCAGCCTGGACGACGGCACCGCCTCGGTATCCGGCCGGGTGCGGACGGTACTGCAGCCGGGCCAGAACTGATGCCGCCTGCCTTTGCCGCCTCGGGCCTGCAGGTCGATGGCCTGCGGAAATCCTATCGCAACCGCCCGGTGATCCGCGATGTCTCGATACGGCTGGGCCGGGGCGAGGTCGTGGCGCTTCTGGGGCCGAACGGGTCCGGCAAGACCACCTGCTTCTACTGCATCGCGGGGCTGGTCATGCCGGACGCGGGCCGCATCGTCATCGACGGGCGCGACGTCAGCGCCCTGCCGATGTTCCGCCGCGCCCGGATGGGCATCGGCTACCTGCCGCAGGAGATGTCGATCTTCCGCGGGTTGTCGGTCGAACAGAACATCATGGCCGTGCTTGAGGTCGCCGGCCGCGAGCGCCGCCAGAGCCGCGAGCGGCTGGAGGAACTGCTGGGCGATTTTTCCATCGGCCATCTGCGCCATGCCCCGGCGCTCGCCCTGTCGGGGGGCGAACGGCGGCGGGTGGAAATCGCCCGCTGCCTCGCCTCGGACCCCGCCTTCCTTCTGCTGGACGAACCCTTCGCGGGCGTCGATCCCATCGCCGTGGGCGAGATCCGGGGTCTTGTCCACGACCTGAAGTCCCGGGGCATCGGCGTCCTCATCACCGACCACAACGTGCGCGAGACGCTGGGGATCGTGGACCGCGCCTATATCCTGCACGACGGCCGGGTGCTGATGTCGGGCACCACCGCCGCCATCGTCGAGGACCCGCGCGTGCGCGAGGTCTACTTGGGCGAAAGCTTCACCTTGGGCTGAGCGCAGGGGGTCTTTACCATAAATGTAAGCGCGGCGTCGCGGCGGACCTGCCCCGATTGACACCGGAGGCGCCCTGTTCCCAAATAAAGACAGGAGCCCGGTCATGGGCTCTTGTCCCCGGCCGGTCTGCGCCGGCAGCGGCGCAACCACCGGCCCGGCCTACGGAAAGGAAAGAATCATGCGCTATCAGATCAGTGGACGGCAGATTGACATCGGCGAGGCGCTGTCCACGCATGTCGAGACCGAGCTGGACGCGACCTTCGAGAAATACGCCCAGCGACCGACCGACTCCACGGTGATCTTTTCGCGCGACGCCCACAACCTGACCTGCGACGCGGTGGTCCATCTGTCCACCGGCCTGACGGTCCAGGCCAAGGGGCAGGATCCCGACAATATCTACGCCGCCTTCGAGAAATGCCGCGAGAAGATGGACAAGCAGGTGCGCCGCTACAAGCGCCGCCTGCGCGACCACCACAAGGACCGCACCGAGCCGGTTGAATACGGCGCCGCCTCAAGCTATGTGCTGGCCGCCGACGAGGATGAATGGGAAGCGCAGGACGACGCCGGCCTGCAGCCCATCATCGTGGCAGAGATGGAGACCCGGGTGCCGACCCTGTCGGTTGGCGACGCGGTCATGCAGATGGAGCTTGCGGGCGTGCCGATGCTGGTCTTCCGCAACGAGAAACACGGAGGGGTCAATGTGGTCCACCGCCGCGAGGACGGCAACGTGGGCTGGATCGACCCCCGCAACCTGAGCTGACGCCGCAGCGTTAGCATGACAGCCGGGCAGGTTTCGGCCGGCCCGGCTCTTACGCCGCGGACCAAGGACGGGCAGGACAGCAGCACATGCGCATCAGCGACATTCTTTCCCCTGCGGCGGTCCGCTCGCAGGCGCAGGTCAGTTCCAAGAAGCGGCTTTTCCACGACATCGCGGAAATGGCCGCGCAGGCCTACAAGCTGGACCCCGCGGCGACGCTGGATGCGCTGCAGGAACGCGAAAGCCTGGGCGCGACCGGCGTGGGCCACGGCGTCGCGCTGCCCCACGCCCGCATCCCCGGCCTTGACCGCGTGGCGGGGCTGTTCCTGCGGCTGGAAAAGCCGATGGACTTCGACGCCGTGGACCGCCAGCCGGTGGACCTCGTCTTCGCCCTGCTGGCCCCCGACAGCCCCGGGGTCGAGCATCTGAAGGCGCTGGCGCTGGTCAGCCGCACCCTGCGCGACGGCGACATGCGCACCAAGCTGCGTGCCAATGACGACCCGGTAGCGCTGCACGCGGTGCTGGCGGCGGCGCAGGACGTCTCGGCCAGCTAGCGCGCGCCCGCCACGTCGATGATCGCGCCCGAGGTATAGCTGGCCGCGTCCGACAGCAGCCACAGGATCGCCGCCGCGACCTCCTCGGGGCGGCCGACCCGGCCCCAGGGAAGCTGCGGACCGGCAGTCGCCACCCGGTCCGGCTCGCCCCCGTCGGCATGGATGTCGGTGGCGATGGTCCCCGGCCGGACGCCGTTCACCCGGATGCGGCGCGGGGCGAGTTCCGCCGCAAGCCCGATCACCAGCGTGTCGATCCCCCCCTTTGTCGCCGCATAATCGACGTATTTGCCGGGCGAGCCCAATCTGGCGGCAACCGAGGACACCAGCACGATCGCGCCGCCGTCTCCCAGCCGCCGTGCCGCCTCGCGTGCGCAGTAAAGCGCCCCGGTCAGGTTGACCCGCACCATGCGGTCCAGCCTTTCGGGCGTCATCTCGGCCAGCGGCATGACCGGCGCCACGATGCCTGCGTTGACCACCACCGCGTCCAGCCCGCCCATCGCCGCCTCGGCCGCATCGAACAGCCCCGCGACCGCCGCGGGATCGCCGATGTCGGCGGCATGGGCGCTCGCCGTGCCCTTGGCGGCGCGGATGGCGGCCAGCGTCTCGGCTGCGGCGACCTCGTTGCGGCTGTAGCCCAGCAGGGTGGGCCAGCCCCGTTCCGCGCAGGCAAGCGCCGTCGCCCGGCCGATGCCGCGGGTTCCGCCGGTGACAAGCGTTCTCATGGCAGGTATCCCTCGAAGGTGATGTTGCGGGCGACACGCCGGGCGGCGGCTTCCTGTTCCGGCGAGCGGATGGTCCAGCAGAGCACCGGCACGCCCCGCGCCGCCAGCCGCCCAACGGCCGGATTCCCCAGATCCCGGTGATCGTGCGAGATGAAGCTGGCGCCCGCCGCCTCGAAATCCTCAAGCCGCGCCAAGGCGGCGCGCCGCCGATCCGGGATGCCGGGCCAGTGGTCGGCGGCAAAGGCGCAACTGGTCAGCCCGGCCGGGACGGCCGGCGCGGCCTGGCGGAATGCGCGGACCGCATGGGGATTGAAGGACATGACGGCCAGCGGCTGCCCTTGGCGCGCATGGTCCGAAACCGCTTCGGCCACCCGCGCCGGCAGATTGCCCATCCCCGGTCCCAGCGCGCCGTCCTGATCCTTGATCTCGATCAGGACCGGCACCCGCCCCGCGATCATCCGCAGCACCTGCACCAGCGTCGGGATCGCCTGATCAGTCCCCAGAAGCCGCCGCGCGCCCGCCTCGGCCACGCTCAGCGCGTTCACGCGGCCTTCGGTTCCGGTCAGCCGGAACAGCTCCTCGTCATGGAACACCAGCGGCGTGCCGTCAGCGGCGGGCTGCAGGTCAAGCTCGATCCCGTAGCCGCGCTCCACGGCGGCGCGGAAGGCGGCCATCGAGTTTTCCGGCACGCCCGGCCCGTGCAGGCCGCGATGGGCAAGGGGGCGGGTCAGGAAGTCGGGGTGCAGCATGGCGGTGCCCTGGTGGAAGCGGCAGGATCGGGGGCCACCCCCATCGTCGTAGACGACGATCCCGGGATATTTGAACGAAGAAGATGAAGCCTCAAGCGGTCTCGAAGATGGCCTCGATTTCAACCGCGACCCCGCGCGGCAGGGCGGCGGCGCTGACGGCGGCGCGGGCGTGGCGGCCGGCTTCGCCGAAGATCTCGACCATCAGGTCCGAGCAGCCGTTGATGACCTCGGGCTGCTCGGTGAACTCGGGCGTCGAGTTGACGAAGCCCGTCAGCTTCACCACCCGCACGATCCCGTCGAGCGAACCCAGCGCCGCCCGCGCTTGGGCGATCAGTGCAAGGCCGCAGGCCCGCGCGGCGGCTGCGCCTTGGGCCACGTCCATGTCCTCGCCCAGCCGTCCGCGGATCAGCCCTTCGGGACCGGCCGCGATCTGGCCCGACACGAACAGCAGCTTGCCGCTTTGCACAAAGGGCACATAGTTCGCCGCCGGCATGGGCGCATCGGGCAGGGTGATGTTCAACTGGCGCAGGCGGGCATCGTGGGACATGGAAAACCTCCGTGGTCTGGTGGCGCAAAGGCTAGCCCCGACCATCCGGTTCCGCCACCCGCCGGGTTCGGCCGGGGCCGAATATTCCGGCGCGGTCTGGCGGCAGCGCCCCTTACGCCACCAGCGCCTCGGCCCGGCGAAGGTCCACGCTGACAAGCTGGCTCACGCCCGGCTCGACCATGGTGACGCCGAACAGGCGGTCCATGCGGGCCATCGTCACCGCATGATGGGTGATGATCAGAAAGCGCGTGTCGGTCCGCCGGGTCATTTCGTCCAGCAGGTCGCAGAAGCGGGCGACGTTGGCGTCGTCCAGCGGGGCGTCCACCTCGTCCAGCACGCAGATGGGCGCGGGCGTGGCCAGGAAGACCGCGAAGATCAGCGCCAGCGCCGTCAGCGTCTGCTCGCCCCCCGACAGCAGGCTGAGCGTGGACAGCTTCTTGCCCGGCGGCTGGGCCAGGATCTCGAGCCCCGCTTCCAGCGGATCGTCGGATTCGACCAGCACCAGCCGCGCCTCGCCGCCGCCGAAGAGATGGGTGAACAGCGCCCCGAAGCTGGCGTTCACCGTGTCGAAGGCGGCCAGCAGCCGATCGCGCCCCTCTCGGTTCAGGCTGCCGATACCGGCGCGCAGCCGGGCGATGGCCGCAGTCAGGTCGTCCTTTTCTGCGGAAAGCGTCCTGCGCTCCTCCTCAAGCGCCCGCTTGTCCTCGTCGGCGCGCAGGTTCACGGGGCCGAGCCCGTCGCGCTGCGCCCGCAGACGGGCGATGTCGGATTCAAGCTGCGCGGCAGCAGGCAGCGCGCCGGTGTCGCCCAATGTCTCGGCCAGGGCCTCGGGGGTGCCGGCCTCCTCGGCGATGCGGGCGCGGGCCTGCGCCTCGGCCTCGCGGGCGGCCTCTGCGCGGGCTTCGCGGGTCGCGCGGGCCTCGCGGGCGGCGCCTGCGGCGCGCTCGGCGTCGCGCTCGGCACCGGTGGCGGCCAGCAGGGCGGCATCGCCCGCCGCAAGCGCCGCGCCGGCACGGGTCAGGCGGACTTCGGCATCCGCGAGGCGCTGCGACAGCGCGGCGCGCTGCTGGGCAAGAATGGCGGGCCGGGCCTCGGCCCCGGCCAGTTCCGCCGCCGTGACATCCCGCCGCGCCTGCAGTTCGGCCGCGCGGGTTCCGGCCTGATCGAGCCGCTGGCGCCAGCCGGAGGCGTCCTTTGCAATCTCCTCCAGCCGTTTCAGCCGCCCCTCGCCCTCGCGCCGCAACTCGTCCAGCGCACCGCGCCGGGAAAGGGTGGCGATGCGCGCGGCCTCGACGGCGGTTTTCGCCTGATCGACGGCTGCCGCCGCCGCGCTGCGGTCGGGCAGGGCCGATAGGGCGGCCTGCGCCTCGGCCAGCCTGCGGGCCGCGTCGGCGGCATCGCCTGCATGACGAGCGCGCTCGGCCCGCGCGGCCTCGGCCCGGCCTTGGGCAAGCGACAGGTCCGATTCAGCGCGGGTCGCGGCGCGAAGGCTGTCCGAAAGCGCCCGTTCGGCAGCCCGACTGGCCTCGCGGACCGAGGTTTCGGCACCCGTTGCGCCCTTCAGCGTGGTGCGGGCGGTTTCATGGATGGCGATGGCGGCGTCGGCGCGGATGCGGGCGGATTCAGCCTGCGCGGTGATGTCCTTCAGCCGGTTGACCTGCTGCAGATGCAGGGCGGCGGCGGATGTCGCTTGGCCTGCCGGCAGCGCCAGCCCGTCCCATCGGAACAGGTCGCCCGCGCGTGTGACAAGCCGCTGGCCCGGGCGAAGTTGCGGCTGCATCCGGGCGGCGGTTGCGGCATCCGCGACAAGGCCGGTCTGGGCAAGGCGGCGGGAAAGGGCAGGGGCGCCCTGAACCTGCGCGCCAAGCGGGGCCGCGCCTTCGGGCAGGGGCGGGTCGTCGTCGCGGAAAGCGAGGGTCCGCCAGCCAGGGCCTTCGTCGGCCAAGGGCAGCCGCAGATCGTCGCCCAAGGCCGCGCCCAGCGCGACCTCGAAGCCCGGTGCGACGGTCAGGGTGTCCAGCAGCGCGCCCGACTTTGCCCGGCCACGGGCGACGAGGCGGGACAGGGCCGCTCGCTCGGCGTCCAGCGCCGCGGCCTCGCCCTCGGCATGGGCGCGGGTCGCGCGGGTGGCGGTCTCGGCCTCGCCTGCTGCGGCGCGAGCGGTTTCGGCTGCGGCAAGTTGCGCTTCGGCGGTCAGGGCGGCGACGCGGGCGGCTTCCTGCGCGGTCTGTGCCTGCGCCAGCGTGACCTCGGCCTCATGGCCCGCAGTCTCGGCGCGGATGGCGGCGGCTTCGGCCTCGGCCCGGGCGCGCTCGGCGCGGGCCTGCAGGGCGCGCAGGTCGGCGGCCAGCCGATCAGCAGATTGGTGGCGGGCAGCGAGGCGGGCGGATTCGTCGGTGAGTTCGCCAAGCCGCGTCTCGATCCCGCGCAGGGCGGCGGCGGCGTCCTCGGCCGCAGACCGGGCGGCAGCAAGCCGGCCCTCGTGGCCGGAATGAGCCTGCTCCAGTTCCTCGCGCTCTCGCGTCAACCGCGCCAGCGTCTCGCCCGCATCGCGGTTCAGCGCCGCCTCGCGTTCAATGTCGCGGTCGAGTTGGGCAAGCCGCGCGGTCAACGTGGCGAGGCTGTCGCGGGCGCGGGCTTCGGCCTCGTCCAGCGCTCCGGCCTCGGCCAAGGCGCGCGCCTGGATGGCGGCGGCGATGCTGTCTTCCTCGCGCAGGGCTGGCAGGGCGGCCTCGGCCTCGGCCCGTGTGACGGTAGCCCTGCAGGCTGCGGCCTCGGCCTGCGCCGCAGTTGCGCGGGCCTTGACCAGCGCCGCAAGCGCGGCGGTCAGCGCCGCCTGAGCCTCGGACCAGCGGCGCCAGACCAGCGCGCCTTCTGCCCGGCGCAGGGCCGCGCCGATCTCGCGGTAGCGCGCCGCCGTCCGCGCCTGCCGCGCCAGCGCCGCCGCCTGCGCGGCCAGCTGCTCCAGCGTGTCGTCCACGCGGGTCAGGTTCTGCTCGGCCCCGTTCAGCCGCAACTCGGCCTCGTGCCGGCGCTGGTAGAGGCCGCCGATGCCCGCCGCTTCCTCCAGCACCCGCCGCCGGGCCTTGGGGCGGGCGTTGATGAGTTCGCTGATCTGCCCTTGCCGCACCAGTGCGGGCGACTGCGCCCCGGTCGCGGCATCCGCGAACAGCATCTGCACGTCCCGCGCCCGGACCTCGCGCCCGTTGATGCGATAGGCCGAGCCCGCGTCCCGCGTGATCCGCCGCGTCACGTCCAGCGTGTCCGTGTCGTTGAAGCCCACGGGGGCCAGCCGGGCGCGGTTGTCGAGGGCCAGCGTCACCTCGGCCCGGCCCTTGGCGGGGCGGCGGGTGGTGCCGGCGAAGATCACGTCCTCCATCCCCTCGCCGCGCATGGCGGTGGGGCGGCTTTCGCCCATGACCCAGCGCAGGGCTTCCAGCAGGTTCGACTTTCCGCAGCCATTGGGGCCGACCACGCCGGTCAGCCCCTGAAAGATAACCAGTTCGGTCGGGTCCACGAAGCTTTTGAAGCCGGAAAGGCGAAGGCGGTCGAACTGCAAGCGGATTTCCTTTTATCCGCTGCGATTCAACCTGTGCGCGCGGGCAAGTCAACGCGGGCCACGGTTTTCCGAAAGGCGAAAAGCCGGGTGCTTCCAATCCGCCCGGCCCGTGCTAACCATGTGGCATGGTCCCGGCGCTTCTCACCATCCTGTGCTTCCAGCTTGTCGGGGAGGTCCTGTCCCGCGGGCTGGGCCTGCCCTTGCCGGGGCCGGTGGTGGGGCTGGTGCTGCTGCTGGGCGCGATGCGGCTGCGGCCCGGCCTTGCCGCCTGGCTGCGGCCCGTGGGGCAGGGGGTGCTGGCGCATCTGTCGCTTTTCTTCGTGCCTGCGGGCGTCGGCATCGTCGCGCATCTGCCGCTTCTGCGCGAACACGGGCTGGCGCTGCTGGTGGCGATCCTTGTGTCGACCGTGCTGGCGCTGGTGGCGGGGGCGGGGGCCTTCACGCTGGTCGCGCGGCTCACCGGGCAGGAGGAGCGATGAGCGCCGATCCCGTCCTGATCTGGGCCTATCTGTCGCAAGGGCCGCTGCTGTGGCTGACGGCGACGCTGGCAGGCTATGCGCTGGGGGAGGCGGCTTTCCGCGCCGCCGGGCGGCAAAGCTGGGCCAACCCGGTGCTGATCGCCGTCATCCTGCTGGGCCTGCTGCTGATGGCGACCGGGACGCCCTATGCCACTTATTTCGAAGGCGCGCAGTTCGTCCATTTCATGCTCGGCCCCGCGACCGTCTGCCTGGCCCTGCCGATGCATGACAACCTGCCGCAGATGCGGGCGGCGGCGCTGCCGATCCTCGCGGGGCTGGTGGCGGCCTCGGTCGTTGCGGTCGTTTCGGCCCTGGCGATCGCGCGGGCCTTCGGGCTGGGGGCCGAGGTCATGGCCTCGCTCGCCCCCAAGTCCACCACGGCGCCGGTCGCCATCGGCATCGCCGAGGGTCTGGGCGGGCAGCCGACGCTGACGGCGGTGCTGGTGCTGCTGACGGGCATTCTGGGCGCGATGATCGTGACGCCGCTGTTCGACGCGCTGGGATTCCGCGACTGGCGGGCGCGGGGGCTTGCGGTCGGAACTGCCGCGCATGGGATCGGGACGGCGCGGGCCTTCCAGGTGAACCCCACGGCGGGGGCATTCGCCGGGATCGGCATGGGGCTGAACGCCGTGCTGACGGCGATCATCGCGCCCCTGGCGCTGCGGTTCTTCGGCTGAAATGAAAAAGGCCGCCCGGATGGGGCGGCCCGTGAGGCGATGGACCCGCGGCTTACGCGGCCTCGGCTTCTTCCGCTTCCGCAGCCATGCGGCGCTCGCTTTCCTCGCGCGACAGGGCGACCGAGGTGCGCACGCCCTTGCTGACGAATTCGACCAGCCCCTTCACCACCCGCTCGTTCGGGTCGATGCCGGCGCAGCTCAGAACCTCGCGCCCGTCGCGCGACCGGGCCCAGCGGGCGATCTGCTCGGCCCCGTTGCCGTATTTCTTGTCATCCGCAATGGCGTCGTCCAGCGCCGCCAGGACAACGGCCGCGAAAAGCTTGCGGGCGCGCTGGCCCTGTTCGAAATTGAATGCCGAGCCGTCCACGAAATCACGCATGAAGTTTCCTGTCTTTCTCACCCCGCCAACGCGAGGAGTGGGGTCGCCCGCCCCGAGTGTTCTTTGCCCTGAAGGGTGTCGGGAAGGATTAGCTTGTCGCGCCACCGATTCGTTATCCCCTTGCCCGCAATCCCGCCATGCATCCCACGCAAGCCCGCAGCGATCCACCTATACTGCGCTTTACGCGACGATTTGATGGCACTTGGGGCGCCGAGGACGCTTGACAACCCTCGGGACTGTCAAAAGTTGCCTGCAATTTTCCTCAAAAGGTTACTGCCGCGTCGTCCGGCTGGCGAGAACCACGCCCGCGATGATCAGCGCCCCGGCCGCCAGTTCCAGAAGGCGGGGCCTTTCGCCCAGCATCACCCAGGCGGACGAAAAGCCCACGATGGGGACCAGCATCGACCAGGGCGCGACCTCGCTGGCGGGATAGCGCGACATCAGCGTGTTCCAGATGCCGTAGCCCAGGACCGTGGCGAAGACGACGATGTAAAGCAGGCCTAGGTTGGCGGGCATGGCCGCGGCCGTGAAGGCGCCGCCCAGCGCGGGGGCGATTCGCGGACCTTCCATCAGCAGCGACAGCAGGAACAGGGGAATGGGCGGGACGATCGACATCCACATCGTCAGGTGCAGGGGTTTCGGCGCACGCGCCAGCCGCGAGCAGATGTTGCCGATGGCCCAGCCCAGCGCGGCCACCAGCGTCAGCATCACCGGCAGCATTGCCGCCGACTGCGCGCGGGCGGCGCCGATGATCGCCAGCCCCAGCACGGCAAGGCCGATGCCCGCCATCCGCAGGGGGGTCAGCCGCTCGCCCAGGAAAGCGGCGGCCAGAAGGATGGTGAAGGGCGCCGAGGCCTGCAGCACCAGCGAGGCAAGCCCTGCCGGCATCCCCGCCGCCATCCCCATGTAAAGGAACGAGAACTGCATGACCCCCAGCCCCAGCGCCGTGCCGACCAGCCAGCGCAGCCTCACCTGCGGGAGGGGGACGAACAGGATCGCCGGGATCGCCAGCAGGACAAAGCGCAGGGTGGCCGCCAGAAGCGGCGGGTAATGGTCCAGCATCAGCGCGGTGGCCGGGAAGTTCAGCCCCCACAACACCGGCACCAGCAGGACCAGCCCGCGATCGCCCCCCTGCATCCGCCGCCCTTTCGTGGAAAATCGCCGCAATGGAGCCGATCCATGCGGCCGCCGCAAGCCTCAGCCGAACAGGTTCAGTTGCTCGGGCTGCGGACCCTGCGGCAGGGGGCAGAGGCTCGACAGCGTGATCCCCAGAAGCCGCACCCCGCGCGGATCGGGCAGCACCTGCGGCAGCAGGGCCGTGGCCTGCGCCAGCAGTTCCGCCTGCGACATGACGGGCGCAGGCTGGCTGTGGGCGCGGGTGACGATCTGGAAATCGGTGTATTTCGCCTTCAGCGTCACCGTCCGTCCCGAGACTTCGCGCGGGCCGGCATGGCGCCAGACCTTCTCGGCCAGCGGCTCCAGCGCGCCTGCGGCGGCGGCGAGGTCGTGGATGTCGGTGAAGAAGGTCGTCTCGGCGCCGATCGACTTGCGCTCGCGGTTCGGGCGCACCTCGCGGTCGTCGATGCCGCGGGCGATGTTCCAGTAATAGCGGCCCGCCTTGCCGAAGCGGGTTGTCAGGAACTCGAGGCTCTGGCGGTGCAGGTCGGCGCCGGTGCGGATGCCGTGGCGTTCCATCCTGGCCGCCGTGGCGGGGCCGATGCCGTGGAAGCGGCCGATGGGCAGGGTCAGGACAAAGCCGGGTCCCGCCTCGGGCGGGATGACGTAAAGGCCGTCGGGCTTGCGCTGGTCGGACGCCAGCTTGGCCAGGAACTTGTTGTAGCTGACGCCCGCCGAGGCGGTCAGCCCGGTCTCAAGCCGGATCAGCGCGCGGATCTCCTGCGCGATGGCGGTGGCTGTTCGGCCTTCAAGGTGGTCGGTCAGGTCCAGATAGGCCTCGTCCAGCGACAGCGGCTCGATCAGGGGGGTGAAGCGGGCGAAGATTTCGCGGATCTGGTTGCTGACGGCGCGATAGACCTCGAACCGGCCCTTGACGAAGATGAGCTCGGGGCAGAGCCGCTTCGCCCGCACCGAGGGCATGGCCGAGCGTACGCCGAAGGGCCGCGCCTCGTAGCTGGCCGCCGCCACGACGCCGCGCAGGGTTGAACCTCCGACCGCCACCGGCTTGCCCCGCAGATCCGGGTTGTCGCGCTG
>NZ_JAUNPC010000033.1 GCF_030536915.1 Paracoccus sp. (in: a-proteobacteria)
GCGGTATTCGAAGGCAGGCGGCGGGGCGCTCGTCTCGGCCTCGATCAGCGCGTCGAGCTTCGCCCGGAAGGGCGAGCGGCGGCAGACCGGGTCCGTCGCCCGTGCGTCGCCCGCAATCGCCATCGCCTGGCAGCGGCAGCCGCCGAAGTCGATGTCGCGCCGCTCGCAGGTCTGGCAGAGGTCGGGCATCCAGTCGGTGCCGCGGAAGGCGTTGAAGGCCGGGCCGTCGTTCCAGATCTCGGCCAAGGGGGTCGTCAGGACATTCTGGAAGGTCAGCCCCGGAATGATCTCGGCCGCGTGGCAGGGCAGCACCTTGCCCTCGGGCGTGACGTTCAGCCCGGTCGAGCCCCAGCCGTTCATGCAAGCCTTGGGGAAATCCGCGAAGTAATCCGGCGGCACGAAGTCGATGGCGAGCCTGCCCGCATAATCCACCCGCGCCTGCGCGACGGTGCGCTTGGCCTCGTCCACCTGTTCCCGCGTGGGCTGCAGGGCCGCGCGGTTCTTCAGCGCCCAACCCTGGAACTGGACGCAGGCGATCTCGATCCGGCGCGCGCCGAGCCGGTGCGCCAGCGCGATGGTGGCGGCCAAGTCGCCGAGGTTATGACGGTGCATCACCGCGTTGATCGTCAGCGGAAAGCCGATCCGGGCGATTTCGGTGGCAACCATCATCTTGCGGTCGAAGCCGCCCTTGTAGCCGCCGACCGTGTCGGCGATCCCGGCGTTCACCCCTTGGACGGAAAGCTGCACATGGTCCAAACCCGCCGCGTCCAGTTCGTCCAGACGCCGGCCCGTCAGCCCAATCCCCGAGGTGATGAGGTTCGTGTAAAGCCCCGCCTCGCGCGCCGCCGCGACGATCTGCACGAGATCGGGACGCGAAGCAGGCTCGCCGCCCGAGATATGCAGTTGCAGGACGCCCATATCGGCCGCCTGCCGGAAGACCGCGGCCCACTGGTCCGTCGTCAGTTCCCGTTCCCGCGCAGTCAGTTCCAGCGGGTTCGAGCAATAGGGGCAGGACAACGGGCAGCGGTGCGTCAACTCGGCCAGCATGGCCAGCGGCGGATCGGGCCGGGGCCGGACCTGCCGGACGGGAACGGGCGTGGGATGCACTACGGTCATGTCGCCTCCACCAGCCGGCGCGCGGCCATGTCGTCGAGGAACTCGATCACGTCGGCCTCGATCATCTCGACCGGCGCGGCATAGCGTTCCGCAAGGGCTGCGCTGATTGTGGCGATGTCGCGCGTCCCGTCAACCTCGACCAGCACCGCCTGCCCCACCTGATCGAGCATCAGCGCGGTTTCCGGTCCCAGCAGGACCGGCACGCCGCGCACCCGGTCATGGTGCAACCGCACCCCCCGGGGCAGGAAAGGACGGTCGGCGGGCGTCATCCGGTGCCCCCCAGCAGCCCCTCGCCGGGGCGCCAGCCACCGGGCGGGATACGACCAGGGGCGACATAGGCCGAATGCAGCGCGTCAAGCTGCGCCCACAGCACGTCCGTCTTGAAGGTCAGGGCGGCGGCGGCCATGTCCTGCTGTTCCTCGGTGCGGGCGTGGTCCAGCACCCAGGCAAGTCCGAAGGCCACGTCCTTGGGCGCCTCGGACAGCCGGTGCTGGAAATAGCTGATCGTCTGCGGATTGGCGAAATCATAGTGCTCCAGCAGCCCGGAAATGCGCTGTTCGTGGATCGCGGGCGCGAACAGTTCCGTCAGCGACGAGGCCACCGCCGCCAGCAGCGGCTGTTCGCGGACATAGCGGACATAGGCGTCCACGGCGAAGCGCGTCGCGGGCAGAACGCCTTTTGTCGAGGCAACGTAATCGGGGTCGAGCCCCACCCCTTCCGCCAGCCGCAGCCAGCGCCAGATGCCGCCCGGCTGTCCGGCGGTGCCGTCGTGATCCTCGATCCGCGAGCGCCAGGCGCGGCGCAGTTCGGGGTCTTCCACGCGGCTCATGAAGGCCGCGTCCTTCATCGGGATGCGGGACTGATAGTAATAGCGGTTGATGACCCAGGCCCGCACCTGGTCGATGGTGCAGCCCCCCGAATGCAGCAGCGTGTGGAAGGGGTGCTTGTCGTGATAGCGCTCGGCCCCGATGCGGCGCAGGCGGGATTCAAAGGCGGAACGGTTGGGCGTGACGTCGTTCATAGCGTGATCTCCATCCCGTCATGGGCGATTTCCCAGCCGGCCGTCTCGACCTCGGCCCGCTCGGGCGAGCCGGGCTGCAGCACGGGGTTGGTGTTGTTGACATGGACGAAGATGCGGCGGGTGCCGGTCAGGCCCGCCAGCCGGGCGATGCTGCCGCCCTTGCCCGACATCGGCAGGTGGCCCATGCGGGCGCCGGTCTTGGCGCCGGTGCCGGTGCGCGCCATCTCGTCATTGGCCCAGACCGTGCCGTCGAACAGCAACAGGTCCGCGCCCTGCAGGCGCGCCAGAAGCTCGTCCGTCACCTGCGCGCAGCCGGGGATGTAGAAGACCCTGCGGCCCACGGCGTCAAGCATGAGGCCGACGGTCTGCTCGCCCATCAGCGTGGTGTCAGGCTCGCCTTCCTCAAGATACAGCGCCACCTTGCCGGGCACCGCAAAGGGCGTGACGGTCAGACCGGGGATCGGTCGGAAGGGCTTTTCAAGCGCGATGGCCGAACGGTCCACATGATCGGGGTTCAGCACCCGGAAGATGGGCTGGTCCAGGATCTGCAGCGTCTCTGAGGTCGCATGGATGGTGAAGGGCGTGCTTTCCCGCAGGTTCAGCAGGCCCGCGACGTGGTCCACGTCGCCATTCGTCAGCACCACCGCCTTCACCGGGCTGCCCCGCAGCTCAGCGGGATGCAGGCCGCAGGCGTCAAGCTGCGCCCGGATGTCCGGCGAGGCGTTCAGGACAACGCTCTGCCCGCCCGAGGACAGCGCGACCGAGGATTGCGTCATCGCCGAAATGCGGCCCGCGCGCGCGTCGTTGCAATTCACGCAGCCGCAATTCCATTGGGGCAGCCCCCCTCCGGCGGCTGCCCCAAGTATTCTCAGCTTCATCCCGTGGCAGGCGTCAGAGAACGTCGCGGGCGTCGCGGTCGTCCTCGGCCGGACCGTACATGTTGATTTCCATCCCGCACTTCACTTCGCGCGCCTTGGGCTTCGACCAGGTCATACGTCATCCTCCGTGTTGTAGCATGTTGGACAAAGGTGGGGGCAGGACACCCGTCTGTCAACGACACCCTGCGGGTGTCAGCCTTACGTCGCAGTGACAGTTTCGTCATCCATGAAAAAGGCCGGCCCCGAAGGACCGGCCCCGTTCAGCCATGAGGACGGCTCAGGCGCCCTTGAGGGTCTTGGCGACCTCGGCGGCGAAGTCTTCCTCTTTCTTCTCGATGCCCTCGCCCACGGCAACGCGGGCGTAACCCGTCACCTCGACACCAGCTTCCTTCGCGGCCTCGGCCACGGTGACGTCGGGGTTGATGACGAACTTCTGGCCCAGCAGGGTCACTTCCTCGAAGAACTTGGACATGCGGCCGACGATCATCTTCTCGATGACGGCATCGGGCTTGCCGGATTCGCGCGCCTGCTCGGTCAGGACCGACTTCTCGCGTTCCACCAGCGCGGGGTCCAGATCTGCCTCGGACAGCGAGGCGGGCGAGGTCGCAGCGATGTGCATGGCGATCTGCTTGCCGATTTCCTGCGCCTTCGCGGCGTCGCCCTTCAGCGCAACCAGGACGCCGATCTTGCCCATGTTCGGGGCGGCGGCGTTGTGGACATAGGACACGACGTTCTCGCCGGAAACCGTGACCATGCGGCGCAGGGTCAGGTTCTCGCCGATGCGGGCAATGGCCTCGGTCACGACCTCGCCAACCGGCTTGCCGTTCAGTTGCGCGGCGGCCAGGCTTTCGGTCGAATCCACGGTCAGGCCGGTCTGGGCGATCTCGCGGACCATCGACTGGAACGCCTCGTTCTTGGCGACGAAGTCGGTTTCCGAGTTCACCTCGACCGCCACGCCCTTGCCGCCTTCGACGGCGACGGCGACCAGCCCTTCGGCGGCGATGCGGCCGGATTTCTTGGCAGCTTTCGCCAAGCCCTTGGTCCGCAGCCAGTCAACGGCGGCGTCCATGTCGCCCGAGGTTTCCTGAAGCGCCTTCTTGGCGTCCATCATGCCCGCGCCGGTCGATTCGCGCAGCTCTTTCACCATCGCGGCCGTGATAGCCATGTGGGTGTCTCCCTTGTCTTGGAACAGGTCAGGCGGGGCATATCCCCGCCTGATGAAACTCTGGTGATATCGGGCCGATCAGGCGTCGGAGGTCTGCTCGGCCGCGGGCTCTTCCACCTCGATGCCGTCGAGCTCCTCGACCGGCGCATCGGTCAGCGCGCCCAGGTCGACGCCCGCTGCGCCCATCTGCGCGGTCATGCCGTCCAGCGCGGCGCGGGCGACCAGATCGCAATACAGCGCAATGGCGCGGGCCGCGTCGTCGTTGCCGGGGATCACGTGGTCGATGCCCTTGGGCGAGCAGTTGGTGTCGACGATGGCGACGACCGGAATGCCCAGCTTGTTGGCTTCCTGAACGGCCAGGTCTTCCTTGTTCACGTCGATCACGAACAGCAGATCCGGCAGGCCGCCCATGTCGCGGATGCCGCCGAGGCTGGCCTGAAGCTTGGCCTGCTCGCGCTCCATGCCCAGACGCTCTTTCTTGGTCAGGCCCTCGGCACCGGCCGACATCGCCTCGTCGATCGCCTTGAGGCGCTGGATCGACTGCGAGACGGTCTTCCAGTTGGTCAGCGTGCCGCCCAGCCAGCGGTGGTTCATGTAGAACTGCGCCGATTTCTCAGCCGCGTCCGCCACAGCGCGCTGCGCCTGCCGCTTGGTGCCGACGAACAGCACCCGACCGCCCTTGGCGACGGTGTCGCGGATCACCTGCAGCGCGCGGTCCAGCATCGGGACGGTCTGCGTCAGGTCGAGGATGTGGATGCCGTTGCGGTCGCCGTAGATGTATTCGGCCATCCGCGGGTTCCAGCGCTGAGTCTGGTGACCGTAGTGAACGCCAGCTTCCAAGAGCTGACGCATGGAGTATTCGGGAAGCGCCATGTCCATGTCCTTTCCGGTTTGCGCCTGGGACGAGGGATCAGGGGTTTCCCCCAACCGGTGGACCCTGACGGATGTCTCCCGCCCAAGGCCCGCCCTCGCCTGTGAAGTGCGCGCCAAATAGGCGCAAAGCGGCCCGATTGCAAGCCTTGATGGTCCTGCCCTTCATCGGGGCTTGCGAGGGCGCGGGCCTTGCACTAAACGGACCCGACTGCACCCGTAGCTCAGCTGGATAGAGTGCTGCCCTCCGAAGGCAGAGGTCACAGGTTCGAATCCTGTCGGGTGCGCCACCATCCCCTTGATTGCCCTGCCCTGCGGAACCCGCGCCTGTCCGGCGCCGTTGGCGTTTCCGAAAGCAGGTCTCTCGCAAGCAAGGGAATATCGGACATGAACTCCATCATCTATCTGGTCGGCCTGGTTGTCGTCGTCCTGTTCATCCTCTCGTTGCTCGGGCTGCGCTGATGGACCGGGAAGAACAGCGCATCCGCGAAGCCGGCGCGCCCACCGTCGCGTCCGACAGGTCCTATGTCGACTGGGGCGCGATCCTTGCAGGCGCCGTGGTCGCGGCGGCCCTTTCGGCTGTCTTCACCGGATTCGGCGCGGCAGTCGGGCTGGGCTCGATCTCGGCCCGTTCTGGCGAGGGGCTGGGCTTCGGCTCGGTGATCCTGACCGGGCTGTTCATCGTCGTGACGATGGTGCTGGCCTACCTGGCCGGCGGCTACATCGCCGGGCGGATGCGCCGGCGCGTTGATGCGGCGTCGCCCGAGGAATCGGCGGCGCGCGACGGCATCCACGGGCTGGCCGTCTGGGGCATCGGCACGATCTTCGGGGCGATCGTGCTGGCCAGTGCGCTCGGCAGCGCGCTGAATGCAGCAGGTTCTGCCGCGGCAACCGCGGTCGAGGCCACCGGCTCGGCTGTCGGCGGCATCGCGCAGGGCGTGGGCGCCATTGCCGGGGGCGCGGTGCAGGGCGCGGGCCAACTGGCCGGGGGCGCCGCGCAGGCGCTTGGCGGGGCTGCGGCCGGCACCGGGGCGGCGGCGGCTGCCAGCGGCGAGGGCGAGATCCTGCCGGGTCTGCCGAACCCCATCGACTATGTCACCGACAACCTGCTGCGCAGCGAGGCGGCGGCGCCCGACCAGTTCTCGAACGAGGCGATCCGCAGCGAGGTTGGAAACATCATGGCCAATGTGATCCGCACGGGCGAACTGGCCGACCAGGACCGTGCCTATCTGGAAAGCGCCATCGCCGCACGGACCACGCTGAGCCAGCCCGAGGTCAGCGCCCGAATCGACCAGGCTGTGGCATCGGTCCAGCAGTTGCGGGCCGATGCCCAGCAGGCGGTCGATCAGGCGCAGGCCGAAGCGCAGCGCCTGCGCGACGAGGCGGCCGCACAGGCCGAGCAGTTGCGCCAGCAGGCCATCGAGGCGGCCGAAACCGCACGTCGCGCGGGCGTGCTGTCGGCCTTCGCGCTGGCGGCCTCGGCCCTGATCGCGGCGGCCGCCGCCTTCATCGGCGCGCAGAAGGGCGGCAAGGCGCGGGACGAGGGCCGCATCTGGGGCGGACTGACCCATAGGCCCCTGCGGCCCCGCTGAGACCGGCAACAGCACCGGACCGGGCCGCCCTCGCGCGGCCCGTCCACATTTTTGCGGGTGGCGCTTGAGGGCTGCGTGGGTTAGTCCGCGCCCGAAATCGCATCAAGGCCCCCGACATGGACATCCGCAACATCGCCATCATCGCCCACGTCGACCACGGCAAGACGACGCTGGTGGACCAGCTTCTGAAACAGTCGGGCAGCTTCCGCGAGAACCAGGCCGTCGCCGAGCGGGTGATGGATTCCAACGACATCGAGCGTGAGCGCGGCATCACCATCCTCGCCAAGGCGACCTCGGTCGAATGGAAGGGCACCCGCATCAACATCGTGGACACCCCCGGCCACGCCGATTTCGGCGGCGAGGTGGAACGCATCCTGTCCATGGTGGACGGGGTCTGCCTGCTGGTGGATGCGGCCGAGGGGCCGATGCCGCAAACCAAGTTCGTGACCTCGAAGGCGCTGGCGCTGGGACTGCGTCCCATCGTCGTGCTGAACAAGGTGGACAAGCCCGCGGCGGAACCGGACCAGACGCTGAACGAGGTCTTCGACCTGTTTGCCAACCTCGGCGCCTCGGACGATCAGTTGGACTTTCCCCATGTCTATGCCTCGGGCGTGAACGGCTGGGCCGACGACAGCATGGACGGCCCGAAAAAGGACATGAGCGCCCTTTTCGACCTGATCCTGCGCCATGTCCCCGCGCCTTCGCAGCTTCCCCGCAAGGACGAGCCGTTCCAGATGCTGGCGGTGACGCTAGGCGCCGATCCCTTCCTTGGCCGGTTGCTGACCGGCCGGGTCGAGGCGGGCACCGCCCGCGCCGGCGACACGCTGAAGGCGCTGTCGCGCGGGGGCGAGCGGATCGAGCAGTTCCGCGTGTCGAAGATCCTCGCCTTCCGCGGCCTGACCCAGACCGCCATCGACGAGGCCGTGGCGGGCGACATCGTGACCCTGGCCGGGATGTCCAAGGCGACCGTGGCAGACACGCTGGCCGCGCCCGAGGTCGAGACGCCGTTGCAGGCAAAACCCATCGACCCGCCGACGATCAGCGTCACCTTCGGCATCAACGACAGCCCGCTTGCGGGCCGCGACGGCAACAAGGTCCAGTCCCGCGTCATCCGTGAACGTCTGATGCGCGAGGCCGAAACCAACGTCGCCATCCGCGTCGAGGACACACCGGGCGGCGAGGCCTTCGTCGTCTCGGGCCGGGGCGAATTGCAGATGGGCGTCCTGATCGAGAACATGCGCCGCGAGGGCTTCGAGTTGTCCATCAGCCGCCCCCGCGTCATCTTCCGCGACGAAAACGGCGAGCGGCTGGAACCCGTCGAGGAAGTCATCATCGACGTGGACGACGACTATACCGGCGTCGTGATCGAGAAGCTGACCGGCGACCGCAAGGGCGACTTGGTCGAGATGCGCCCGGCAGGCCACGGCAAGACCCGGATCGTCGCCCATGTGCCCTCGCGTGGCCTGATCGGCTACCAGGGCGAGTTCATGACCGACACCCGGGGCAACGGCGTCCTGAACCGCATCTTCCACGACTGGGCGCCCTACAAGGGTCCGATCCAGGGGCGGCGGCAGGGCGTGCTGATCTCGATGGAGGACGGCGTTTCCGTTGCCTATGCCCTGTGGAACCTCGAGGAACGCGGCCGCCTGTTCATCGGCGCGCAGGAGCAGGTCTATCAAGGCATGATCATCGGCGAACATTCCCGCGACAACGATCTTGAGGTGAACCCGCTCAAGGGCAAGAAACTGACCAACGTGCGCGCCTCGGGCACGGACGAGGCGGTGCGGCTGACGCCCCCGGTGCGGATGAGCCTCGAGGAAGCGATCGCCTATATCGACGACGACGAGCTGGTCGAGGTCACGCCCAAGATCGTGCGGCTGCGCAAGCGCCATCTGGACCCGCATGAACGCAAACGTCAGGCACGCGCCGAAAGCTGATTGCCATCGGGGCCGTTCACGTTCAGGTTGACGCATACTGACCTGTGTCACTTGTGGGGAAAGCTCCGGTGAAACCCGGCGAATCGGCCATGGACGTCCTTCTGCGGGCTGCCTGCGAGCGGCTGGTGACGGCCGATCCGCCCTGCTGCGAGCCTGACAGCCTGGCTTCGGAAACCGGCATCGACCCCAGGGTGGCCCGCAGCCTGCTTCCCTCGACCGAAGCCGTCCTGCAGAATGTCGCGGAAAGCGCGCTGCGCCGGCAGCTTGACCACCTGACCCGGCGGCTGAGCGGCCTGTCGGACCAGACGCCTGCGCATCAACTGGTGGAACTGGGCCGCGCCTACGTCGAATGGGCGATCGAGAACCGCAACGATTTCCAGGTGCTGAACTCGCGGATGATCCGCGGGACATTGGACAAGGGAGAGGTCAACCGCTACCACAACGCGCTGCAGCAACTGACCCTCTCGATGCTGACTCGCGCCCGCGATCAAGGCCAGTTGCGTCCGGACATGGACCCGATGCTGCTGTCGCTTGTGTCGCGCGCCTTCAGCTATGGGCTCGCCCGGCTTTACGTGGACCGGCAGCTTGCGCTGTGGGAAGCGGGCAATCCCGACGAGGATGAATACACCAAGGCCACGGCCGCCCTTGAAGGCTTCGCCGACCTGCTGCTGACCGACTGGCGGAGGGATCAGCCCGCCGTTTCCAAGGCATAGCGGCCGGGGCTGGCCGAGAACACGAGCGCCCGGCTACCGTTCAGGAAGACGCGGCGGCTTGTTTCATCTTCAGACCCCGACCGGTCGGTGATGCTGCAGCCGTTCTCGGCAAGAAGCCCGGCGATGACGGCGGCAGGTTCAGGCAGCGGTCAGAACGAAGCCGCAGCCCTCTCTCTCCCGGCTCAGATCTGCTTCTCGGGCATCTGCACGACAAGCCCGTCCAGTTCCGGCGTGACCTTGATCTGGCAGGTCAGGCGCGAGCGGTCAGGGTCGGGCTGCCAGGCGAAATCAAGCATGTCGGCCTCCATCGGATCCCTTGGCGGCAGGCGGTCCACCCATTCGGGGGCAACATAAACGTGGCAGGTGGAACAGGCGCAGGCACCGCCGCAATCGGCCTCGATGCCGGGGATGCCGTTGTCGCGGGCGCCTTCCATCACGGTCATGCCGGGACGCACCTCGACCTCGTGCCGGGTGCCGTTCCATTCGATATAGGTGATCCTGGCCATCAGCGGGGTCCTTTGTCTGCAGCCATGGGGATAGGCGATGACCGCCCGGATGAAAAGATGCGAGCTTGCACCCGCGTCACGGCCGCATGGGTATTTGACCCGGAAAGAAGCCCGTTAACCTGATCTCAGGATTTCTGCCGCATAGCCTGAGTCGCGGTACAGGCTGGGGAGCCGATGACCGCCCAGAGAGAAGTCGCCCCGGTCATCATGGTGAGACATCCCGTTCCCGTCAGACCGGCGGGGGTGGCCGGGGCGCAACCCCGTGGCTTCTTTCCGGGTCAAATACCCATGCAACGTTTCGACCAAGCGCAGGTCATGCCCGTTTGAGCGCGATCACCGCGTTCAGCCCGCCGAAAGCGAAGGCATTCGACAGAACCGCGCCCACCTTCGCCTCGCGGGCGACATTGGGGACGACATCCAGCGCGCATTCAGGGTCCGGTTCCTCATAGCCGATGGTGGGGGCGATGATGCCGTCGCGCAACGCCATGACGCAGGCCAAAAGCTCGATCGCGCCAGTGCCGCCGATGACATGGCCGTGCATGGCCTTGGTGGAAGAGATCATCAGCTTGTCGGCATGGTGGCCGAAGGCATGGGCCACCGCGGCGCATTCGGTCTTGTCGTTGGCCGCCGTCCCGGTGCCATGGGCATTGATGTAGCCGATATCTTCGGCGCTCAGGCCTGCGTCCCGCATCGCGCCCAGAATCGCGCGTTCCGCCCCTTGCGCGGATGGCATCACGATGTCCTGCGCGTCCGCCGACATGGCGAAGCCCACGACCTCGGCCAGGATGTCGGCGCCGCGGGCGGCCGCGTGATCCCAATCCTCGAAGACGAAGACGCCCGCGCCCTCGCCCTGCACCATGCCGTTGCGGTTGGCCGAAAACGGGCGGCAGGCATCGCGGGACATCACGCGCAGCCCCTCCCAAGCCTTGATGCCGCCAAAGCACAGCATCGCCTCGGACCCGCCCGACAGCATGACCCGCGCCGCGCCCGAGCGGACCATCTGGAAGGCAAGGCCCATCGCGTGGTTCGAGCTTGCGCAGGCCGTCGCCACCGTGAAGGCCGGGCCGCGCAACCCGAACTCCATGCTGACATGGCTGGCGGCCGCGTTGTTCATCAGCTTCGGCACTACGAAGGGATGGACGCGGTTCTTTCCCTCCTCATAGACGGCGCGGTAATTTTCGTCCCAGGTGTTCAGCCCGCCGCCGGCGGTGCCCAGAACCACGCCGGAACAGAGGCCGAGTTCCCCCTGGAAGTTCAACCCGGACTGCGCCACCGCCTCTTTCGCGGCCAGCAGCGTGAACTGGGTGAACCTGTCGTAAAGCGAGATCTGCTGGCGGTTGAAACAGGCCTCGGGGTTCCAGCCACGGACCTGGGCGCCGATGCGGACGGAAAGCCGCTCGACATCCTGGAAGTCCAGCGCGCCGATGCCGCAGCGGCCTTCGCGCATGGCCTCCAGCGTCTCGGGCACGTTGCGGCCCAGCGCATTGATCGTGCCCATGCCGGTGATCGCCACCCGGCGCGGACCCTGGGGCGCCGCCATGGCTGGCGCACTCATTCCTTTTCGGCCACCAGCCTCTCGACGGCGGCGATGATCGAGCCCAGCGACGAGACGTCGAAGTCCGACTGGTCGGGTTCGTTGGCATTGAAGGGGATGACGATGTCGAAGGCTTCCTCGATGGCGAAGATAGACTCGACCAGACCGAGGCTGTCGATGCCGAGGTCCACCGGCGTCGCCTGAGGGGTGATCTGTTCGGGGTCCATCATCGCCTGCTCGGCGATGATGGCGACGATTCGGTCGTGAATGCTCTGGGTCATGGGCGCTTTCTTCAGTCCTTCTGCATCAGCCGTGTGACGGTCTTCTGCAGTTCGGCGAATTGCGCGGCCATCCGCGGCAACCGGCGCATGGCCTTGTTGATCTCGATCTGGGTTTCCATCTTCACCGCCGGCGACCCGAGGATCACCCGCCCGGCCGGGACATTGGTGAAGATGTTGCTGGCGCCGCCCGCGATCACGTCGTCGCCGACGAAGATGTTGTCGTTCACCGCAGCCTTTCCCGCCAACACGACCCGGTCCCCGATCCGGGCAGAACCGGCGACCCCCGCCATCCCGCAAAGCAGGCAGTCGCGGCCGATGCGGACGTTGTGGCCGATCTGCACGAGGCTGTCGATCTTGGTGCCCGAGCCGATCGAGGTCGCCCGGATCGTGCCCCGGTCGATGGTCGAGTTCGCCCCGATTTCCACGTCATCGCCCAACGTCACGCCGCCCAGCGAATGGATGCGGACCCAATGCTGCTCACGGACCTCGCCCCGGTGGCCGAGGGTGTGCCGGATTTCCTCGACGCCCGAGACTTCGGGGGTGACGAAGGAAAAGCCATCCCCGCCAATGACGGCGCCGGGCTGCACGATCAGCCGTGCGCCCGCGGTCACGCCATGGGCGATGCGGACGCCCGCGTGCAGCAGGGCGTCATCGCCCAGCACCGCATCCGCGCCGATGGTCACATGGGCGTCGATCCGCGCCCGCACGCCCAGCCGCACGCCGGCGCCGATGACGACAAAGGGACCAATGGCCGCACCCTCGCCGATCTCGGCCGAGGGGTCGATCACGGCGCTCGGGTGGATGCCGGGCGCGATCCGGGGGCCGCGGTCCAGCGCCTGAGTCAGCCCCGCCATCGCCAACCGGGGGCGCGCCACGATCACCGCGCCGGCAAGGCCCATCGCCTCGGGGTCCATGCCTTCCGAGATCAGCGCCGCCGCGCCCGGCGCCAGCGAGGACGCATATTGTGGCGCCATCGCCGTCGCGATCACGGCGCTGCCATCCGCGGCAGGCCCCGCCTGGGCCGGTTCGGCCGCGCCGGTGATCCGCAGCGCGCCGTCGCCCCAGAGCCGCGCGCCAAGGGCCTGGGCCAGTTCCGCCAGGGTTATCGTCATCGGACGTCCTCCTTGCGCAACAGTCCTATTCGGCAAGCGCCGCCGTTTCCACCCCGGCAGGCGCCCGCGCCTTCAGCGCGGCCCAGACCGCCGCGTCCCGGCCATAGACATCCGGGAAATGGCGGATCGTGCCATCCTCGTCCGCGATGGTGGTGAAATAGACGATATGCACCGGCAGCGGCAGGGTCTTGAGGAACCGCTCGTTCCCCGATTGCCGCGCGCGGGCATAAGTCGCGGCGGGATCGTCGGCCACGCCTTCCAGCAGCACATGCGCCAGGTCCACCGACTTCTGCACCCGGATGCAGCCGTTGGAAAAGGCGCGGGTGCGTTCCCCGAACAGCCCTTTCGAGGGCGTGTCATGCAGGTAGATGTTCATCGGGTTCGGGAAGATGAACTTGACCTCGCCCAGCGCATTGTCGTCGCTGGGCTTCTGCCGCAGCCGATAGGGAAAGGTCTTCGCCGTGAAGCGCGAGAAGTCGATCCCCTCGCGGGCGACCACCCTGCCCCGGCTGTCCACCACGTCCAGATGCGCGACCGCATGGCGGTTCTGCTGCAGGCGCGGCAGGTAGTCGCGGATCGCCATGGACCGCGGGACGTTCCAGCTCGGGTTCACGACGACGTTCTGCATCACGTCCGAGAACTCGGGCGTGCGCCAGTCGTCCTTGTCCTTGCCGATCACCGCGCGGCTTTCGAAGATGGCGCGCCCGCCCTCCATAACGCGGACGTTGAACTCGGGCAGGTTCACCCAGATCATCCGGGCGTCCAGGTCATGCCCGTTCAGCCAACGCATCCGCTCAAGTGCCACCAGCAGGTCGCGCGGCGCACTGCCGCCGTTCATGCGGTCCACCGTGCGGGGGCCGGCGATGCCGTCGGAATGCAGGCCGACGCGGGTCTGATAGGCGGCGACCTGCCCGGCAAGGCCGCTGTCGAAAAGCTCGGGATCGGAACTGTCCGCCACAAAGCCCAGGGCAGCGAGACGGGCCCGCAGCCGGCTGATCGCCGCGTCGCGCATCCCTTCCCGCCACAGGCCCGGCGGAACGCGCGGCACATCCGCGCCGACTGCGGGCCCCATCTGCGCGGCAAGCGCCGCCTGCAGGACCCGGTATTGCGCGCCTTGCGGCGGCACCCCGGCCAGCATCGCGGCAGGGTCCGGCGCGGCGACGAAGCGGGCGAGAAGTTCGTCCGTGGGGATGCGGATCACCTCGCGCCGGTTCTCGGGATCGACGCGGCGCGGGTCGAGGATGCCGCCGCCCACATCATGGGTCCAGTCCGCAAAGGCCTGTGCAAAGGCGATCTCGGCCGCCGGGTCCGTGCGGTTTTCAAGCGCAAGCAGCCGGTCGGCGCCGTAGGCATCTGGCAGGCCATGGGCGGCAGCCTGCCCCACCGCTGCAATCAGCGCGTCCCTGCGCGGCGCGGCGTCGGCAGAGGTGAACACCGGCACCAGCCCGGTCGAGCCGTACCATGCCGCCAACCCCGGCTGCCGCGCGACCCCGCGAGCCAGATTCCACTCGTCCGGCGTGAACGCCAGCCGTGGCGAGGGCGCAACCCCTGCGTGTGACGCCACCGGCAACAGGGCGGAAAGAAGAATCGTCCGGGCAACCCGCGCGAGAGAGGACATGGATGGCAGCAAACGTTTCAATCCCCGCATGAGACGCACCTTATCCTAAAGGGCTGCGATGCCCGGATTGAACCGGAACGGCGCGGCATTTCTGCCGATCCCGTTGCACCCGCGCGACACCCTGACCGCTGCTGCCACGGCTCCGCTTGGAGCATAGGCGATTTTTCGCCTATAATGGCGTGAAATCGCCGTCACAAGGAACTCACAGTTCCGCAACCGGCGACGCGGTGACATATTCTCAACCAATCCGGGAGAAACCCGGACATGCCAAACGATGGCACGCACAACGCAGGACAGGCGGATCTGAACATGAGTTTCGAATTCTCGCGTCGCGGCCTTCTCGGCGTGTTCGCAGCGACGACGGTCGCTGCGGCCCCGGTGATGGCCAATGCCTTTGGGGTCGTCCGTGGCGCCGGCGATTACCGACGGGTGCGGATGTATTCGGGCCGGACGGGTGAAAGCATCGACACCGTGTACTGGGCGGATGGCAGGTATATCCGCGACGCCCTGAATGAAATCAACATTTTCATGCGCGACTGGCGCACGGGGCAGGTGATCGGCATCGACCCGCGCATGGTGGACATCGCAGCCGCCAGCGCCCGGCTGATGCAGACCAACGAACCCTACATGATGCTGTCGGGCTACCGCTCGCCCAAGACGAACGCGATGCTGCGCTCGCGCAGCGGCGGGGTGGCCCGGAACTCGCTGCACATGACCGGCAAGGCGGCCGACCTGCGGCTCAAGTCGCGCTCGGTCAACCAGATGTACAAGGCTGCGGCGGCATGCCGGGCCGGCGGCGTCGGCAAGTATTCCAGCTCGAACTTCGTGCATATGGACTGCGGCCCGCTGCGCACTTGGGGCGGCTGAACCCACCCCGACCATGCGCCAGAAAGCCCGCATCCTTGCGGGCTTTTGTCTGTCCGGCAGGCTGATGGCGCTTTGCCGCGCATTGACCGAGGCTTGCGCCAATGATTCGCCCCCTTGCCTCAGGAAGCCACCTGCCATGACCCGCGTGATCCCCGTCCTTCTGTCCGGTGGCTCGGGCACGCGGCTCTGGCCCGTCTCGCGCAAGTCCTTCCCCAAGCAGTTCGCGCCGCTGATCGGGGAACGCTCGCTGTTCCAAGCCTCGGCACAGCGGCTCTCCGGTCCCCGCTATGCCGATCCGCTGGTGCTGACCAACGCCGATTTCCGCTTCATCGTGACCGAGCAACTGGCCGAGGTGGGAATCACCCCCGCCGCCATCCTGATCGAGCCTACCGGGCGCAACACCGCGCCGGCGATCCTTGCGGCAGCCCTGCATCTGGGGGCGAACGATCCCGATGCGCTGATGCTGGTCGCGCCCTCGGACCATGTCGTTCCCGATGCCGAAGCCTTCGGCCTCGCCGTCGATCAGGGAGTGCCGCTGGCGCAGGAAGGGCGAATCGTGACCTTCGGGATCGCGCCGACCCGGCCTGAAACCGGCTACGGCTATCTCGAACTCGACGGTGACACCGGTGACAGCCCCGCTCCCCTGCGCCGCTTTGTCGAAAAGCCGGATGCCGGAACCGCCCGCGCGATGCTGGCCGAGGGCCGGTTCCTCTGGAACGCGGGCATCTTCCTGTTCACCGCCCGCAGCATGATCGCGGCCTTCCGCGCCCACGCGCCCGAGTTCCTGCAGCCCGTCGAGGCTGCGCTGGCTGGGGCCAAGAAGGACCTCGGCTTCCTGCGGCTCGCGCCCGAGCCGTGGGAAGCGCTGGCGGATCTTTCCATCGACTATGCAGTGATGGAAAAGGCCGACAACCTGTCGGTCGTGCGCTTTTCGGAACACTGGTCCGACCTGGGCGGCTGGGACGCCGTCTGGCGCGAGGCGCAGGTGGACACCCCTGCCTGGCGCGGCGTCATCGCCGATGAACGATCCACGGCGATTGACTGCGACAACGTCCTGCTGCGGTCGGAGGACGACGATGTGCAGGTCGTGGGCATCGGGCTGAAGGACATGATGGTGGTCGCGACCGGCGACGCGGTGCTGGTCGCGGGCATGGACCGGGCGCAAGACGTGCGGCAGGCTGTCACGGCCTTGAAATCCAAGGGCGCGCGGCAGGCGGAAAGCTTCCTGCGCGATCACCGGCCCTGGGGCTGGTTCGAGACGCTGGTGATGGGGGATCGCTTCCAGGTCAAGCGCATCGTGGTCCATCCCGGCGCGTCCCTGTCGCTGCAAAGCCACGTCCACCGATCCGAACACTGGATCGTCGTCAGCGGGACCGCAAAGGTGACGGTGGACGACAAGGTGTCGCTCGTGACGGAAAACCAGTCGATCTACGTCCCCCTCGGCGCCGTCCACCGGATGGAAAATCCCGGCAAGGTGCCCATGGTGCTGATCGAGGTCCAGACCGGCGTCTATCTGGGCGAGGACGACATCATCCGCTACGACGACGTCTACGCGCGGACCTGAGCGGACGGGCCTAGATGTTCAACTGCTGGCCCAGTTCCACCACCCGGTTCGTCGGCAGTCGGTAGAAGTTCGTGGGCTCGGAGGCCGAGCGATACATACCCGCATAAAGCCGCGAGGCCCAGAGCGGCATCATCCGCCCCTTCCCGACCCTCAGCGAACGGCGGTTGAGGAAATAGGATGTGCCCATCAGTTCGAAGCGGTGCCCCTGCGCCCGGCCCAGCGCCAGCGCACGGGGGACGTTCGGCTGCTCCATGTAACCGAAGCGCAGCCGCAGCCGCCAGAAGCGGGGCGTCACTGCCTCGATGCGGAAGCGATCGGCGTCGGGGACGGTGGGGGTGGTGGCCGTCTCGACCCGGACGACGTAGTTGCGCTCATGCAGGACGCGGTTGTGCTTGAGGTTGTGCATCAAGGCGGGCGGCGCGAAGGCGGGATCCGCCGTCAGGAACACCGCCGTGCCGGGCACGATGGTGGGCGGGCTCGCCTCCAGCTTGGCGGCCAGGAAATCCAGCTTGATGGCCTCGGACGACAGCCGGCGCTGGATGATCTGCGTGCCGCGCATCCAGACGCCCATGAAGGTGACGACCGTGGCGGCGAACATCAGCGGGATATAGCCCCCGTCCGGCACCTTCAGCAGGTTTGCGTAAAGGAAGACCAGCTCGATCGCCAGGATCGGCAGCATGATCGCCAGCACCACCACCCAGCGCCAGCCCCAGGCATGGCGGAAGACGACGATCGCCAGGATCGAGGTGATGACCATGTCGCCCGTCACCGCGATGCCATAGGCGCTGGCAAGCCGCGCCGACGATCCGAAGGCCAGCACCAGCGCGCAAACCCCGGCCATCAGGATCATGTTGACGCGCGGCAGGTAGATCTGCCCCGCCTGCCGGTCCGAGGTATGCTGGATGTCCAGCCGCGGCACCAGCCCCAGCTGGACCGCCTGCTGGGCGACCGAGAAGGCGCCCGAGATCACCGCCTGGCTGGCGATCACCGTGGCCGCCGTCGCCAGCAGCACCAAGGGCAGCAGGAACCAGTCCGGCGCCATCAGGAAGAAGGGATTGGCGGCGCGTTCCGGGTGCGACAGCACCATCGCGCCCTGCCCCGCATAGGCCAGCGTCAGCGCCGGCAGCACGATCCAGAGCCACGAGATCCTGACCGGGCGACGGCCGAAATGGCCCATGTCGGCGTAAAGCGCCTCGGCCCCCGTCACGGCCAGAAAGACCGAGCCCATGACCGGCAGCGCCCCGTATCCGTTCTGCGCGATGAAGCCCGCCGCGCGCAGCGGGTTCAGCGCCTGCAGGATTCGCGCGTCGTCCATGATATGCGAGGCGCCAAGGACGCCCATCACCCCGAACCACACCAGCATCACCGGGCCGAACAGCCGTGCCACCGCCTCGGTCCCCGATCTCTGGACCCAGAACAGCGCGATGACGATCACCAGCGTGACCGGCACGACCCAGTCCGAGGCATGGGGGACGACCAGTTCCATCCCCTCGATCGCGGCCATCACCGACATCGCGGGGGTGATCATCGCGTCGCCGAAGAACAGCGAGACGCCGACGATGCCGGTCAGATACAGCCACCAGGCCCGCCGACCGCCCAGCGCGCCCTGTGCCTTGGCGACCAGCGACAGGGTGCCGCCCTCGCCGTTGTTGTCGGCCCGCAGGATCAGCGCGACGTATTTCACCGTCACGATCAGCATCACCGTCCAGAACAGCATGGACACGATGCCGATCACCGCCGTCTCGGCCATGCCATGCTCATGCGCATGGACCAGCGACTCGCGCAGGGCGTAAAGCGGCGAGGTGCCGATGTCGCCGAAGACGACGCCCAGGCAGGCCAGCACCAGCCCTGCGCCAAGCGCGTCGGGCGGTGGGTGGATCTCGGAAGGCTCGGGGTCGCGCAGGTCGGTGACGGCAGGCTCGGACATCGAATCGCCCTCATGAGCAGCGGCGGGATATCTGGTGCGGCGGCAGTGGTTTGGCAAGCCCGCGCTTGACTGCACCCTGCCCCGTGCTAGCGTCCCGCGACCCCCCATCCGAACGAGCTTGCCATGCCCCTGGACCGCAAACCCGCCCCGAACGACCTCAACGCCTTCTGGATGCCCTTCACGGCGAACCGGCAGTTCAAGCAGGCGCCGCGGATGCTGGTGGCGGCGAAGGACATGCACTACACCGCCGCCGACGGGCGGCAGGTGCTGGACGGAACGGCGGGTCTGTGGTGCTGCAACGCAGGCCACACACGGCCGCGCATCACCCAAGCGATCAGCGACATGGCGGGGACGCTGGACTATGCCCCGGCCTTCCAGATGGGCCACCCGACGGCCTTTGAACTCGCCAACCGCCTTGTCGACATCGCGCCGGAGGGGATGGAGCATGTCTTCTACACCAACTCGGGTTCCGAGGCGGTGGACACGGCGCTGAAGATTGCGCTCGCCTACCACCGGGCGCGGGGCGAGGGCAGCCGGACCCGCCTGATCGGGCGGGAACGCGGCTATCACGGCGTCGGCTTCGGTGGGATTTCCGTGGGCGGGATCGTGAACAACCGCCGCGTCTTCGGCTCGCTGCTGGCGGGCGTGGACCACCTGCCCCACACGCATCTGCCGGAAAATCGCATGACGCGGGGGCAGCCGGAACATGGCGCGCATCTGGCGGATGAACTGGAACGCATCGTCGCCCTGCACGGCGCCGACACCATCGCGGCCGTGATCGTGGAACCGATGGCCGGGTCCACCGGCGTCCTGCTGCCGCCCAAGGGCTATCTGGACCGCCTGCGCGAGATCACCCGCAAGCATGGCATCCTGCTGATCTTCGACGAGGTCATCACCGGCTTCGGCCGCCTGGGCTCGCCCTTTGCGGCGCAGCATTTCGGGGTGGTGCCGGACATGATCACCTGCGCCAAGGGGCTGACGAACGGCGTGATCCCGATGGGGGCGGTGCTGACCTCGGGGGCGATCCACGACGCCTTCATGCAGGGGCCGGATCACGTGATCGAGCTGTTCCACGGCTACACCTATTCCGGCAACCCCATCGCCTCGGCTGCAGCCATTGCGACGCTGGAAACCTATGCGGAGGACGGGCTGCTGACCCGCGCGTCGGCGCTGGAGGCGCATTGGGAAAAGGCGCTGCATTCGCTGGCCGACCACCCCCATGTGGTGGACATCCGCAACATGGGCCTGATCGGCGCGGTCGAGCTTGCGCCCATCGAGGGCCAGCCCGGCAAGCGCGCCTTCGACGCCTTCCTGCGCGCCTTCGAGGCCGGCATCCTGATCCGCGTGACCGGCGACATCATCGCCCTCTCCCCGCCGCTGATCATCTCGGAAGCGCAGATCGACGAGCTGATCGGCACGCTGGGCGAGGTGCTGAAGGCCGGGGGATGAGGCATCCGGGCGGCGATGGCCGTTCCCGCGCCAGGCTGCGGGAACGGCGGGACGGTCGGTGCGCGCCGGGAAATGACGGGCGGTCCGGTCAGTGCCGTTCCTTCTTCGCGGTCCTGCGTCCCGGCGCATTCTCCTCTCCGGCGGCGATGCGGGTGCAGCCACGGCCGGCGTGCTTGGCGGCATAAAGCGCGGCATCGGCGTCGGCCTCCATCCGGGCCCAGGTGATCCGCTGATAACGGGATGAGATCGCGACCCCGAGGCTGGTCGATACGCGGCTGAGCGTTCCGGCGATCTCCACCGGCGTTTCGATCCGCTGGATGATGCGGCGGCCCATCGCCTCAAGCACGGCGGGATCGCACAAGCCCGGCAGCAGCAGGACGAATTCGTCGCCGCCGGTGCGCGCGACCGTATCGACCTCGCGCACGATGGCGCGCAGGCTGGATGCGACCTGTCGCAACATCTCGTCCCCCGCAGCGTGACCCAGGCTGTCGTTCAGGGGCTTGAAGTGATCGAGGTCCATGACGATCAGCGAGAAGTGCTGCGGATCGCTGTGCATGGCCCCCTGCCGCAGCGCCTCGAAGGCCAGTTGCAGGCCGCGGCGATTGTAAAGCCCGGTCAACGGATCGGTGAAAGCCTCGGCTTCGGCGCGGGTCCGGGCCGCGACCAGGCGGCTGTTGGCGCGCGACAGTTCCTGCGTCATGGCGCTGTTGGCCTCATGCAGGAACAGGAACTCCATCGCCAGATCCGCGGGGGCGAAGTCCCGGTCGGTCAGGTCATAGCGGCGGATGGCATCGACAAGGCCGATGCCCAGCCCGAGGTTCAGCAGCAGCCCGCCCCCCGCAAGCCCAATCGCCCGCCCGCGCAGGATCTGGCCCGGCGAGGACCGCACGCGCAGGAACACCCGCTCGGCCTCGGCCAGCGCGGCAAGCGGGGTCGCGGCGTCGGCGCCGACAGGCTCGAAGGCCGCGGCAAAGGTCTCTGCCTCGCCGACGATCCGCCGCAGGGTCGGGCCTGCCGACAGGATCTGCCCATGCGCATCCAGATGCAGGTGCATCGGCATCAGCATCAGCGCGGCTTCTGCCAGCGTCACGCGGCACCCACGGTCGGATCGCTGATCGAGAAGGGCCGGCCGGCGTTGAAATCGATCACCGGAACATCGACCCGGACCCGCCCCCCCGCCACCTCGATCACCGCGAGCACCCCGTAATCGTCAGCCATGGCATGCAGCATCCCTGCCACGGCATGCAGCCACAGGGGATCGCATGAGGACCGGATTTCCCACCCCGAAGCGGTGGGCGTGACCGACAGCACCGGCAGCCTGAGCCGGTGGACCACCATCTGGCCGCGCCCCCGCAGTTCCTCGAGGCTCATCATGAAGGCGGCGAAATCGCTGCCGGCGAAACGCAGAAGCCGCCGCATCGGCGCGAGTTGCGCCATCCAGGCGCCCAGATCCTCGGCCAGTTCCGGCGGCGAGCGGCCGAGCTGCCCCGCAAGGGCCGCGATCAGCGCGCCGGTGATCTCGGCTTCGGTGCTGTCCATGATCTCGAATCCACGCGGATCGACCCCGACCGCCCTTGCCGTCGCCGTCCAGACCGCCTCACCATAGGTGCCGCGGGCGAATTCCTCGATCGCGCGGTTGACCAGCCCGTGCATCCCGTTCTCCTGCCTTCCGTCCAGCTTGACCGGCAGAACTTAAGATCCGGTAAAGATCAGCGCAGAACGCCGGCGGCAAGCGCCTGGCGGGTATGGGCGACCGTCGCCTCGGGCCAGCCCGACGCCGCCGCGAAGGCGGCAAGCCGGTCGTCGCTGGCGCAAATGAAGTCCACCAGGGCCGAGGCGAAATCCGTCGACGGCGCGGCCGCAAGGGCGCGCAGGTCGGCCGGATCAAGGCCGGTTTCCGCGCAAAGCGCCTCGACCAGGTCGGGACATCCGGCAAGATGGCCGAGGATCGCTTCGGCAAGGGCGTCAAGGGAACTGCGCGTGATCATGGCCTGCCTCATGCCCTTGCGCCGCGCCATCCGCAAGCACGCCATGGTGATGGCGGGGAAGGGAAACGGTTTGTTAATCAGTTCCACGCAGATTGTCCCCACAAGCGCAACCCGCGAGGAGCAGGCATGGAAGGGCAAATCCTGGTGGTCGATGGCACGGCCACGAACCGGATCACGCTCAAGGTGCGTCTTGCGGCGGCATGCTACGACCCGCTGACAGCCCGCACGGGCGCGGAGGCGCTGGCGGTCCTGGCGCGCTGCCGACCCGGCATCGTCCTGATCGGCGGCCCCCCCGGCGACATGGAGCCGGTCGAGCTTTGCGAACGCATCGCGTGTGCAGAGCCGAGCCTGCCCGTGGTGATGATGGTTCCGCAAGACCAGCGAATCGCCGCCCTGAAAGCGGGGGCCGCGGCCGTTCTGGAACTGCCCCTAGACGAAGGCGACCTTTTCGCGCGCATCCGCGCGCTGATGCGGGATCGCCACCATGCCGCCGCGGCACCTGCCGTTCCGGGCATGGCCGAGGAGCAGCAGGCGTTCCTGCCCGCCCCTGCCACCGCGGCGCGGTCGGTCCTGCTAATCGCGGGTGAGACGGGCACCGCGATGGGATGGCGGCACGCGCTGGCGCCGCGGCTTGCGGCGCAGTTGCGGATCGCCGACCCCGAACGGGCTCTGGCCGAGGCGGCGGTGGGGCTGGTGCCCGACCTTTACCTGATCGCCGCGGACATGGCGCAGCCCGGCGACGGGCTGCGGCTGCTGTCCGAACTGCGCTCTCGCCGGTCGTCCCGTGACGCGGCTTTCGCGGTGGTGCTGGAACCGCAGCGGCGCGACATGATGCCGGTCGCGCTCGACCTTGGCGCAGGCGATGCGCTCTTGTCGATGCTGACGGCGGACGGAATGGCCGACGAGGCGGCGCTGCGGCTGGATGCGCTGATCCGGCGCAAGCTGTCCGCCGATGGACGCCGCGCCGCCGAGGAACGTGAACGCTCACTTGCCTGGATCGATCCGCTGACGGCCCTGCCGAACCGGCGCTACGCGCTGCCGCGCCTGGTCGAGCTGTGCAGCCGCGACTGTGGCACCTGCACGATCGTCGCCATCGACATCGACCGCTTCAAGGAGGTCAACGACCGCCATGGCCATGCCGCCGGCGATGCCGTCCTGGCCGATGTGGCCGCGCGGCTCGACCGCGCGGTGCCGGCACCCGGCTTCGTCGCCCGCGTCGGCGGAGAGGAGTTCCTGGCCATCCTGCCCGACACCTCGGAAACCGAGGCCGCCGCCGTGGCCCGCCGGATGCGCGCCCTCGTGTCCGATGAGCGGATACGCCTGCCCGGCCGCGATGAGGCAAGCGCCCTGCGCATCACCATCTCGGCAGGCATTGCCAGCATGGGTCCGGGTCCGCATGATCCGCGCAGCCGCGCGACGGCGCTGATGGAGCAGGCCGACGACGCGCTGCTGCGGGCCAAGCGCAGCGGCCGGGACCGGCTGATGATCTCGGGGGTCAATGCGGCGGCTTGAGGAACGGCCCCTGCCTGTCCGCTTGCGGCGACGCTGCCGCTTGCCCGCCCAGCCTGCCGCTGCTAAGGCGTTCGTCATGAACGGGCGCCCGACCATCTGCTGCATTACCGTCTGACACAAGGCCAGGCGGGACGTTCACGCGCGACTTGAACCCCGCCCAAGGGGGAATTCATGGTCCAGATCAAGCTGACCAACACGCGCACTCGCCGCAAGGAAGCGTTCGCGCCCATCGATCCGGCCAATGTGCGGATGTATCTCTGCGGACCCACGGTCTATGACCGCGCGCATCTGGGCAATGCCCGACCGGTGGTGGTCTTCGACGTGCTCTACCGCCTGCTGCGCCACGTCTATGGCGCAGATCACGTCACCTATGTCCGCAACTTCACCGATGTGGACGACAAGATCAACGCGGCGGCGCTAGCCCGCCAGCAGGCCGGTGACCCCCGCCCGCTGGAGGACCTGATCCGCGAGCGCACCGAGGAGACCATCGGCTGGTATCACGCCGACATGGACGCGCTGAGCGCCCTGCGTCCCGACCACGAGCCGCGGGCGACCGACTATATCCCGCAGATGATCGCCATGATCGAAGCCTTGGTCGCCAAGGGCCACGCCTATGCCGCCGAGGGGCATGTGCTGTTCGACGTCCGGTCCTTCCCGGCTTACGGCCGGCTTTCCGGCCGCTCGGTCGATGACATGATCGCCGGCGCCCGCGTCGAGGTCGCGCCGTTCAAGCGCGACCCGATGGATTTCGTGCTGTGGAAGCCCTCGTCGGAGGAAGAGCCGGGCTGGGACAGCCCTTGGGGCCGCGGCCGTCCGGGCTGGCATATCGAGTGCTCGGCCATGTCGGCGGCGCTGCTGGGGGAAAGCTTCGACATCCACGGCGGCGGCATCGACCTGCAGTTCCCCCACCACGAGAACGAGATCGCCCAAAGCTGCTGCGCCCATCCGCAGGAGGATTTCGCCCGCGTCTGGCTGCATAACGAGATGCTGCAGGTCGAGGGGAAGAAGATGTCGAAGTCGCTCGGCAATTTCTTCACCGTGCGGGATTTGCTGGATCAGGGGATACCCGGAGAGGTGATCCGGTATGTGTTCCTGATGACGCATTATCGGAAGCCGATGGACTGGACGGCGGAGAAGGTGCGGGAGGCCCGCGCAACGCTAGAGAAATGGCACCATCACATCCTGCCTTACGAGGGTGGCACGGCTGACGAAGTCATGCTCGCGACTCTGGCCGACGATCTCAACACAGCGGGTGCACTTACGCGACTTCATCAGTTGGCACGGGAAATATCAGAGACGCAGGATACTGCTGCCGCCGAAGCAAACTTCTTTGCTTCGGCCAGGATGCTCGGCCTTCTTGAGAACGGGATGGGCGGATGGGTCAAAGGTGGGATCGAGCAAGCAGCGAACACGATGCACACCAAGGTGGATGATGCGCTGGCCTCGCTTGCAGGACAGATGAGCCGCCTGCACACAGAAGCAAAGGCCAGCAAGGACTTCTCGGCTGTCGACGCGCTGAAGACGGCATTGATCGCCGCAGGGGTCGAGGTGCGTATGAAGGCGGGCGGCATCGACCTCGTGCCCGGCACTGACTTCGACCCTGTGGCACTGGAGCCATTGCTTTGACCCCCCGCCTCACCCTCTACGATACCACCCTCCGCGACGGGCAGCAGACCCAGGGCGTCCAGTTCTCGGCCGCCGAGAAGGCCGAGATCGCGCGGATGCTCGACACGCTCGGGGTGGATTACATCGAGGGTGGCTGGCCCGGCGCGAACCCCACCGACAGCGAGTTCTTCGCTTCCGGTCCCTCCACCCGCGCCACCATGACCGCCTTCGGCATGACCAAGCGCGCAGGCCGGTCCGCCGGAAACGACGACGTGCTGGCCGCCGTGCTGGATGCCGGGACGAAGGCTGTCTGCCTCGTCGGCAAGACGCATGACTATCATGTGACGGAAGCCCTTGGCATCACGCTTGAGGAAAACCTCGGCTGCATCGCGGACTCGATCGCCCATGTCACGACGCAAGGTCGCGAAGCGATCTTTGATGCCGAGCATTTCTTCGACGGCTACGAAGCGAATCCCGGCTATGCGCTCGATTGCCTGCGTGCGGCGCATCAGGCGGGCGCTCGCTGGATCGTGCTCTGCGACACCAACGGCGGCACCCTGCCCGACCGCGTGGGAGAGATCACCCGCGCCGTGATCGCCTCGGGCATCCCCGGCGACCGGCTGGGCATCCATGCCCATGACGACACCGGCAATGCGGTGGCCTGCTCGCTGGCCGCCATCGCGGCGGGCGCGCGGCAGGTGCAGGGGACGCTGAACGGCCTCGGCGAGCGCTGCGGCAACGCGAGCCTCACCAGCCTGATCCCGACGCTTCTGCTGAAAGAGCCGTTCCGTTCCACCCTGACCACCGGCGTCACGCCCGAGGCACTGGCCAGCCTTACCCGCATCTCGCGCCGGCTGGACGAGATCCTGAACCGATCGCCCCTGCGGGCCGCGCCTTATGTCGGCGCCTCGGCCTTCGCCCACAAGGCCGGGCTGCACGCCAGCGCAATTCTCAAGGGCCCCCAGACCTACGAGCATGTGGACCCCGCGACCGTGGGGAACGAGCGCGTCATCCCGATGTCGAACCAGGCCGGCCAGTCGAACCTGCGCGCCCGGCTTGCCGGCGCAGGGATCGAGGTGCAGCCCGGCGACCCGGCCCTGTCGCGCATGCTTGCCGCGGTGAAGGAGCGCGAGGATCAGGGCTACGCCTACGATTCGGCCCAGGCCTCCTTCGAACTGCTGGCGCGGGCGGAACTGGGCGCCCTGCCCCCGTTCTTCGAGATCGAGCGTTACCGCGTCACCGTCGAGCGCCGCCTGAACGCCATCGGCCGCCGCATCTCGGTCAGCGAGGCGGTGGTAGTGGCGCAGGTCGGCGGCCAGCGGGTGATGTCGGCCAGCGACAGCATCGGTGCCAATGGCGAGGACGCGGGCCCGGTCAACGCGTTGTGGCGGGCGCTCGGCAAGGACCTCGGGCCATGGCAGGCATCCATCGACGAGATGGTGCTGGCCGACTTCCGGGTGCGGATCATCGGCGCAGGCACCGACGCGGTGACCCGCGTGACCATCGACTTCACCGACAACCGCGGCGCGGCATGGTCCACCGTGGGGGTGTCCCCCAACATCGTGGACGCCAGCTTCGAGGCGCTGGTCGATGCGATCCGCTGGAAGCTGATCCGCGACGGCGCCGCATGAGCGCCAGGTTTCCCCCCGAGCTGGCCTTGCTGGCCGAGCGGCTGCGGCGCGAGGACCCCGACCGCTTCGCCATGGCGATGCTGGCGCCCGCAGAGGCACAGGCGCGGCTGGTCACGCTTTATGTCCTGAACGCCGAGCTTGCCCGCACGGCACTTGCCGCCCGCGACCCGCTGATCGCCGAGATGCGGGTGCAATGGTGGGTGGACCGCCTTGGGGCGCTGCACGCGCCCCCGCCCCCGCACGAGCTTCTGTCGCCGCTCTGGTCCGCATGGGGCAGCAAGGCGGCCGCGTTCGCCGGCCTTGCCGAATCGCGCAGGCATGACGCGGCACGAGAGCCCTTTCAGGACACAGCGGCCGTGGTGGCCTATGCCGACGCGACCGGAGGCGCGCTGATGTCGCATGCCGCCCGGACGCTGGGCGCCCCGGATGTGCCCGCCCTGCAGGCGCAGGGCCGTGGCGCGGCGCTGACCGCCTGGCTGCGCGCCCAGCCTGCGCTGCAACAGCTTGGTCTTGGCCTCTTCCGCGCGGATCCACAGGAACTGGCTGCCTTGGCGCACATCGCCATGCAGGCGTTCGGAAAGGCCGCAGCCGCCCGCCGCACCCTGCCCCGCGCCGCGGCCCCGGCGCTGCTTCCCGGTCCATCGCCGATCCGCTTCCTTGACGCGCTGATCCTGAAGCGGAAGCCGCCCGATCTGTCCGATCTCACCCGCCGCGCCGCATTGGCCCGGCTTGCCCTCACCGGACGCTGGTGGGTCTGAACAGTGGCCTCGTCCGCCGGGCCATGCCGGCTTACCTGCCGGCTCCAGGTATGGTCAGCGACTGTCATCGGATAGGACCGCACGAGCTTGCTTGATCCTGCGCCTGTCCAAGGATAATCCCGCTTGCACAGGAGGCGTGGCAGAGTGGTTTAATGCACCGGTCTTGAAAACCGACGTGGGGGCAACCCCACCGTGGGTTCAAATCCCACCGCCTCCGCCACTCGCCCTAGCGCAAGGGTTCTCTCTAACAGTCCTCGGCTAAATTTTTGCCTTGTTTTAGAGCCTTGTACCGTAACGGATGTTCACCAACCTGTGCATGACTGGGGTCAGATCTGCTCTCTCTGAGCCGATATTCTCTAGGCCTGTTGCCTGTGCAGATTCGGTGAATACGCTGCGAAGCCATTGAAATAATTAAGTTGCATAAGAGTGGAGCCTTCCGGGTTCGACATGGGTGGCGACTAGGAAGATGGAACAGAAGTCGAACTGTCGTCGATGGTCGGCGTGAGCCGAAGCACCTAGCGTCCAACTCTTGCAGGCCTTGTGCGGCGAGCTGGCCGCCGATGTTCATCCACCATCGCGTGCACCTCCGGACCCGCTACATGGTATCCAAGACTGACAGCAAAGGGCGGAAAGCGGTCATGCGGCAGTGCGGCTTGGCACCCGCAGCTAGGCTAGAATTGCGGTCATTCGTGACCGAACAGAGAGCAGAAACTCCCATTAGTCGGCGTGCCTCGCCAGCTCGCCTATACGCTCGGGAAAACAGCGGCTTTTTCCGAGGACAAGTAGAGGATAGCGCGGCACAATATTGCGCGGAGCTAGCTTCAGAAACACTCTTATTTGGAATGCATGGCGCTGCGCTACCGTGCACTTGCATCACAGGCGACGGAGCGGGCTCTGTTGCACAAAT
>NZ_JAUNPC010000034.1 GCF_030536915.1 Paracoccus sp. (in: a-proteobacteria)
GACCAAGATGAAATACGGCGCGCAGACCCAGGTCTTCCGCATGATCCCCGGCCTTCAGGAGGCAGGCTTCGCGCGGCTGGGCGGCATCCACCGCAACACCTTCCTGAACTCGCCCACACTGCTGGACGACCGGATGCGGCTGCGTTCCTGTCCCAACATCCGCTTTGCAGGCCAGGTCACGGGCGTCGAGGGCTATGTCGAAAGCGCCGCGATGGGTTTGCTGGCCGGGCGCATGGCCGCCGCGCAGGCCTTGGGGCGAGACCTGCCACCTCCGCCCGGGACGACGGCGATGGGAGCGCTGGTCCATCACATCACCGGCGGGGCCGAGGCGAAGACCTTCCAGCCCATGAACGTCAACTTCGGCCTGTTCCCCCCGGTCAAGGCCAAGGCAGGCCGGCGCGGCCGCAAGGACCGCTATCCGGCCTATACCGACCGCGCCAAGCAGGACTTTTCGGCGTGGCTTTCGGCGCAGTAAGGCGGACGCGCTTTGCGCCCTCGCCGACCGGGCCCTTGCACCTCGGGCACGCCTTCGCCGCGCTGACCGCCGCGCGGCTGGCCGATCACGGCGAGTTCCTGCTGCGGGTCGAGGACATCGACCGATCCCGCTGCCGCCCGGAATGGGAAGCTGCCATTTACGAAGACCTGCGCTGGTTGGGGCTAAGTTGGCCTGAGCCGGTGATGCGCCAATCCGACCGCCTGCCCGCCTACACGGCCGCGCTGGACCAACTGGCGGGAATGGGCCTACTCTATCCCTGCCGGTGCCGCCGCGCCGACATCGCCGCGGCGCTGTCGGCCCCGCAGGAGGGCGTGATCGGCCCCGATGGCCCGGTCTATCCCGGCACCTGCCGCGGGCGGGCGATGGAGGAGGCGGGCCCCGAGGACGCAATCCGGCTGGACGCGCGCCGCGCCTTCGAACGACTAGCCTTCGACCGCATCGGATTTCACGACGAGGCGGTGTTGCCGGGCCAGCGCCATGAGCTGACCGCCGAGGACTTCATCACCGGCGTGGGCGACGTGGTTCTGGCCCGGCGCGGCATGGGGACGAGCTATCACCTGTCGGTCGTCGTGGACGATGCCGCGCAGGGGATCACGCTGGTGACACGCGGCAAGGACCTGTTCGACTCAACCTATATCCACGCTCTTCTTCAGGCGTTGCTCGACCTGCCGCAGCCACTTTACCATCATCACCGGCTGATCCGGGACGACGCCGGCAAGCGGCTGGCCAAGCGCGACGACGCCCGCGCGATCCGGCTTTACCGGGACGAGGGCGCCTCGCCCGAGGACATTGCTGCGGCTGTTGGGCTGAGGGATGCAAGCGGCGGTCCTGCGTCACTGCCGCATGGGTATTTGGGCCAGAAAGAAGACACTTGAGGCAGCTTCAGGTTTCGGGCGCCATGAGTTCAACCTCGGCGCCGTCACGGACGGCGGTGTAGAAGCAGGTGGGGCGGTTGGTGTGGCAGGCGGGGCCGGTCTGGTCCACCAGCATGAGCAGGCAGTCGCGGTCGCAGTCGACGCGCATCTCGACCAGCCGCTGCACATGGCCCGAGCTTTCGCCCTTGATCCAGAAGGACTGGCGCGAGCGCGACCAGTAGGTGACGCGGCCCGTGTCAAGCGTGCGGCTTACCGCCTCGGCGTTCATCCAGGCCAGCATCAGCACCTCGCCCGAGGCATGGTCCTGCGCGATGGCCGGGATCAGGCCGTTTGCGTCGAAACGCAGGGTCGAAGGGTTGAACATCGGTTTTCCTTTCACGCTTGGATGCCTATCTAACGGGCGGACGGATTGGGGAAAAGCAATGGCCGACGACGATCTGATGGCGCTGTATTCGCGCAGGCTGCTGGCACTGGCGGCGGATATCCCGCATCTCGGCCGCCTGCCTGCGCCGACCGGATCGGCCACGCGCCGCTCGCCCCAATGCGGGTCCACGGTGACGGCGCATGTGGTGGTCAGTGACGGGGTGGTGACGGAGTTCGCGCAGGAGGTGCGGGCCTGCGCGCTGGGGCAGGCCTCGGCCGCCGTGCTGGGCGGGGCTGTCATCGGGCGCAGCCCGGCCGAGCTGGCAGCGGGGCGCGATGCGTTGCGCGCCATGCTGACGGAGGGCGCTCCTGCGCCCGAGGGCGCTTTCGCGGCTGCCGAGGCGCTGACGCCGGCGCGGGATTTCCCGAACCGCCACGCCTCGATCCTGCTGGCATGGGAGGCCGTAGCCGAAGCCGCGGGCGCCTAGACCGGCGGCGAGGTCCGTTCCGGGTTGATGCCCGCGAGTTCGCGGAACTCGGGCGGGGCGCGGCCCAGCAGTTCCTCGGCCAGGTCGCGGCCCATCTCGACGCCGTTCGTCACCAGACCCCGCCGCTCACCCCTAACAGATAGTGAGCCGTCGGGCAGCAGGATCTCGCCCCGCAGCCACAGGTTCTCGCCGTCGAGTTCCGCCAGCCCCGCCAGCGGTGTCTCGCAGGACCCATCCAGCCGGCGCAGGTAGGCGCGTTCGGCCGTCACCCGCAGCGTCGTGGGCAGGTCCGAGATCGCGGCCAGCATCGCCGCCGCGATGGCATCGTCCTTGCGCCGCTCGACCCCGATGGCGCCCTGAGCCACGGCGGGCAGCATCTCGTCGGGCGCGATGGCGCTGCGGACCACGTCCAGCATCCCCAGCCGCGTCAGTCCGGCCATGGCGAGAAAGGTCGCCTCGGCCACGCCTTCGTCCAGCTTCCGCATCCGCGTCTGCACGTTGCCGCGGAACTCGACCAGCGTCAGGTCGGGGCGGTAATGGATCAGCTGCGCCCGGCGGCGCAGGCTCGACGAGCCGACGGGCGTGCCCGCCGGAAGCTCGGCGATGGACCCCCAGCGGCGGCTGACGAAGGCGTCGCGCACATCCTCGCGCGGCAGGTAGCAGTCGATGATAAGGCCGTCCGGCTGCAGCACCGGCATGTCCTTCATCGAATGGACGGCGATGTCGATGCGGTCATCGAGCAGCGCGTCCTCGATCTCGCGGGTGAACAGGCCCTTGCCGCCGATCTCGCGCAGCGGGCGGTCCAGCACGCGGTCGCCGGTGGTCTTGATGACCACGATCTCGAAGGCCTCGGCGGGCAGGTCATGGGCGGCGGCCAGCCGGTCGCGCGTCTCATGCGCCTGCGCGAGCGCCAGCGCCGAGCCGCGGGTGCCGATCCGAAGCGGGCGGTCGGAGGTGGGTAAAGCGTCCATGGCGGATGGGTTATCCCTGCCCCGCCCGCTTGACAACCGCGTTGCGGCAGAAGGGCGCAGGCATGGGCGCGCAAGCCGCCACGCTTGCAAGCAATGCCGCGGCTTGCGACAAGGCGGCATGACCCAAGCCATGCCGCCGAGCCGCCCCGACAAGACCATCCTGCGCGCCCTTGCGGGCGAGCGCCAGCCGGTGCCGCCGATCTGGATGATGCGGCAGGCGGGGCGCTACCTGCCCGAATACCGCGCGACGCGGGCGCAGGCGGGGGATTTCCTCAAGCTCTGCTACAACCCGGAGCTTGCGGCCGAGGTCACGCTGCAGCCCATCCGCCGCTTCGGCTTCGACGCGGCGATCCTGTTCGCCGACATCCTGCTGATCCCGCAGGCGCTGGGGATGGACCTGTGGTTCGTGACCGGCGAGGGTCCGCGCCTGTCCACCATCACCACGCCCGAAGGGCTGGCCGCGCTGAAGCCCGCCGAAGCGATCCATGAGACGCTCTCGCCCGTCTACGAGACCCTCCGCATCCTGTCGCGCGAACTGCCGCGCGAGACGACGCTGATCGGCTTTGCGGGCGCGCCCTGGACGGTGGCGACCTACATGATCGCGGGCCGCGGCGGGCTGCAGCAGGCGCCGGCGCATGCGCTGAAAGAGACCGATCGCCCCACCTTCCAAGGCATCATCGACCGAGTGACCGAGGCGACGATCCTTTACCTCTCGGCCCAGATCGAGGCCGGGGCCGAGGTCGTCAAGCTGTTCGACAGCTGGGCGGGCAGCCTACAGGGGCAGGACTTCGACGATTTCGCGGTCGAGCCCACCCGGAAGATCATCGCCGCGCTGAAGCAGCGGCATCCGCATATTCCCGTCATCGCCTTCCCGCGCGAGGCGGGCGACCGCTACATCGGCTTTGCCAAGGCGACAGGGGCGGATTGCGTGGCGCTGGACAACTCGGTGTCCGCTGAATGGGCGGCGCGGAACGTCCAGCGGGATGGCTGCGTGCAGGGGAACCTCGCGCCGGGGCACATGGTCACGGGCGGGCAGGCCTTGGTGGACGAGACGCGGGCCATCGTGCGGGCCTTTTCCGGCGGGCCGCATATCTTCAACCTCGGCCACGGGATCACGCCGGACGCGGACCCCGAGAACGTCGCGCTGATGATCGAGACGGTGCGCGAAACCCGCTGAGCCATGTGGATCGCCGCGACGCTGATCGCCGCGCTGGCGCAGACCGGGCGGAACGCGGCGCAGGCGGGCCTGACCTCGCGCATCGGGACGATGGGCGCGACCGGGGTGCGGTTCCTGTTCGGTCTGCCCTTTGCCCTTTTGTTCCTGGGACTGGTCGCGCTGGTCGAGTCGGTCCCGCCGTTGAACGCCGCCGCCTTTGGCTATGCCGCGCTGGGTGCGCTGTCGCAGGTGGCGGCGACCGCGCTGATGTTGACGGCAATGCAGCGGCGCGGCTTTGCGGTCGCAACGGCGCTGATCAAGACCGAGCCGGTGACGCTGGCCATCATGGGCGCGGCTCTGCTGGCCGAGCCGCTGCCTCCCGCCCGGCTTGGCGCCATCGCGCTGGCCACCGCCGGGGTGCTGGCGATGTCGGGCACGGGCTGGCGGCGGGCGGGCGCGGGGCCGGTGGCGCTGGCCGTGCTGGCGGGCGGGCTGTTCGGGCTGTCGGCCATCGGCTTTCGCGGCGCGATCCTGTCGCTGCCGTCGGGCGGCGAGCTGATGCGGGCGACCACCATCCTCGTGCTGTCGCTGGCGCTGCAGACCGCGCTGGTCGGGGGCTGGCTCGCGCTGCGCGACCGGGCGGCGCTGCGCGGGATGGGTGGCGCATGGCGCGAATCGCTCGGCGCCGGGTTCCTGGGCGCGCTGGCCTCGCAGTTCTGGTTCCTGGCCTTCGCGCTTGCCCCCGCCGCCAATGTGCGGACCTTGGCGCTGGTCGAGGTGGTCTTCGCCGCCGCCGTTTCGCGCAGCCGGCGCGAGGCGTTAGGGGCGCCGCAGATCGCGGGCATGGCGTTGATCGTGGCGGGGGTGGGCTGGCTGCTTTGGACCGCGCGCTGAGGCGTCAGACCCACTTTGCCAAGGGCGGCAGGCTCATCAACACGGCATCGGGGTTGTGGCCGGTTTCCAGCCCGAACTTGGTCCCCCGGTCATAGACGAGGTTGTATTCCGCATAAAGCCCGCGATGGACCAGTTGCGCGTCCCTGTCCCCGGGCGTCCAGTCCTGCCCCATCCGCTTGCGGGCCGGCGGCAGGAAGGCGGGAAGGAAGGCCTCGCCCACGGCGCGGGTAAAGGCGAAGTCGGCGGACCAGTCGCCCGTGTTCAGGTCGTCGTAGAAGATGCCGCCGACGCCGCGGGCGCGGCCGCGATGGGGGATGTAGAAATACTCGTCCGCCCAGGCCTTGAAGCGGTCATAGTAATCCACGCCATGCGGGGCGCAGGCGTCGCGCAGGGTGGCGTGGAAATGCGCGGTATCCTCGGGGTATTCAAGGCAGGGGTTCAGGTCCGCCCCGCCCCCGAACCACCAGGCGGCGGGGGTCCAGAACATCCGGGTGTTCATGTGGACCGCCGGGGCGTGGGGGTTCTGCATATGGGCGACAAGGCTGATGCCGCTGGCCCAGAAGCGCGGATCATCCTCGATCCCCGGTACGCCGCGGGCGGCCATCGCGGTCTGGGCGCGGGGGGCGAGCGTCCCATGGACCTCGGACCAGTTGACGCCGACCTTCTCGAAGACCCGGCCCCCGCGCATCACCGACATGATCCCGCCGCCGCCGTCATCCGCGCGTTCGGTCAGCGTGATCTCGAAGCGGCCGGGGGCGGTGTCACCGGAGCCCTCGTCCTCCAACACCTCGAAAGCCGCGGTGATGCGGTCGCGCAGGGCGCGGAACCAGTCGGCCGCCGTGCGGCGCTCGTCGATCATGTCCATCGCCCGGCCCTTTCGTGAATTGCGGCACCCATCGCGCCGCGCTAGGATTCAACCCGACCTGATTAGAGGTGCCGCCGATGAGCCGCAACCTGACCCTGACCGCGCTGGCCTGCCTGACGCTCGCCGCCTGCGGCACGCCACAGGAACAATGCATTTCCCGCAACACCGACGAATACCGCACCGTGTCGCGCCTGCTGGCCCAGGTCGAGGGAAACCTTGCCCGCGGCTATGCCTGGGACGAGCGGGTGGTGACGCGGACCGAGTTCGACATCTGCCCCACCATCCTGCGCAACCGCGACGGCGAGCGGGTGCTGGTGCAGCGTTCCTGCTGGCGCGACGTGGCCGACACCCAGCGGTTCCGGGTGCCGATCGACCCGCTGGTGGAACAGCGCAAGGCTGCCAACCTGCGCGAAAGGGTCGCCGCGCTGCGCCCGAACGCGGAACGCGCCGTCGCCGCCTGCCGCGCCGCCTATCCCGAGGAAAGCTGACGCCGTTTCGGGCGGCCCGCCCCGGTCGCGGCGATGACCTTGAAGCGGTTGTCGCCGCCGATCTCCCGCACGTCGGCGAAATGCTCGTTCAGCGCGGCCTCATAGGGAAGGTGCCGGTTCGCGACCATCCAGAGCCGCCCCGCCCCGGTCAGCAGCCCCGCCGCCGCGCGGATGAAGCGCCCCCCCAGGTGAGGGTCGGCGGCGCGGCCCTGGTGGAAGGGCGGGTTCATGACGACGCCGTTCACAGGTTCCGGCAAACGGAAGGTGGTGGCATCGGCCCAGTGGAAGCGGGCGTGCGGGTCGGTCACGTTGGCCTTGGCGCAGTCCAGCGCGGCATGGTCGGCCTCGACCAGATGCAGCAGCTCGATACCGGGACGCGTGAGAACCTGCGCCGACAACCAGCCCCAGCCCGCGCCCAGATCAACCATGCGGGTCGGCAGGCGTTCCGGCAGGCAAGCCGCCAGCGCCACCGAGGCCGGGTCGGGACCATCGGCCGAAAAGACCCCCGGCGCGGTGACGAAACCGCCTTCGACCGTCCGCCGGGCACCCTTCCAGTCAGGCGGCAGCCAGTCGCCGCCGGGCACGGTCACGCGGAAGATCTTTCCATGGGCACGGGACTGCACCTGATCGACCGGTGCGAGCCCCCGCAACTCGCGCAGCATCGCATCGACGCCGTCGGTCTTCTGCCCATCGATCCACAGCGCCGCGCCCTCGTCCAGCGCGGCGGCGGCGGCAGCGACGCGCGCCCGCGCCTCGGCCCGTGCCCGCGGCAGGAAGACCACCGCGGCATCCGCCCGGCCATCGACCGAAGTCAGCGCCCGGAAGCCCTGCGACGCAACCGAATCATGGGCGGGCCGGAATCCCTGCACCACAACCGTGCGTGCCGGATCGAAACCCGCGAGATCCCCCGGCCCTGCCCCGATCAGCAGGACCGAGCCCTCAATCGGGTCGATCAGTTCAAGCCGAGAACCCGCCACCTATTCCTTTTCCATCGTGCATTGCAGCGGATGCTGCTGGCGGCGCGCAAGCTCCATCACTTGCGCGACCTTGGTTTCGGCGATCTCGTGAGAAAAGACGCCGACCACGGCCACCCCCTTGCGGTGGACGGTCAGCATGATCTCGATCGCCTGGGCATGCGTCATCCCGAACAGGCGTTCGAGGATATGGACGACGAATTCCATCGGCGTGAAATCGTCATTCAGCAGCAACACCTTGTAAAGCGGCGGGCGCTGGGTCTTGGGCTTGGTCTTGACCGCGATGCCTGACTCGTTCTGGCCATCGGAAGGCGAGTCGGTCATGCGCGGAAAATCGGGCGTCGACGTCACGGCGGCTTCTGTCCTGAACGGGCGGGTTAGCATGGAATATAGGACCGCAAGACGCCGAGTGAAAGCCTCTCGCCGCCGACAGGTTCGGCAAAACCTCCGGTTGTGGCAATTCTACGGTTTTCGCAACGCAACCTGCATGCTATCGTGAGTCTGTTAATCAAGGGCGTGCAATAAAGAACGCGCCCGCAGGCAGAGAGACCGGGACAGTGCATATTCTTCACAGAGCCCTGATCGCAGGGTGGCTTGTCTTCATGGGCGCGCTGGTGCCCCTGACCGCATCCGCCGCACCTTTCGCCGCCCATGTCATGGACGGGCGGACGGGCAAGGAAATCTATTCGCAGAACGCGAATGCGCGGCTGCATCCGGCCTCGCTGACCAAGATGATGACGCTCTACATGGCCTTCACGGCGATCGAGCGGGGACAGGTCCGGCTGGATTCCCGGTTCACGGTGACAAGGCACGCGGCGGGGCAGCCGCCCTCGCGCCTCGGGCTGCGGGCGGGCCAGCAGATCGAGCTGCGTTACCTGATCCGCGCGGCGGCGGTGAAATCGGCCAACGACGCCGCCACCGCCATCGGCGAGGGGCTGGCGGGGTCCGAGGCGCGGTTCGGCCAGCAGATGACCGCGATGGCCCGCGCGCTGGGGATGAACAACACCACCTTCCGCAACGCCAACGGGCTGACGCAGGACGGGCATTATTCCACCGCCCGCGACATGTCGGTGCTGGGGCGGCGGCTGTTCTACGATTTCCCGCAGTATTACTCGATCTTCTCGCGCCGTTCGGCGGATGCGGGAATCGCCACGGTCGCCAGCACGAACAAGCGGTTCCTTGACAGCTACCAGGGCGCGGACGGGATCAAGACCGGCTACACCCGGGCTGCGGGCTTCAACCTGACCGCCTCGGCCCAGCGAGGGTCCAAGCGGATCATCGCCACGGTCATGGGCGGCCAGTCCACGGCGCAGCGCAACGCGGTCATGGCGCAGCTTCTGGACACCGGCTTCGGCAAGGCCCCCGCCCGGGTCAAGGAGATCCGGCCCGAGCCGCCCGAGTACATGGTCGAGCGCAAGCGCAGCGTGCAGGTCGCCCGCAGCGCCCCGCCGGTCCCCTCGCCGGTCGCGGCCCGGCCCGTCAGAGGCTCGACCGTGCCGCTTGAGCCCGAACGCCGGCAGGCCGCGGCGCCCGCGCAGGCCCAGGCGGCCCCCGTGGTCGCGCAGGCCAGCGTCGGCTCTGCCCGCCCTGCCCGCCGGCCCGCTGCCGCTGCCGCCCCGGTCAGGCTGGCCGCCGCGGACCCGGCCGCCGTCGAGGCTGCCGTCGCGCGCGCTGTCGTGGATGCCAGTCGGCCTGCCCCCGCCCCACGCAGCGGACCGGCCGCGATGGCCAAGGCGCCGCGCACCCCCGGCTCGACCTTTGTGGCGTCGGCAGCGCCGAAGCAGGACGCCGCGCCCTCGGCGGGCACCCGACTGGCGGCATCGGACAAGCCCGTGCGCAAGTCCGACACGGTGATCCTCGCCGCGATGGAGGAAGAGGAAGGCGACCGTTCCGAACCCGAGGCGGTCGAGATCGTGTCCCGCCCCTCGACCCGGGGCCGGGGCAATCACGGCATCACGCTTGGCCGCTACAAGACCAAGGCCGAGGCCGAGCAGCTTCTGCTGCGGACCGCCCTGCAGGAAAGCGCGGTGCTGAACAACGCCAACCGCCATGTCGGCAACACCCCGAAAGGGTGGGAGGCGAACTTCTCGGGCCTGACCCGCGACGCGGCGACCCTCGCCTGCGAAAAGCTGGCCGCCCGCTCGCAGCGCTGCAAGGTGCTGGGGAACTGAGCGACCCCTGGCAACGGTGACAAAGGCCCGGCAAGCCCGGGCCTTTTTCTTGTCTGGCGATTGCTCCGCAGGATCAGTCGGGCAGACCGGTCCTGAAAAACACGTCGAGGCACAGTTGATTTGTAGTCGTTGCGTCGGGATCGCGCCGATACATGTTGGTGCATCCCTCCGAAGGCGGGGTAATGGCTGCAGCCTCGCGGGCGCTTTTCAGTCTCAGTCCTCCCACCCGGAGGCGCTCAAAACGGTTCTTTTCGGCGGCGTCTGCTTCCTGCTGGGCCTTGCGTGCTGCCGCGTTGACCGCTTCCTGTGCAGCACGAATGGCCTTCTCCGCCTCGGCGTTGGGGCGCTGATTTTCCGGGATCAGCCGACTCAGGGTGCGATCGAAGTAATGGCTCTGACCGGTTATCTGGTCGAGACATCTTGTGGCGCGCTCGGCTTCGGCTTCGCCGTAGTGGAAGACTAGCCGTTCCGTTGACCGGGCATACACAAGATCACTGTCACGAAGGGCCTCCCCGCAGCTATACACCAAGCCTACCCAGCCTGGTGTTCCGAGCATGATGAAGGCAGCAGCCATGCGGACGATGTGAATGAAACCAGGCTTTCGGCGAAGCTATCCGGAACCGACGAACCGTGAGGCTTTCCCTTGCCTCACGGCTTCGGCCGGTCGTCCCATTCGTCGCTGAGGATCCGGTGCGCGTCGCCCTTGGGGTCCTCGTACTGCTTGTTCCGCAGGGTCCAGAGGAACGCCACCAGCCCCAGCCCACCCAGGAACAGAGAGACCGGGATCAGGAACAGCAGCACCTCCATCAGCGGACCCGCAGGGCGTTCAGGGTCACGGCGATGGAACTCAGCGACATCGCCAGCGCGGCGATCAGGGGCGTTGCCAGCCCCGCCAGCGCGACCGGCACCGCGATGATGTTGTAAAAGCCGGACAGCGCGAAGTTCTCGCGGATGCGGCGGATCGACGAACGCGCGACGCCCAGAGCATCCGCGACCGGCCCGAGGTCCTTGCCCACCAGCACCATGTCGGACGCGACCCGCGCCGCGTCCAGTGCGCTTGCCGGCGAGATCGAGGCATGGGCCGTGGCCAGCGCCGCCGTGTCGTTCAGCCCGTCGCCGACCATCAGGACATGCCGCCCCTCGGCCGAAAGCGCAGCCACCGCCGCCGCCTTCTCCTGCGGGGTCACGCCCGCGCGCCATTCCTCGACCCCCAGCCTGGCTGCGATGTCGGACACGGCGCCCGGGCTGTCGCCCGACAGGATCATCACCCGCAGCCCGGCATGGCGCAGCCGCGCCACGGCCTCGGCGGCACCCGGCCGCAGGCTGTCGGTGAAATCGAGGCGGCTGACCCGCTTGCCGATCCGCAGCCAGGTCGCGGCACCCGGCGCATCCAGCGCGGCACCGATCCAGTCCGCACGGCCAAGCCGCACGATCTGCCCTCGCCAGCGCCCCTCGACGCCATGGCCGGGGATCTCGCGCAAATCCTCGAGCTCCGCGGCAGGCTCCTCGATGGCGGCGGCTAATGCCCGCGACAGCGGGTGTGCCGAGGCGCCCGCCAGCGCCGCCGCGACCGCCCGACCTTCGGCGTCAAGGCCACCATCGCCGACAAGTTCCGGCCTGCCCATGGTCAGGGTGCCGGTCTTGTCGAAGACGACGGTGTCGACCTCGGCCAGACGCTCCAGCGCGGTGCCGTCCTTGATGAGCAGCCCCTTGCGGAACAGCCGTCCCGAGGCGGTGGTCACGACCGCCGGCACCGCCAGCCCCAGGGCGCAGGGACAGGTGATGATCAGCACAGCCGCCGCCACGTTCAGCGCCACCCGCAGGTCGCGCGTCACCCAGAGCCAGCCAAGGAAGCTGACGAAGGCCAGCAGATGCACCGTCGGCGCATAGAAACGGCTCGCCCGGTCGGCAATCGAGGTATAGCGCCCGCGCGCCGATTCCGCGGCCGCCACCAGCGCGGTCAGCCGCGACAGCGAACTGTCGCGCCCGGCCGCCGTCACCCGCAGGGTCAGGGGGCCGGTCAGGTTGACCTCGCCCGCCGACAGCGCATCGCCGGGATGGGCTGCGACCGGGACGGATTCGCCCGTCAGAAGCGAACGGTCGATCTCGGAGCCGCCCGAAGTCACCACCCCGTCCGCGGGGATGCGCCCGCCGGGGCGCACCAGGATCAGGTCGCCCGCCTTGAGGTCGGACACCGGCACGGTTTCCTCCGCCCCGTCCTCAAGCCGGACCGCGCGGGGCACCTCAAGCGCTGTCAGTTCCTCGGCGGCGGATCGCGCCACGGCGCGGCTGCGGTAATCGAGGTAGCGCCCGATCAGCAGGAAGAAGCACAGCGTCACCGCGCCGTCGAAATAGGCGTGCCGCCCGCTGTTCAGCGTCTCGTAGACTGAAATCGCGTTGGCGAGGATCAGCGCCAGCGAGATCGGCACGTCCATCCCCAGCCGCCCGGCGCGCACGGACCGCCAAGCGTTCACGAAGAAGGGCTTGCCGGCGAAGATCGTGGTCGGCACCGCGATGGCGCCCGCGATCCAGTGAAACAGGTCCCGCGTCGCCGCATCCGCCCCCGACCAGACGGCGATGGACAGGATCATGACGTTCATCATGGCAAAGCCCGACACGCCGATCCGCATCAGCAGGTCGCGGCCCTGCCGGTCGGCGGCGGTCGCGCTCAGCGCGCCGGGGTCAAGCTCATGCGCCTCGTAGCCGATGCGGTCGAGGACCGGGATCAGGTCCTCGGCGGTGACGCCCTCGGCATCAACGACGACGCGGCGCAGCGACAGGTTCACCCGCGCGTCGCGCACCCCCGGCACGGCGGAAAGCGCGCGCTCGACGTCGGTGATGCAGGCGGCGCAATGGGCGGTCGGCAGCGACAGGATCACGTCGCCCCGGACCGGCCCCGTGCGCGCCAGACGGCCTGCCAGAGGTGCCGCGTCACAGGCCGGGCAGGCGCTGAAGCGGCTTTCGAAATCCACCCGCGCGTCGGTCATTCCCTGACCCTGCTGCCGGAGAAATGGTCGATGCGCTGGCGGAACTCGGTCCCGTCCCAAGCCTTGGCCATGACGTGGATGTTCCAGATGCCGGGGGCCAAGGCCAAGGGCGCGCGGAACAACCCGTTCTCATAGATGAACTGCGGCACCTGATCGTCGCGCACATGGGTGGGGCGGCCGACAGTCGCGCTCAGCGACTGGACGCGGGCGGGGTTGCCTTGGCCATCGCGGATCATCAGCGTCAGTTCGCGGCCGTCATATTCCGGCGTGACCGTCCAGCCGAGCGCCGCCTGGGCCGCCCTTTCCCGATCGAAGCGCTGCGAGGCGACATAGCTGTTCGGCGTCTCGAGCCCCGGAAAGGTGCTGACCGCCTTGAAGGCCATCAGCAGGTTGACCCCGACGATGACGCCGAAGGCCGTCAGCGTGATCGCCAGCACATGCCGGCCGGTCAGTTCCCGCGTCATCCTACCTCTCCGTTCCATGGAAGACCGTCTCGACCGCGGCACGACGGCCCGAGTCCACGTCCTCGATCCACATCGTCAGGGGGGTCTGGCCGCTGGTCGCCAGCGCCGAGCCCGGCTCGGCCGTCAGGTAGACGCGCTGCTCGAAGGTCTGGTCCTGCGGCACCGCCACCGTGTCCCGCCCGCCTTCCAGCGTGATCTGCGCGTCGGGCAGCATCTCGCCCCCGGCAGTCTCGACGCCCACGGCGAAGGTCTTTTCCTCGCCCTGCATGTTGCGCAGCCGCAGCTCATAGGTGTTGCGGATCGAGCCGTCGGACATGGTGACGTAAAGCGGGTTCCGCACTGGCGACACGTTCAGGTCATAGGGCGCGCGCAGGAACAGCGCCACGATCAGCCCGACGCCGATCGCCCCCCAGAGGCTGAAATACAGCAGCGGCCGCGGGCGCAGGATGTGGCGCCAGAGCGATTCGCCTTCCTGTCCGGTCTTTTCCGCATGCTCGTCCTTCAACGCCATGTAGTCGATCAGCCCGCGCGGCTTGCCGATCTTCGCCATCACGTCGTCGCAGGCATCGATGCACAGCGCACAGGTGATGCATTCCAGTTGCTGGCCCTCGCGGATGTCGATGCCCATGGGGCAGACGTTCACGCAGGCGAGGCAGTCGATGCAGTCGCCCTTGGCGCCGGGGGGGATGTCGGACTTGGTCGGCTGGCCCTTGGCGATCTTGCCGCGGGGTTCGCCCCGCCATTCGCGATAGGCGACGGTCAGGGTGTTCTCGTCCATCATGGCGCCCTGGATGCGGGGCCAGGGACAGGCGTAGATGCAGATCTGCTCGCGCGCGAAGCCGCCGAAGAAGAAGGTCGTCGCGGTCATGATCGCGATGGTCGTGTAGGCGACGGGATGGGCGTTCAGCGTCACGAGGTCGCGCAGCAGCGTCGGCGCGTCGGCGAAGTAGAAGACCCAGGCGCCGCCGGTCAGCAGGCCGATCAGCAGCCAGGCCGCCCATTTGGTCGCGCGCAGGCGGACCTTGCGGGCATCCCATCCCTGTTCATACAGGCGGATGCGGGCGTTGCGATCGCCCTCGATCCGGCGCTCGACCATCATGAACAGGTCGGTCCAGACGGTCTGCGGGCAGAAATAGCCGCACCAGACCCGGCCCAGGACCGAGGTGAACAGGAACAGGCCAAGCCCCGCCATGATCAGCAGGCCCGCGACGAAATAGAACTCGTGCGGCCAGATCTCGATCCAGAAGAAGAAGAATCGGCGGTTCGCCAGGTCGACCAGAACCGCCTGGTCGGGCATTCCCGGACCCCGGTCCCAGCGGATCCAAGGGGTGATGTAGTAGATGCCCAGCGTCAACGCCATCAGCACCCACTTGAGATTGCGGAAATTGCCCCTGACCCGGCGCGGGAAGATCGGCTCGCGCGCCGCGTAAAGGCGGGGGGGTTCCTGCTCGACGGTGGACATATGCGACTCCTGATGTGCAGGGACGTGCCCTGCAGCGGCGGCCTTGACCTCCATCAAGCGCCAGCAGCCCGTGATATATGGCACAAGCCGGCCGGTTTTTCAGGGACTGTTTGTCGCACCCCCTGCATTGCCCATGCAAGAGGACGCGCCGGGGTTCGTCAAGCCCGGCGCCCCGCAAGCAGGCAGGGAACCGGAGCGCCGGGCCGGCAGGTCCGGCACGTCTGTCAGGGCCGCGCCGGGACGGCGGGCGGGGCCGGGGTCACTCACCTCCCCCGAGGCCGTGGACATAGGTGGCGACGGCGCGGATGTCGGATTCGCTCAGCCGGTCCGACCAGGCGGGCATCACGCCGAAGGGTCCGTCGTGGATGACCCGGCGGATGGTCGCCTCGTCGGCGCGGCCGTCCACGTTGTACATCCACACCGCGTCCGCAAGGTTCGGCGCGCCCTGGCTGCGGTCGCCGGTGCCATCCTCCATGTGGCAGGCCACGCAGTTTTCCTCGTAGACCGCGGCGCCCTCGGCGGCGGCGGGCTCGTCATGGGGCAGGTCGGACAGGGACAGCACATATTGCGTGACCTGGTCGATCTGCTGGTCGTCGAGGATGCCGTCCACGCCGAAGCGGGGCATTTCCGAATAGCGGGTGTCGGGATCGTCCGGGCTGCGGATGCCGTGCAGCAGGGTCAGGTGGATGTCCTCGATGGCGCCGCCCCACAGCCAGTCGTTGTCCAGAAGGTTCGGGTAGCCGGGGTTCCCCGCCGCCCCCGCGCCGTGGCACTGGGCGCAATAGGTGCGGAAGATCGAGGCGCCCGCGTTGTTGGAAAAGTTCAGCAATTCGGGGTCGCTGGTGATCTCGGTCAGGTCGACCGAGGCAAGGCGGGTCTCGATCGGCGCGTTCGCCTCGTCGAAGCGGCGCATCTCGGCCTCGACGTCGTCGCGCTGGGTGGTGCCAAGGACGCCGCGGGTGAAGTCGTTGACCAGCGGGACTGCCGGATAGGCGATGACATAGCCCACCGCCCAGATGATGGTGGCGTAGAAGGTCCAAAGCCACCAACGCGGCAGCGGGTTGTCGTATTCCTCGATCCCGTCCCAGTTGTGGCCGGTGGACTGGACCTCGACGACCTTCTTGCCCGCCCGCCGCGTGACCTTGCGGCGCGGCTCGCGTTCCGACCGCGGCTTCACGCCGGTCAGCACCTCGGGCATGTTCTCGATGATCTGCTCGGCGTTTTCCCGGTCCGCCGCGCGCCGTTCCACCGAGATGCGGTTCTCGGGGTTGGCGGGCGACTCGTGCGGATCGTTGATGTCCGCGCCGATGTTCTCGGCCACCTCGCGTTCGCGCGGGGTGGGCTTCTCATCGCGGGGCGGGTTCTCGTCTTTGGGATCGGCCATCACTCGCCCTCCTTGCGGTCCACCCTGGCCTTGTCGTCTGGCGTGGGGGCGGGTTTCGTCTCGTTGCGGAAGATGCTTTCGGCGGCGTCGCGGTGCAGCCGGCGCGAGCCGGGCCGCCACACGAACAGGACCACGCCGATGAACACCAGTGTCAGAGCCAGCAGCACCCAGCTGTCGGCGAACTGGCGCAGGAAGGAATAGCGGTCCATTCCCCCGGCGCCCTCAGCGGTGCTGGTCCGGCTGGAAGGTCGAGAAATCGACCATCGTGCCGAGAACCTGCAGATAGGCGATGATCGCGTCCATCTCGGTCACGCCCGCCTGCCGGTCGAAGTTGCGCGCCTGCGCGCCCGGATACCGTTCCTCCAGCCCCGAGGGGTCGAGGTCGGGATCCGCCTGCGCCAGGAAGTCGGCGCGGGCCTCGGCGATCATCTCCTCGGAATAGGGCACGCCCACGCGGCGGTCGGCTGTCAGCCGGTCCGCGATATAGGTCGGGTCGATATGCCGGTCACGCAGGAAGCCATAGCCCGGCATGATCGATTCCGGCACCACCGAGCGCGGGTCCACCATGTGGTCGATGTGCCATTCGTCCGAATAGCGCCCGCCCACGCGGGCGAGGTCCGGCCCGGTGCGCTTGGACCCCCACTGGAAGGGGTGGTCATACATCGATTCCGCGGCAAGGCTGTAATGGCCGTAGCGTTCGACCTCGTCCCGCATAGGGCGGATCATCTGGCTGTGGCAGACATAGCAGCCCTCGCGGACATAGATGTCGCGTCCGGTGAGTTCCAAGGGGGTGTAGGGGCGCATCCCCTCCACCTCCTCGATGGTGTTTTCCAGGTAGAACAGGGGGGCGATCTGGACGATGCCGCCGATGGTCACCACGAGGAACGAGAACACCAGCAGCAGCGTCGCGTTCTTTTCGAGGATCTTGTGGTGGTCGAGAATGGCCATGGAAGATCCCCCTTATTCGGCCGGAACGGCGACGCGGTTCGACGCGATGCGCGGCTGCCTGGCGACCGTGGCCCAGAGGTTCCAGGCCATGATGATGCCCCCGGCGAGGTAGAAGACGCCGCCCAGCGTGCGGACCACCAGCATCGGATACTTGGCGATGACGGTGTCGGCGAAGGCGTTGACCAGGAAGCCCTGGCTGTCGACCTCGCGCCACATCAGCCCTTCCATGATGCCCGAGACCCACATCGAGGCCGCGTAAAGCACCAGCCCGATGGTCGCGAGCCAGAAGTGCCAGCTGACCGCGGCGGTCGAATACAGCCGCTCGCGCCCCCAGAGCCGCGGGGTCAGGTAGTAGAGCGCGCCGAAGGTGATCATGCCGTTCCAGCCCAGCGCGCCGGAATGGACATGGCCGATGGTCCAGTCGGTGTAATGCGACAGCGAGTTCACGGCCTTGATCGACATCATCGGCCCTTCAAAGGTCGCCATGCCGTAAAAGCCCACCGCGACGACCATCATCCGCAGGATCGGGTCGGTCCGCAGCTTGTCCCAAGCCCCCGACAGGGTCATCAGCCCGTTGATCATGCCGCCCCAGGAGGGCATCCACAGCATGATCGAGAAGACCATGCCCAGCGTCGCGGCCCATTCGGGCAGCGCCGTGTAATGCAGGTGGTGGGGACCGGCCCAGATATACATGAAGATCAGGGCCCAGAAGTGGATGATCGACAGCTTGTAGCTGTAGACCGGACGCTCGGCCTGCTTGGGGATGAAGTAGTACATCATCCCGAGGAACCCGGCGGTCAGGAAGAAGCCCACCGCGTTGTGGCCGTACCACCACTGGGTCATCGCGTCCTGCACGCCCGCAAAAAGCGGCACTGACTTGGACCCGAAGATCGAGACCGGCATCGCCAGGTTGTTGACGATGTGCAGCATCGCGATGGTCACGATGAAGGACAGGTAGAACCAGTTGGCGACGTAGATATGCGGCTCGCGCCGCTTCATGATCGTGCCGAGGTAGATCATCAGGTAGACGACCCAGACGATCGTCAGCCACAGGTCCACGTACCACTCGGGTTCCGCGTATTCCTTGGAATGGGTCGCGCCCGTGATGTAGCCGGTCGCCGCCAGGACGATGAAGAGGTTGTAGCCCCAGATCACGAACCAGGCCGCGTTGCCCCCCCAGAGCCGCGTCGCGCAGGACCGCTGGACCACGTAGAACGAGGTCGCAATCAGCGCGTTGCCGCCGAAGGCGAAGATCACCGCCGAGGTGTGCAGCGGCCGCAGCTTGCCGAAGTTGGTGAAGCCCTGCAGCGCATCCGAGAAGTTCAGCGACGGCCAGGCAAGCTGCGCCGCGATGATGACGCCGACCAGGAAGCCCACGACGCCCCAGAGGGCGGTCGCGATGACCCCCACCCGGATCGGCCCGTCCAGGTATTCGTTCTGCGCGCCCGCGACCGCCAGCTTGCGGTTGGGGTCGTCCATGTGGCGCAGAACCCAGATAAACGTCAGGCCGGCGGCCAGCATGACCGTCAGCGCATTGACCTGATAGGCCAGATCGCGCGCGTAGTTGGCCGCGATCGCGGCGAACACCGCGATCACGCCAAGCACGATCAGCTTCAAGCTATCCCACATCGTGTTGGTGTCCTTTGTCTCGAAACGGACCGGCCGAATCGCCCCGCGGCGATCCGGCAGTCCGTCCTGGCTGTGCCCTCTATTGAGCGAATGTTTCCCAAACCTTGATCTGCGTCAACAAAACCGGCAGCCAGGGCGGCATACTGTCGCGGGCGGCCCCTGCCGGAAGGGCCGTCCCAGAAGAAGGATAAGGCGCATGGGCTACAAGACCATCCTCACCGTCATCACCCAGCCGGACCAGAAGCGGCAGATCGAGGCGGCCGTGGCGATCGCCCGGCGCGAGGACGCCCATCTCGAGGTCTTCGCGGTGGGGGTCGATCACACCCAGACCGGCTATTACTATGCCGGCGCATCCGCCTATGTCTTCCAGGAAGCGATCGACCGCGCCATGGCCGCCGCCGAGGCGCTGGAAACAGAGGTCCGCGCCGAGCTTGCCCCCGAGGACATCCGCTGGTCGGTCGAAAGCGCGGTGGCGCAGATGGGCGGCGTGTCCACGCTGATCGCGATGCGCGCGCGCTTTGCCGATCTCGTGGTGCTGGAAAAGCCCTATGGCACCCATGCCGCGCGCGACAGCGAGGCGGCGCTGGAGGCCACGCTGTTCGAAGGCGGCGCCCCGGTCCTGGTGCTGCCGCATGAGCCCGTGACGGTCGAGAACATCGGCAGGCGGGTCCTGGTCGCCTGGAACCAGTCGGACGAGGCGCTGCATGCCGTCCGCCGCGCCCTGCCCGTCCTCAAGGCGGCCGAGGCGGTCGAGATCGCGGTGGTGGACCCCTCGCCCCATTCGCCCGAAGGCTCGGACCCCGGCGGCAAGCTCTGCCAGATGCTGACGCGCCACGGCGTCAAGGCCGAGATCGCGGTGCTGGCCAAGACCCTGCCCACGGTGTCCGAGGTGCTGAACCGCCGCGCGGTGGAAACCGGGGCCGACCTGATCGTGATGGGCGCCTACAGCAAGTCGCGGCTGCGCGAGGCGATCATGGGCGGCGCGACGCGGCACATGCTGGAACGCGCGACCCTGCCGGTGCTGATGGCGCGGTAAGGCGCGGGGCGCGCGGCCCTCAGCTCAGGGGGCCGCCGTCCGCATCGTCGCCGCTTTCCAGCACCAGCCGGTGGAAATCGGGCACGGTGATCCGCCGCGTGCCTTCCAGCGCGATCACCCCGTCGCGCCGCAGGGCCGAGATCTGGCGGCTGACCGTCTCGATGGTCAGGCCCAGATAGTCGGCCATGGTTTCGCGCGTCAGGGACAGTTCGATCTCGACCCGGCCCTGCGGGCGGGACTGGCGCAGCACCGCGCCGCGCCGCGCCAGCGCCGCAAGGAACGAGGCGATCTTCTCGCGCGCCGACTTGCGGCCAAGAAGCAGCAGCCATTCCCGCGCGGCGTCCAGGTCGTCCAGCGTCATGTCCAGAAGCCGGGCGGCGATGCGGGGGCTGGACCGCAGCAGTTCCTCGAAGGGTTTGCGGCGGAAGCAGCAGAGCAGCAGGTCCGACAGCGCGGTGACGGTATAGGGCGAAGTGTCGCGCCCCGGCCGGCCGAGGAAGTCCGAGGGCAGCAGCAGCCCCACCATCTGGGTGCGCCCGTCCTCCATCGTCTGGGACAGCCCGGCCACGCCCGAGACGACCGAGCCCACGAAATCCATCCGCTCGCCCGCCAGCGCCACGACCTGCCCCGCCTCGTAGCGGCGGTAGTATTTGGTGGCGTCCAGCCGGTCCAGTTCCGGCGCCTCGCAACTGGCGCAGACGGCCCGATAGCGGATCGGGCAATCCTCGCAGGGAACCTGCAGCGACCGGCACGAAGCCTCGGAACCGAGTTTGACCTGCATCAATGTTCTGCCCCGCTTTCGGTGGCATCCCTATGGCCATGGAACAGGAATCGCAACTGACCCGGCTGGGGCTGTTTGACGCGCGGGTGCCGCGCTATACGTCCTACCCCACCGCCCCGCATTTCAAGCCCTCCGTGGGACCGGCCGCTTTCACCGACTGGATCCACGCGATCCCGGCGGGCGGACAGGTCTCGCTTTACATGCACGTGCCATTCTGCCGCAGGCTGTGCTGGTTCTGCGCCTGCCGGACGCAGGGCACGCAGTCGGACGCCCCGGTGCGCGCCTATGCCGACATCCTGCTGGCCGAACTGGAACTGCTGAAGGCGAACCTCGCCCCCGGCGTGCGTCTGTCGCGCCTGCACTGGGGCGGCGGCACGCCCACCTTGATGCCGCCCGACATGATGCGGCGCGTCGCGGGCGCGGTCTTCGACGCCTTCCCGCTGGCGGAAGGGGCCGAGTTCTCGGTCGAGATCGACCCCAACGAGATCGACGAGGCGCGCATGGACGCGCTGGCGGAATCGGGGCTGACCCGCGCCTCGATCGGGGTGCAGGACTTCGACCCCGAGATCCAGAAGACCATCGGCCGCGACCAGAGCTTCGAGATCACAGCCGAGGCTGTGCGGATGATCCGCGAGCGCGGCATCAGAAGCCTGAACACCGACATCCTTTATGGCCTGCCGCACCAGACGCCGCACCGGATCGCGGATTCGATCCAGAAGCTGATGGCGCTGTCGCCCGACCGGATCGCGCTTTACGGCTATGCCCATGTGCCGTGGATGGCCAAGCGGCAGGTGATGATCCCCGAGGACGCCCTGCCCGACGCGCCCGCCCGGCTGCGGCTGTTCGAGGTCGCCCGCGACCTGCTGGTGGCCGACGGCTATGACGAGATCGGCATCGACCATTTCGCCCGCCCCGGCGACGGGCTGGCGGTGGCGCAGAAGGCCGGTCTGCTGCGCCGGAACTTCCAGGGCTACACCGACGACCAGGCACAGGTGCTGGTCGGCATGGGTGCCTCGTCCATCTCGCGTTTCCCGCAGGGCTACGCGCAGAACGCCCCCGCAACCGGCGCCCATGTCAAGGCGATCCGCGAGGGCCGCTTCTCGACCACCAAGGGCCATGTCTTCACGCCCGAGGACATCTGGCGCGCCCGCATGATCGAGGCGCTGATGTGCGATTTCGCCATCCAGGCGGACGAGTTCACCCGCGACCACGGCTTCACGCCCGCCGCGCTGGCGGACCTGTTCGCTCCGGTCAAGGCGCAGTTCGGTGACATGGTCGAGATCACCGCCGAGGGCATGTCCATCCCCGAACGCGGCCGCCCGCTGACCCGCATGATCGCGCGGATGTTCGACGGCTACGATATGGAGGCCAAGGGCCACAGCCCCGCTATCTGACATCTGCCGGACCGGGGCGCTGCCCCGGACCCCGGGATATTTGGACAAAGAAGAAGCCCTGCCTCGTGGGGGCACATTCTTCTTCGTGAAACTATCCTCGGGGGGAATCGCCTTCAGGCGATGGGGGGCAGACAGCCCCCCTTCCCCGCTGAAGAAGGATCAGCGGCCCAGCTTCGCGTGGACCTCGTCCAGATCGACCTCGCCCTTGGGCATCTTGTTGTCGGGATTGTCGAAGTCATAGCGGAACAACTGGAAATCCTTCTTGTAGATTTCCCAGACCAGGTGTCGCGACAGGTCGTCGAAATACTCGCTGACCTTGTGCAGCCGCTTCGGTCCATGCCCTTCGGATTCGTTGAAGCGGGGCACCTCGTTCACGTCCAGCTTCACCGGCGTCTCGGCCGCGTCCAAGACCTTCTGCATCCCCTCGTTGAACTTCTCGGTGAAGAATATCCGGTCATAGCGGCCGCCGTTCACGATGAAGGTCGCGATGTGGCCGGACATGGCCGACCAGTGGATGTCCGGCTCCATCGGGCGGCGCCAGCGGATGGTGTCGCGGGCGAACAGAAGGAAACGGCGGAAGCTCGTGACCTGATCGAAGTCGAAGTTGTCCTCGGGCGAACCCACCTCGACCCCGTAGCGCTGCATGATCTGCGGGATCATGTTGCCGCGATAGCGCTTGCCGTTGCGCTGGATGCCCGCGATCTTGTCGAAGAAGGACGACAGGATCCGCGCATAGGGGTTGCGGACGCAGGTGAAGGACAGGGGCTTGCGCGCCTTCACTGCCCGGTCGATCGCCTCTTGGCTGTTGTCCTGGTTCCACTTGTGCAGACCACCGGTTGAATCGTGGATGTCGCCGTCGAAGTAGCGGCCATGGTCCGAAAAGAACATGATCTGCCCGATGGTCGAGCAGGCGCATTTCGGCACCACCCGGTAGGCCATGCTTTCGCTTTCGGTCATCCAGGTGCCGGGAAAAGCCATGGCATGAGTCCCCTGTCAGTTGAGCGGCTTGCCCCTGCCCATAAAATCGTTATGCAGCCAAGGCAACTCGCGACGCTGGATTTGTCACGATCAGGCAAGTGTTCCGCCGATGGTCGCATCGATCGAAGTGAACCCCCAAGATGGCCCGCATCGCCTTTATCCTGCTGTGCCACAAGGACCCCAAGGGGATCATCGCCCAGGCGCGCCGGCTGACCGGCTCGGGCGACTTCGTCTCGATCCACTTCGACGCGCGGGCGAACCCGGCCGATTTCGAGATGCTCCGCCAAGCCCTGGCGGACAACCCTGGGGTGACCTTTTCCACCCGCCGGCTGAAATGCGGCTGGGGCGAATGGTCGCTGGTCGGCGCCACGCTGGAAGCGGTGCGCGCCGCTGTCGCGGCCTTCCCGACCGCCACCCATTTCTACATGCTGTCGGGCGATTGCATGCCGATCAAGTCGGCCGATTACGCGCATGAGTTCCTCGACGCTCATGACCTCGACTACATCGAGAACTTCGACTTCTTCGAAAGCGACTGGATCAAGACCGGCTTCAAGGAAGAACGGCTGGTCTACCGCCACTGGTTCAACGAGCGCACCCAGAAGCGGCTGTTCTACGGCAGCTATGAATTGCAGAAGCGGCTGGGCCTGACGCGACAGGTGCCTTCGGACATCCGGGTGATGATCGGCTCGCAATGGTGGTGCCTGCGCCGCCAGACGATGGAAAAGGTACTGGCCTTCTGCGACGAGCGCCCGGACGTGGTGCGCTTTTTCCAGACCACCTGGATTCCCGACGAGACCTTCTTCCAGACGATCGTGCCCCATGTGGTGCCGCGCAAGGAAATCCGGCCGCGCACGCTGACCTTCCTGATGTTCACCGACTACGGGATGCCGGTGACCTTCTACAACGACCATTACGATCTGCTGCTGGGGCAGGACTACCTGTTCGCCCGCAAGATCAGCGCCGAGGCGATCGAGCTGCGCGAGCGGCTGGGGGCGCTGTGGAAGGCGCAGGACGTGCAGTTCGCGATCTCGAACGAGGCGGCGGGGCTTTACCGCTTCCTCACCCAGCGCGGCCGCATCGGCCGCCGATTCGGCCAGCGCTTCTGGGAGGTCGAGGGTTCGCTGGGGCGTGGCCGGACGCTGATCCTGATCGTGGCCAAGAAATGGCACGTCGCCAAGCGCCTGACCGCCGCGATCCGCTGGCACACCGACATCCCTGCGGTGGACTTCCTGTTCAACGAACTGGACGCCGAACTGCCGGACATGGGCGGGATCGAGACGACGCTGGCCAAGCGCGAACGTCACCGGCGGGCGCTGGTCAAGATGCTGTTCGTCATGTTCGACCAGCCCAGCATCGCGATCTGCCTCGATCCCTCGGCCCTGGGACTGGTGCAGGACTTCCTTGGCGACAAGGCGGAAACCCGCCTGCTGCTGATCGAGGCCGATTTCGACGACGACTATGTGCGGGGCCATATCGAGCGGGTGGGGCTGGCCGGGCAGAACAGCGCGCCCCATCAGGTGGATCGCCTGATCCCGGCGGTCCGCAGCGACCTCGAACACGAGGCCGAGCATATCCGCGACCTCGAGATCGAGGGTTTCGAGACAATCGCAAGGCACAGGGGTGAGCAGGCGAACGCCGCCGCGCTGCGGCGCCTGCTGGACGTCGATCCCGAGGTTGCCTTGACGCTCGCCCGCACCGATCATCTGTTCGACGACTGAAAGGGCCGCCCATGAGCTATGACGACAGCAACATCTTCGCCCGCATCCTGCGCGGCGAGATCCCGAACGACACCGTGGCCGAGAACGACCACGCCTTGGCCTTCCGCGACATCCGCCCGCAGGCGCCGGTCCATGTGCTGGTGATCCCCAAGGGCTCCTATGTCAGCTACGACGACTTCGCCGCCAATGCCTCGGACGCCGAGATCGTGGGCTTCCACCGGCTGGTGGCGCAGGTCGCGCGATCCGAGGGGCTGTCGCTGGCCGAAGGCAATCAGGGCTTTCGCGCGATCACCAACGCCGGTTCCCATGGCGTGCAGGAGGTGCCGCATTTCCACCTGCACCTGCTGGGCGGGCGCGCGCTGGGGCGGATGCTTCAGGCAGGCTGAGGCGCGCGGGTCAGGGTCAGGAACACTTCCTCCAGATCGGGCTGCTCGGTCGCCACGTCGATCATCGGCACGCCCCCTTGCCGCAGCGCGTCGATGACCTGATGCGCCTCGATCCCGCCCATGGGCCAGGTCAGAGCGATGCGGCCGTCGCGCCGCTGGGCGTCCACGCCCGGCGGCAGGGGCGGCAGCGCGCCCTCCCATGCACCGGGGTCCACCAGCAGCGTCTTGGCCCCTGCCCGCGCCAGCAGGCGTTCGGTCGGTTCCTGCACGATCTTGGCGCCGTGGTTGATGATGGCGATCTCGTCGCACATCTCCTCGGCTTCCTGCAGGTAATGGGTGGTCAGGATCACCGTCATCCCCTGCGCGTTCAGCTTGCGGACATTCCGCCACAGCATGTCGCGCAGGCCGATGTCCACGCCCGCCGTCGGCTCGTCCAGCACGAGGATGCGCGGCCGGTGGACCAGCGCCTTGGCCAGCAAGAGCCGCCGCTTCATGCCGCCCGACAGATGGCGCGAATAGCTGTTGGCCTGATCCGACAGGCCGACGAGTTCAAGGATCTCGTCCGTCCAGCGGTCCGCCTTGGGGACGGCGTAAAGCCCCGCCTGCACCTCAAGGCTCGCCCGAGGGGTCAGGAACGGGTCGATGACCAGCTCCTGCGGCATCACGCCGATGGCGGCGCGGGACTGCCGCGGGTTCACGTCCTGGTCGAAGCCCCAGATCGCGACCTTTCCCGAGGTCTTGCGGACCAGCCCGGCCAGAATGTTGATCAGCGTCGATTTGCCCGCCCCGTTCGGCCCCAGCAGCCCGAAGATCGACCCGCGGGGCACCACAAGGTCCACGCCCTTCAGTGCCTCCTTCGCGGGCGCCTCGCGGGATGCCGCATAGGTCTTGCGAAGCCCGGTCAGGCGGATGGCGGCGTCGGGCGGGGTGAACGTCTTGGACATGGCGCACCTTTGGGCCGCCCGGCTTGCGATGGGGCGGGGGCTGGCTAGAATGGCCCCCATCAAACCGGCCTTCCCCCGCCAGCACAAGAGAGCCCCGATGCGCCATCCCGTGACCGAGACCCCGCTGTCCACCAACCAGGACCCGGCCGCCGAGGTGCTGCCCGCGCCGGAAACCGCCGTGGTGACAAGCTGGAAGGTGTCCTGCTCGGGCGACGAGGCGCGGGGCACCGGCCATCCGCTGGTGTGGCTGGCGATCTCGCCCGACACCGGCTGGGTCGATTGCGGCTATTGCGACAAGCGCTTCATCATCGACCGCGACCATGCGGGCGGGGACCACTGAGGGCGCCCTGCCCTGAGGGCCGGTTCTTCTTTCCGACTGAAATATCCCGGGATCGTTGTATAGGACGATGAGGGCAGCGCCCTGCCTGCAAGGGTGCCGCAGGCGTTGCGCCTCAGTGATGGGCGTGCGCGTGCCCCACGACATCGTCGGCGCAGCCTGTCGAGGGGCTTTCCGTCTCGATGGTGGAATGGGTGATCCCGTGGTCGCGCAGCACGGACTTGACTGCCAGCCGGGCCGCATGGGGGTCGGCGCCATCGGCCACGACAAGATGCATCTCGGCTGACAGCCGCCGCTCGTCGATTTGCCACAGGTGCAGGTGGTGCAGGTCCTCGACCCCCGGAACGGACCTGATCGCGTCCCGCAGGGCAGAATCGTCCACATGGGCGGGCGCGCCCAGCATCAGCATCCGCAGGATCGGGCCGATGTCGCCCTTGATGTGCCACAGGATCACGACCGAGATCAGGATCGTCAGGATCGGGTCCGCGATGCGCCAGCCGAAGGCGAGGATCAGCGCGCCGCCCAGCAGCACCGCCACCGACACCCCCGCATCGGCCAGGTTGTGCAGATAGGCGGCACGGATGTTCACGCTCTCCTTCGCCAGTCGCGCCGTCAGCAGCGCGGTTCCGATATCGACCACCAGCGCCAGCCCCGCCAGCGCCATCACCAGCCCGCCCGCGACATCCGGCGGATCAGCCAGCCGGCCCAGCGCCTCGATCATCAGCCAGACCGACACGGCGATCAGGGCGAGGTAGTTGACGAAGGCTGCCACGATCTCGGCCCGGCCCCAGCCGAAGCTCATCGCCGGGCTCGGCCGGCGTGTCGCCAGCTTCCTCGCGCCGAAGGCCAGCACCAGCGCCAGCGCATCCGACAGGTTGTGCACCCCGTCCGCCACCAGGGCAGTGGAATCCGCCGCCAGCCCGCCGATGATCTGCGCTGCCGTCAGGGCGAGATTGATGACGACTGCCCAGAGCAGGGCGCGATCCCCCATCCCCTCGCCGTGCGAATGGCTGTGGCCTGCGTGGTGGCCGTGGGAATGATCATGCGGCATAGGCGCCTGCTTTCGAGGTCAGGACCGGGGCGCTGCCCCGGACCCCGGGATGTTTGGACAAAGAAGAATATCCTTGAAGGCGCAAGCGCGCTTCATCAATGCGCCTCAGCCCAGGTGCGACCCGCGCCTGCGTCCACGACCAGCGGCACCGACAGGTGGACGGCAGGGAGATGGGCGTTCTCCATGATCTCGCGGGCGATGGCGATCAGGGGTTCGACGGCGGAGTCCTCGGCCTCGAAGACGAGTTCGTCGTGGACCTGCAGCAGCATCCGCGCGGACAGGTGCTCGATGGCCTTGGGCATCCGGATCATGGCGCGACGGATGATGTCGGCGGCCGTCCCCTGGATCGGCGCGTTGATCGCCGCGCGCCGCGCCCCCCCGGCGGCAGGACTCGAGGAGGAGATGCCCGGCGTGTGGATGCGGCGGCCGAACAGGGTGCGGACGTAGCCCTGCGATTTCGCTTCCTTCGTGGTGCGGTCCATGTAGGCGCGGATTTCCGGGAAGCGCTTGAAATAGGTGTCGATGAACTCCTGCGCCTCGGCTCGTGGAATCCGCAGGTTGCGCGACAGCCCGAACGACGAAATCCCGTAGATCACGCCAAAGTTGATGGCCTTGGCCCGGCGGCGGATCATCGGGTCCATCCCTTCAACCGGGACGCCGAACATCTGGCTGGCCGTCATCGCGTGGATGTCGATCCCTTCCGCAAAGGCCTGCTTCAGCGCCGGAATGTCGGCCATATGCGCCAGAATCCGCAGTTCGATCTGGCTGTAGTCGAGGCTGACCAGCCTGCGCCCCTCGGGTGCCACGAAGGCCTCGCGGATGCGGCGGCCTTCATCGGTCCGCACGGGGATGTTCTGCAGGTTCGGGTCGGTGGACGCCAGCCGCCCGGTCGAGGCGCCGGCGATGGAATAGCTGGTGTGGACGCGCCCCGTTTCCGGATTCACGAAGGTCGGCAGCGCGTCGGTATAGGTCGATTTCAGCTTCGACATGGCCCGCCAGTCGAGGATCTTCGCGGGGAGTTCGTGCCCCTCGGCCGCGAAATCCTCCAGCACGTCGGCGCTGGTGGACAGCGCGCCCGACTTGCCCGACTTGGTCCCGGCCAGCCCCATCTGGTTGAACAGGATGTCCCCAAGCTGCTTGGTCGAGCCGAGGTTGAACTTGCCGCCCGCCAGCGCGTAAGCCTCATCCTCAAGCTGCGCCATCTTCTGGGCGAAGGCGCCGGACATGCGGTTGAGGT
>NZ_JAUNPC010000136.1 GCF_030536915.1 Paracoccus sp. (in: a-proteobacteria)
CCATCTCCTCGGCCTCGGTGATGACCTTGGCGGCGTGCAGCAGCGCCTTGGAGGGAATGCAGCCCACGTTCAGGCAGACCCCGCCGAGGCTCGGGTTCCTTTCGATCAGAACCACCTTCTTGCCGAGGTCCGCCGCGCGGAACGCGGCGGTATAGCCGCCGGGGCCGGAGCCGAGGACCACGACCTCGGCGTGGACGTCGCCGCGCGCCGAGGCCGGAACCGCCGCCGGGGCGGGCTGCGGCGCGGCCGGGACATCGGCCGGACCGCCGCGCCCGCCATAGCCACTGTCCTTGTTGCGCGGCTCCACCTCGCCCGTGCCCGCGCCCGTACCTGCGCCTGCACCTGCGCCTGCGCCTACGGCCTCCAGCGTCAGGATCAGCGATCCCTCCGAGACCTTGTCGCCCTCCTTCACCGCGATCGCGGCAACCCGCCCCGCGGCGGGCGAGGGCACCTCCATCGTCGCCTTGTCGGATTCAAGCTCGATCAGCGGGGCTTCCTGCGCCACCTCGTCGCCCACGGCGACGAGGATGCTGATGACCGGCACGTCCTTGAAATCGCCGATATCGGGAACCTTGACTTCCATGGCCAGCCCCTCCCTCACAGCATGATCCGGCGCACGTCGCCGAGCAGGTGTTTCAGCGTCGCGGCAAAGCGGGCGGCCAGCGCGCCGTCCACCGCACGATGGTCATAGCTGAGCGACATCGGCAGCATGTTGCGCGCCACGAACTGCTCGCCGTCCCAGACCGGCGCCATCCGCGACCGCGTCAGCCCCAGGATCGCCACCTCGGGCGCGTTGACGATCGGCGTGAACGAGGTGCCGCCGATGCCGCCCAGAGACGAGATGGTGAAGGTCGCGCCCTGCATGTCCTGCGACTTCAGCTCGCCCCCGCGGGCCTTGGCGCTGAGCTCGCCCAGCTCCTTCGAGATCTCGATGATCCCCTTGCGGTCGGCGTCCTTGATGACCGGGACGACAAGGCCGGTCGGCGTATCGGCCGCGAAGCCGATGTTGTAGTAGGACTTGCGGATCAGCTTGTCGCCGTCGGGATGGATCGAGGAGTTGAACTCCCAATGCTTCCTCAGGGCCGAGACGCTGGCCTTGATGACGAAGGACAGCAGCGTGACGCGGTAGCCGTCCTTCTTGGCCTCGTCGTCCAGCTCCTTTCGGTATCGGTCGATCTCGGTGATGTCGGCTTCCTCGTTATGGGTGACGTGCGGCACGTTCAGCCACGACCGGTGCAGCGCGGGTCCTGAGAGCTTCTTGATGCGCGGCATCTCGACATCTTCGACGGGGCCGAACTTCGAGAAGTCCACCACTGGGATCGGCGGGATGCCCATGCCGCCCTGTGCACCGCCCGCCGCGGCGGCGGGGGCGGCCGTGGACTTGAGGGCCGCGGCCACGTCCTCGCGCAGGATGCGGCCCTTGCGACCGCTGCCGTTCACCCTGGACAGGTCCACGCCAAGCTGGCGGGCGAAGGCGCGCACCGACGGCGAGGCATGGGCCTTGCCGAAGCCGCTGTCGGTGATGCCGCCCCCTGACGGCGCCGCCGGAGCCGCAGCCGGGGCAGCAGCCGGTGCCGCGGCGGGCGTCGCCGGCGGGGTGGGCTGGTCCGGGGCATCCTGCGCCGGCGCCGAGGCGGCCGTCACCCCCTCGGCCTCGACGGTCAGGATCAGCGCGCCTTCCGAGACCTTGTCCCCCTCGCTGACCGAGATCGCGGCGACCTTGCCGGCGACGGGGCTCGGAACCTCCATCGTCGCCTTGTCCGATTCAAGCTCAATCAGCGGGTCCTCGACGGCGATGGTATCGCCGATCTTCACGAGGATGCTGATGACCGGGACGTCCTTGAAGTCGCCGATGTCGGGAACGTTCACTTCGATTGCCATGGGGTTCCTCCTCGTTCCCGATCAGACCAGCCGGGGATTGGGCTTGTCGCCGTCGATGTCGTACTTGCTCAGGGCGGCCTGCAGCGTGGCCTCGTCGATCGCCCCCTCGCGGAAAAGATCGACCATGGCAGCCGCGGCGATGTGGTTCGCGTCCACCTCGAAGAAGCGCCGTAGGTTCGCGCGGCTGTCCGAACGGCCGAAGCCGTCCGTCCCCAGCACCGTGTAGCGGCCCGGCACGAAGGCGCGGATCTGCTCGGCGTAGTTCTTCATGTAGTCGGTGGCGGCGATGATCGGCCCCTTCGCCTTCGATAGCTCCTGCGTGGCATAGGCCACGCGCGGCTCGGCCAGTGGATTGAGCCGGTTCCAGCGCGCCGCGTCTTGGCCGTCGCGGGCCAGTTCGTTGAAGCTGGTGGCCGACCAGATGTCGGCGGTGACGCCGAAATCGGCCTCCAGCATCTCGGCGGCCTGCAGCGCCTGCATCAGGATGGTGCCCGACCCCATCAGGTTGACATGCCGCTCGCCCGGCGAGGCAGCCTTGCGAAGGCGGTAGAGGCCGCGGATGATGCCCTCCTCGCAGCCGGCGGGCATGTCCGGGTGGCTGTAGTTCTCGTTCATCAGGGTGATGTAGAAATACACGTCCTCCTGATCCCGATACATCCGCTGCAGCCCGTTGTGGACGATGACCGCCACCTCGTGCTGGAAGGTCGGATCGTAGGTGATGCAGTTGGGGATGGTGCCGGCGAGGATGTGGCTGTGGCCGTCCTCGTGCTGCAACCCCTCGCCGTTCAGCGTGGTGCGCCCGGCGGTCCCGCCCAGCATGAAGCCGCGGGCGCGGCTGTCGCCCGCGGCCCAGGCGAGGTCGCCCACCCGCTGGAAGCCGAACATCGAATAGTAGATGAAGAAGGGGATCATCGGCACGCCGTGGTTCGAATAGGACGTCGCCGCCGCGATCCAGTCGGCCATGGCGCCGGCTTCGTTGATCCCCTCCTGAAGCACCTGCCCTTCCACCGCCTCGCGGTAGTAGGACATCTGCTCGCGGTCCTCCGGCGTGTAGAGCTGGCCTTCGGGGTTGTAGATCCCGATCGAGCGGAACAGCCCCTCCATCCCGAAGGTGCGGCTTTCATCCGGCACGATCGGCACGATATGCCTGCCCAGCTCCTTGTCGCGGATCAGCGTCGTCAGGATCCGCACGAAGGCCATGGTGGTCGAGATCTCACGCTCGCCCGTGCCGGTCAGTTGCGCCTTGAACGTCTCCAGCGGCGGGATTTCCAGCTTCGGCGCCTGCGGGTTGCGTTTCGGGAAGTCCCCGCCCAGCTCTTTCCGGCGATCCGCCAGATAGGCCTTCTGCGCGTTGTTCAGCGCCACGAACGGCGCCTTGGGCAGATCCTCGTCCGAGACGGGGATCTTGAAGCGGTCGCGGAAGGCGCGCAACTGCTCCTCGGCCATCTTCTTCTGCTGGTGGGTGATGTTCTGGCCCTCGCCGGCCGAGCCCATGCCATAGCCCTTGATCGTCTTGATCAGCAGGCAGGTCGGCTGGTTCCTCGTCTCGGTGGCCTTACGGTAGGCGGTGTAGACCTTCTCGGGGTCGTGGCCGCCGCGGTTCAGCGCCCAAATCTGCTCGTCCGTCCAGTCCTCGACCAGCGCCGCGGTCTCGGGATACTTGCCGAAGAAATGCTTGCGGATATAGGCGCCGTCCTTCGACTTGAAGGTCTGGTAGTCGCCGTCCACGGTTTCGTCCATCAACTGCCGCAGACGGCCGGTGGTGTCGGCTTCCAGCAGCTGGTCCCAGCCCTTGCCCCACAGCAGCTTGATGACGTTCCAGCCGGCGCCGCGGAAGTTGCCTTCCAGTTCCTGCACGATCTTGCCATTGCCGCGGACCGGCCCGTCCAGGCGCTGCAGGTTGCAGTTGATGACGAAGATCAGGTTGTCGAGGCTCTCGCGCGCCGCCAGGTCGATGGCGCCGCGGCTTTCGGGCTCGTCCATCTCGCCGTCGCCCAGGAAGCACCACACCTTGCGGTCGACCATGTCGATCAGGCCGCGGTTGTGCATGTATTTCATGAACCGCGCCTGATAGATCGCCATCAGCGGGCCGAGGCCCATCGAGACGGTCGGGAACTGCCAGTAATCCGGCATCAGCCACGGGTGCGGGTAGGAGGACAGCCCGCCTCCGCCCACCTCGGAGCGGAAGTTCAGCATCTGCTCCTCGGTGATCCGGCCCTCCATGAACGAGCGCGCGTAGATGCCGGGGACCGCGTGGCCCTGGAAGAACACCAGATCGCCGCCGTGGATCGCCGATTTCGCCCGCCAGAAGTGGTTCAATCCGACATCGTACATCACCGCCGACGAGGCGTAGGATGCGATGTGGCCGCCGTATTCGCTGGATTCCTTGTTGCGCCGCACGACGACCGCCATGGCGTTCCAG
>NZ_JAUNPC010000035.1 GCF_030536915.1 Paracoccus sp. (in: a-proteobacteria)
TTCTGGCACGCCAAGGGCGCGACGCCGATCCACGATCCGTTGCAGCACGACAGCACGGGCACGCAGATCGTGCCGCTGAACATGGCCCAGCCGGTGCTGCTGGTGCAGGGCAAGCGCAACGCCCGCAACCTCGGCTTTGCGCCCCATGGCGCCGGGCGCAACATGAGCCGCACCCAGCACCGCCGCCGCATGGCCGGGCGGACGGATGCCGAGATCTTCGCGCAGGAGACCGCCGGGCTTGACGTGCGCTTCCATTCCCGGCGGGTGGATATTTCCGAACTGCCCTCGGCCTACAAGGACGCGGATTCGGTGCGCGCGGACATGGCCCGCTTCGATCTGGCCCGCGTGGTGGACGAGATCGCGCCTTACGGCTCGATCATGGCGGGCGACTGGCAGGCGGACGCACCATGGAAACGGAAGGCCGCCGCCAAGCGCGCGCGCCGGGAACGCGCCACCGTCGAGCCGCAAGCGGATTCGGTCGGATGAGAACAAGGCAGGGGAAAGCCGCCTGACCGCGCCGGGGTTGTGCCGGAACGATGGCCGGGACCGGCTTTCTGACCCGCCTTTCCGTCGGGCTTCAGGCGGCGGTTCCGCGGACGGGGGCGCGGGATGCGGCGGCAGGCGCTTGCGCGGGGTCATGTTCCGGTCTTTCCTCGGCGCCGCCGGACCATGACCTTCGGCGCTGGAAAGGGGGGTGCCAATGGCTGGACGCATTGCGGTGATCGGGTCGAACAACGTCGATCTGGTGACAAACCTGCCCCGGATGCCCTTGCCGGGCGAAACGCTGGCGGGGTCGCGCTTTTCAACCGGATTCGGCGGCAAGGGCGCGAACCAGGCGGTCGCGGCGGCGCGGCTCGGGTCTTGGGTGACGATGGTCACGCGGGTCGGCGACGACGGCTTCGGGCGGGACGTGCTGCGCAACCTTGAAGGCCACGGGATCGACCTGACCCATGCACGGGTGGCGAAGGGGACGGCGAATGGTGTGGCCTCGATCTTCGTGGACCCCTCGGGCGAGAACGTGATCGTCATCGTGGCCGGGGCGAACGGCACCCTGACGCCGGCCGACGTGGACACGGCGGCGGATGATCTGGCCCGCTGCGACCTGATCCTGCTGCAACTCGAGGTGCCGCTGGGGACGGTCTACCACGCGATCCGGGTCGCCGCCCGGCTTGGCGTGCCCGCGATCCTGAACCCCGCCCCCGCCGCACCGGGGCTGGATCTTGCGGCCCTGCGGGGCCTGTCATGGTTCTGCCCGAATCAGACCGAGCTTGCGATGCTGACCGGCCTGCCCGTCACGACCGAGGACGAGATCACTTCCGCCGCGCAGAGCCTTGTCGCAAGTGGCATCGGCAATGTCGTGGTGACGCTGGGTGCGCAGGGCGCGCGGCTGGTGACGGCGGACGGCGTGACCGCGATCCCTGCGATCCCCGTCCGGCCCGTGGACACGACGGGCGCGGGGGACGCCTTCATCGGCGCCTTCGCCCATTTCCTCGCGGCGGGCGAATCGCCTGAGCCGGCGCTGCGGCAGGCCGCGGGCTACGCCGCGCTGTCCGTGACCAAGCCCGGCGCGCAGGGATCATACGCCTCGGCGCAGGAGTTCGCGGCGTTTCAGGCGACCACCGTCCAGTCCTGATCCCAGCGGTATTCCTCAAGGTTCGGCCCCTCGGCGCAGCGGTCCACCACCGCGAACAGCCCCGGATCGGCCAGCGGAGTCAGCACCCCGTGCCACGCCCCGCGCGCAAGGTTGATCCCCTGCCCCGGCGCGGTCAGGAACGCCCTCGGCCGCCCCGGTTGGCCGCCCTCGTCCGGCGCGACGATCACCAGGAAGGGATGCTCGGTCATCGGCAGGAAGGCCTGCGATCCCAAGGGATGCCGCTCGACCAGCCGGAAGGCGTAGGGCAGCCGCACGGACTGCGACCGGAAGATCGAGATCCCCGCCTGCCCCTCGACATCCAGCCGGGCGCGGTCGTGCCAGCGCCCGCAGCGGCCCTCGTTGATGATGCGGTCGGGCTCGCCCGTGGTGTCCAGCACCTCGCCCCAGGGGGCGAAGGCTTCGGCCGTCAGCGGCTCGGTTCGGATGATGCGCTCGTTCATCGCTTCCCTCATTCTTCTGCGAAACGATAAGCTGAATGTGGGCAGGGCCACTGTCCAGTGTCGGGGCATCTGCCCTATCAACGACGGCAGCAAGGATGAACGGGGGGACGATGGCCGGATTTCTGACGACGCATGTGCTGGACACCGCGCGGGGCCGCCCGGCGGCGGGGATGCGGATCACGCTTTACGCGCTGGACGGCGAACGCCGCGCCTTGCGCGAGGCGGTGACGAACGACGACGGCCGCACCGACGGCCCCATCCTGCCAGAGGGCGAGTTCCAGACCGGCCGCTACGAGTTGGTCTTTCACGTCGGCGAGTGGCTGGACGGCCACCATCACGCCGAGCCGCCGCGCTTCCTTGACGAGGTGCCGATCCGCTTCGGCATGGCCGAAAACGACCATTACCACGTTCCGCTGCTGATCTCGCCCTACGGCTATTCCACCTATCGGGGCAGCTAAAGATGGACGGCGTCATCCTGCACGACTGGGCCGCCTTCGCCATCCGCTGGCTTCACGTCATCACCGCCATCGCCTGGATCGGCTCCAGCTTCTACTTCATCGCGCTGGACCTGAGCCTGCGGAAGGCCCCCGGCCTGCCGGACAAGGCGCATGGCGAGGAATGGCAGGTCCACGGCGGCGGCTTCTACCACATCACGAAATACCTCGTCGCGCCCGAGCGGCTGCCCGAGCACCTGACCTGGTTCAAGTGGGAAAGCTATTCCACCTGGCTGTCAGGCGCCGCCCTGCTGATGGTCGTCTACTGGGCGCAGTCCGAGCTTTACCTGATCGACCCGGCCAAGGTCGAACTGTCCACATGGGCGGCCATCCTGATCTCGGCCCTGTCGCTGGGGATCGGCTGGGTGATCTACGACCGGCTTTGCAAAAGCAGGCTGGGCGAGAACCCCACCACGCTGATGCTGCTGCTGTTCGCGCTGCTGGTCGTCATGGCCTGGGGCTATGACCAGGTCTTCACCGGCCGCGCGGCGCTGCTGCATCTCGGCGCCTTCACGGCGACGATCATGACCGCCAACGTCGCCATGATCATCATCCCGAACCAGCGGATCGTGGTGGCCGACCTCAAGGCGGGCCGCACACCCGACCCGAAATACGGCAAGATCGCCAAGCTGCGGTCCACGCACAACAACTACCTGACCCTGCCGGTCGTGTTCCTGATGCTGTCGAACCACTACCCGCTGGCCTTCGCGAGCCAATACAACTGGCTGATCGCCGCGCTGGTGTTCCTGATGGGCGTGACCATCCGGCATTTCTTCAACACGTCCCATGCGGGCAAGCCCAAGCCCTGGTGGACCTGGGCCGCGACCGCGGCGCTGTTCTTGGGCATTGTGTGGCTCTCCTCGCTGGGCACCCAGCGGCTTGAGGGCGAGGCGGACCTGACCGCCCGCGAGGCCCGCCTGACCGCCGACCCGCATTTCGATCAGGTCCGCGACATCGTGCTGGGCCGCTGTTCCATGTGCCACGCCGCCGAGCCTAACTGGGAGGGCCTCGCCACCGCCCCCAAGCGCGTCGTGCTGGAAACCGACGCACAGATCGCCCGCCACGCGCGCGAGATCTTCCTGCAGGCCGGCCTGACCGACGCCATGCCCCCCGGCAACCTCAGCTTCATCGAGCCCGAGGAACGCGCTACCCTGCGCGCCTGGTTCGACAGCGCCGGACGGGGTTGACACGGCTCTGGCAAGCCGGGGGGCTTTCCTTCTGCTCGCCATTGCCGCTGCCTTGCTTGTTGAAAGATCCGGGCCTTCTTCGGCCAGTCCTTGGCGTTCCCCTGCCCCATGGTCTCATTGTCCAGATCCCCGAACTCCGCAGTCCTGCACCTCACAACAGGGCGGCCATAGAAGCCACGTCCCCAGGAGCGCAGGCGAAACTTCCTGCACGAGCCGTTCAAGCGCGCCGCGTTGCAACCAAAGGGTCTGGCAGTGCCGAGTCCGGCAAGGCAGGCCAAGCATGGTTGGACCTTCGGCGAGGTTTTATCAGTTACGTCAGTTCTCCGAATCCGCGCATGAGGCGCGTCGGGATCTTTAGCTCCCGCCTGTGGCGTTCCTGGTCTGCGGCAAAGCAGAAGATAAGGGGATCTCGGTTCTGATGACACGACCGCTTCCCTTTGTGGTGAGCTATCCCGTGCTGTGGGAAGGCGTGTCCCCGCTGCGGCCCGACCGGGCCGGAGAGTGTCCGATCTTCTGTGTATGCGTGATCCGGTCCATGCTTCTGGCAAAGGAAGCATGAATGAGGATTTCCAAGGAAGTTCTGGACGAGTTGCTGAAGGGCGTCGAACGCCCTGGGGATCTGCCCGGCGATGCAGGTCTGGTGAAGGAGATGAAGGTGCCATGCTGGATGCCAGTTCACCCGGTCAGGGTCCGGCCTTCGTCATGGATCCTCGTCTGACCCTGCTGTAGATATACCCAACGCTGCAATCCCGATCCTTGGCGCGACACGCGCGTGCCCGGACAGGCCGCAACGTGTCGGCCCTTGTCCGGCTTCATGAATGGATCGTGAGGAGCGACTGCGCCTTGAGGCGCGGAAGGTCCCTGATGCGGTTTCAGTCGGCAGGGCCGGACTGCGCGGCAGAGGGCTTGCGGGCAACGACCCAGAAGGCGGCGCCCCGGTAAACAGGATCGCGGTGGCAGCGGGGGTTATCTCCGCCTTCTCCTTCAGCAGTCGGGTGATGCCGCGAGCGATCTCCATCTTCAGGTCGTGACCGCGGCCGGGAAAAGGACCGGCACGGATGATCGGCATGGCAGTTCCCCGGGTCGGGACGGAGGGAGGATCAGGGAGCGCTCTGGTCGCGCCGGCGGCGGGCGGCAATCTCCAGCAGCCGCAGGCGGATATGGTCGATATGGTCGCGCAGCAGCGCCACGGCTTGGGCATGGCGGCCGTCCTGGCACAGATCCAGCAGCGCCTCGTGATCGGCGACGGCCCGCTTGCGGCCGCCGGGGCTGTCGAGGATCTGGATCCGGGTATGGATGTCGCATTCCGTCAGCAGGTTGGTGACAAGCCCCAGCATCCGCGGGCTTTCGGCATGGCGGAACAGCCGCAGATGAAACGCCTTGTTCAGCCCGTTCCACATGGCGATATCGTCGCTGTCGAGCGATCGGGCGTATTCCGCCTGGATTCGCCGCAGTTCGGCGAAATCCTCGGGCGCCAGCCTGGCAGCCGAGCGTTCGAGCAGCCACGGCTCCATCAGCATCCGCATCGAGAACAGCTCGTCGATCTCGTCAAAGGTCAGTGCGGCCACGATCGCGCCGCGGTGCGGCAGCATCCGGACCAGCCCCTCGCGTTCCAGAACCAGCAGTGCCTCGCGCACGGGAATGCGGCTCATGCCGAATTCCTGCGCCAGGGTTTCCTGCTTCAACTGATGGCCGGGCGGGTAGGTCGCGTTGAGGATGCGCGCCCGCAGCGCCTCGGCCGCCGCAAGGGCCATCGTCTTGTGCTGCAGGCTTTTGCCGGCGGGGCGCAGGTGGGCGGCATCGTCATCCATCGAGCAGGTCTTCGATCTGGCGCAACAGCGCTTGGGAAACTTCGACCCCCGTCTCTCTGCTGCGGCGGCGGGAATCAAGGCGGCGCTGTCCGGGCAGGCGAGGTCCCGGCTGGGACAGCGCATCGGCAAAGAAGCTCTCGCCCGCCGTCCGGGCATCCGTGCCGAAGGCCGCGGGGTCCAGAACGATGTACAACTCGCCCCCCGGCGGCGGGCCGCCATCGGCGATGTCCAGTTCCGCCACCTGCCGGCTGGTCATCTCTCCGATCAGGGGACCCGCGATCAGTTCCACCATCATCGACAGCGCCGATCCCTTGTGGCCGCCGAAGGGCAGCAGCGCCCCTGACAGCACCGCGGCAGGGTCCGTGGTCGGGCGGCCCTCGGGATCAACGCCCCAGCCCAGAGGGACCGGCTCGCCGGCGAGCAGCTTCAGTTCGACCTCTCCCCGCGCGGCGGCGCTGGTGGCGAAATCGAAGACATAGGCGCCGCCGTCCGGCCGGGGCCAGCCGAAGGCGACGGGATTGGTCCCCATCAGACGCCGCCTCCCGCCATGCGGCGCAACCGCGGATTGCCCGACCATGAAGCACCAGACCAGCAGCCCGGCCTCGACGAGCGGCTCGATATCGGCCCACAGCGCCGAGAAATGGTGGCTGTTGCCGATCGCCATCGCGGCGATTCCCTGCCGCCGCGCCGTCTCGATCAGCCGCGGCCGCGCGATGTCCGAGGCAAAGGGCGCGAAACCGCGATCCCCGTCCACCTGCAGGACCGAAGGCGCGGGTTGCGCGATCCGCGGGACCGCTGCCCCGTTCGCCCGCCCCGCGCGCAGGGCGGCGACATAACCCGGAATGCGGTAAAGCCCGTGCGAGCGGCAGCCGTCGGCCTCGGCGCGCGTCACCACATCCGCGACCGAGCCGGCCTGATCCCCGGCCATGCCGTTCGCCGTCAATGCGGCGCAAGCCAGCGCGCGGATCTCATCCAGCGGTATCGACACGGCAGGCATGGCCCCGATCCTTGCAGAAGGAACAGGCGGCGGAAGAACCGCCGCCCGCATCGGCTCAGAGGCTTGCGCCGATCTCGCGCAGTTGCGCGATGACCGGGGCCTTCGGCAGCCAGATCTTGTCGAACGCCTCGATCAGCGCGGCGGTGTCTTCCTGCGGCACCTCGTGCATGGGAACGCCGGTGCTCTTGAAGTTCTCGATCAGCGCGGGTTCTTCGGCGGCGATGCTGTCGATCTGCTGGTCCAGCACCGTCTTCAGCGAGGCAGTGATCAACTGGCGGTCGGCGTCGCTCATCCCCTGCCAGACGCGGCCCGAGGCGATCGCCGCCGCCGGCATGAACACCGCGTTCATTCGCAGGATCGACTTCGACACCTTGTCGAAACGCTGGTTCCACGAGAATTCGAAATCGGCCTCGAGCCCGTCGACCTGACCGTTCGACATCGCCTCGAACACCTGCGGGGTCGGGATCGGCGTCGGCGCGGCGCCCAGCAGCTGGTAGAAGTCGCGGTAGACCGGGGTCGGGTTGATCCGCAGCTTCATGCCGTTCACGCCGGCGATGTTCTCGATCGGCCTGGCCGAGAAGACCGCCCGCATCCCGGTGATCAGCCAGCCCAGGCCGACCGTGCCCGTGCTTTGCGGCAGGACGTCCAGCAGCCCCACCACCTCGGGGTGGCGGACGAACTGCGCCACGGCCTGGGTCGAGCGCACCAGATAGGGCGCGTTGATCGCGGCGACATGATCCACCCGGGACCCGAGTTCGGCCGCCTGGATGATCCCCATGTCCAGCGCGCCGGACTGAAGCTGCTGCATCATGGCCGGTTCGTTGCCCAACTGGCCCGAGGGATAGATGGTCATGTTCAGGCGGCCATCGCTTTCGGCCCGCAGCAGTTCGGCAAGCTGCTGCGCGCTGTCGGTCCATGAATGTCCGACCGGGGTGATCAGGCCAAGGCGCAGTTCGGTCCCCTGGGCGCGGGCGACCATCGGTGCGGCCAGCGGCAGGGCGGCCGCCCCGGCAAGAAGCTGGCGACGCGAGAGTTTCAACATTCCCATTCCTCCTGTTGGGTCTTGTCAGTCGATGAAGATCAGCGAAAGCGCGGGGAAGATCGACAGGATCACCAGCAGCACGCAGGTGATCAGGAAGAAGGGCATCGTCACCACGAACATCCGCATGGGGTTCGCGCCGGTCGCGGCGGCGGCGACGAAGAAGCACAGCCCCACCGGCGGCGACAGCAGCCCCAGCACCAGGTTGATCACCACGACGACGCCGAAATGATAGGGGTCGATGCCGTAGACCTCGGTCGCGATGGGCAGCAGGATCGGCACGGTCATGATCAGGCCGGGGATGCCGTCGATCACGGTGCCGATGACCAGCAGGATCACGTTCACCAGCAGCATGAAGGTGATCGGGTCATGGGCGACCGTCTGGATCCAGACCGCGACCTGCTGCGGCACCCGCCCGAAGACCAGGATCCATGTCAACACCCCCGCCGCGACCACCAGGAACAGCACGATGGCGGAATAAAGCCCCGCCCGCGTCAGGATGGCGGGCAGTTGCGAGAACATCAGCTGCTTCGTCCAGAACCGGCCGATCAGCAATGCGATCACCGCGCCGATGGCTCCGGCCTCGGTCGCGCTGGCGAAACCGCTGAAGATCGAGCCGACGATGACGATCGGGATCGCCAGCGTGGGCACCGCCCCCCATACGGTCCGCGCGCGCTGGCGCAGGGTCTGGGGGGCGCTGCGGGGAAACTTCTGCACATGGCCGATGATGGCGATCACGAGGCAGAACAGCGCTGTCAGGATCAGCCCCGGCACCAGCCCGGCGATCAGCATGTCGCTGACCGAAAGCTGCGCCATGACGCTGTAGACCACGAACATGACCGAGGGCGGCATGATCGAGCCGAGCATCCCGCCATAGGCCGTCAGCCCCGCCGAGAAGTCCTTGTCATAGCCCTTGCGCACCATTTCTGGGACCATGATCTGCGACATGATCGCGACCTGGGCCGTGGCCGAGCCGAGGATCGAGGCGACGAACATGTTGGCGATGGTGTTGACATAGGCCAGCCCCCCGCGCAGCGAGCCGACGAAGGCCATCGCCATGTCCACGATCTTCTTGGTGATGCCGCCGGCGTTCATGATCTCTCCGATCAGGACGAACAGCGGAATGGCGATCAGCCCGTAGCTGTCCACGGCGTTGAACATCTGCAGCGGATAGCTCTGGAACAGGATCGCGTTGCCGCTGAAGACGACATAGGCGATCGCGGCAAGGCACAGGCACAACCCGATCGGCACCCCGACCAGCATCACGGCAAGGAAGACGGCGCTGGTCAGCATCAGTTCACCGCCTCTTCAGCGTTCAGCGTCAGGTCGCGCTGGGTCCGCGGGACGATCCCCGCATCCTCCAGCAGATTGGCGAGCGCATGGACCGTCATCGACAGTGCGAAAATCGGCAGGATCAGGTAAAGCACCCAGGTCGGCCAGTTCAGCGTCTGGGTGCGCTCGGTATAGACGAAGTTGAAGCTCGCCCCGGCATATTCGCGGGCATCGAACCCGGCCGCAGCGATGCCCACCGGGTCAAGCCAGAGCCAGCACATGACCATCAGGGCGATTGCGAACAGCAGCACCAGCCCGGTGGCGATGATCTTCGCCAGCGCCGCGCAGCGGGGGCTCAGCCGCTCGGTCAGCATCGTTACGGCGAAATCCAGCCGCAGCCGTGTCATGACCGAGGCGCCGATGAAGGTCAGCCACACCATGCAGTAAACCGCGAACTCGTCGATCCAGTAGATCGGGGATCCCATGTAGCGCGTCGCGATGTTCAGAAGGATCGCTCCGCTGAGCAGCGCCATCAGGATCGCCACGGCCCGCCGCTCGATGGCCAGAAGCCCCTCGGACAACCGGATTGCCGCAGCCGCCGCGCCGCGCGTGCGGGGTGGGTCTGCCTGAACTGTCCCCATCGTGGTTCCTGCCCTTCGTTCCTCCGTTCATGGAAGCGTCTTGTATAAAATCTACGTCGTCAACCGCGTGTGTTCGAGGAAACTGTTTTACCGGGGACATTCCTGTCTCAACCCTGTCAAAGCGCAAGACAATTTCCGCGGATCAACCCAAAGCTGCAGAATCGACCCAGTTTTCGCCCTCCAGCCACTCGCAAAAGGCGGCGATGGCCCGCACCCGGCGATGGGCCTTGGGGATGACAAGGTAGAAGCCCGGCACATGCTCCTCCGGCATCTTCCGCATGACGCCTCTTCCGAATGGCGCGACAAGCTTGCCAAGCCGCAAGTCCTCGTCGGCATCGATCGTGGAAATCAGCCCGACGCCCATGCCGGCAATCGTAGCGCGGCGCATAGTGGCCGCGTCATCGAACCTGACGGCAGCCTGCCCTTCGTCCACCGTGACGCCCAGATGCGCCAGCACATCGCCCCACAACCGGTCCGAGCGGGTGTGATGCAGAAGCGGCAGATCCTTCAGGTCTGCGACTGCGGCGATCCTGCGGGCAAGTTCGGGCGTGCAGCAGATTTCCTTGTAGTCATGCAGCAGCAGCCTCGCTTCATAGGGCTTCCAGCCGCCGTATCCCCACTGGATCGCGACATCGACATCGTCGGCGACGAAATCGGGCAGTTCGACCATCGTCGTCAGACGCAGGTCGGCATCGGGAAGCGTGTCGCGGAAGCGGCCCAGCCGGTCCAGCAGGTAGCGGGTGGCGAAATAGGGGCTGGCATTCAGGTTGACCCGGTTGCGGCGGCCGACCTTGGTGATGCGGCGGACGCCTTCCTCCATCTCGTCGAAGGCGGACTGGACGTAGTGGGCCAGCAGGATGGCCTGTTCATTGGGCTCGATGGCGCGGCCCTTGCGTTCGAACAGCTCGACCGCCAGCGTGTCCTCAAGCAGCTTGATCTGCTGGCTGACCGCCTGGGGCGAGACCAGCAGTTCGTCGGCAGCGGCGCGAAAGCTGCGATGGCGCATCACGGCATGGAACACGCGCAGGGCGTTCAGCGGCGGCAGCCGGAACGGGCGTTCGCTCATCGCCTTTCCCTGATCCGGCATTTCCGCCGCATCGCTTGGCCCCTGCTGGCGGTCAGATGACTGCCTTCTCCAGAAAGGGGCGGTTTGCGACGACGCGCTCGTAGCCGACTTCGGACAGGTCGAGCGTGCGAAACCCGCCATGAACGATCAGTTCCGCGACCCCGCGCCCCGCCGCAGGCCCCTGCTGCAAGCCATGGCCGGAATAGCCGTTGGCGTAAATGAAATTCGTCACCTCGGGGTGACGGCCGACGATCAGGTTGTGGTCCAGGGTATTGTAATCATAGTGTCCTGCCCACTGGTTGACGACCTTGATTGCCTCGAAGCTGGGTGATCTTTCGGCAAGCGCAGGCCAGATGATCTCCTCGAACTCCTCGTGGCGCGGCTCGAAATCGTCCCAGTCAACCGCCGGATCATCCACGGGCGCGCAGCCGGTCAGGAAATAGCGGCCCTCGGGGCGGCAGAAGACACCCGAGGGGTCGATCATCAGCGGCAGGCGGCCGCCATTCACCGTGGCGCTGCCCTCGGGCGTCCGGGCACAATCGAAGACGAACAGCGTCCGCTTGCGCGGCTCGACCGGCACGTCCAGCCCGGCCATGCGCGCGGTCAGCGCGGCGCGCGGCCCCGAGGCGTTGACGACGGTTCCCGCAATGATCGTGGCGCCGGATTTCAGCATGACCGAGGTGATGCGGCTTCCATCCCGCCCGATCGCCACCACCTCGTCGGTGATGTAATCCGCGCCCTGTTCCCGCGCCTTGGCCTTGAAGCCGTGCATCAGGCCGGTGTTGTTGAACCATCCCTCACCCGATTGCCCGTAGGAGGCCAGCAGGATGTCATCGACATTCAGATGCGGGAAGGCGCGGGCCAGTTCGCCCTTGTCCCACAGCACCACATCGGCCCCGCAGGCACGCTGCACCTGATGGTTTTCCCGCAGGGTGCGGGCCTGATCCTCGGTATTGGCGAGGAACAGGTAGCCGCCGGGATGGAAGTTCAGGTCGGGCTTCGGCTCGCCCGCGACCTGCATGGTCTCGGCGAAGCCACGTATGAACTCGCTGCCGAACTGGCTGATCTTCACGTTGATTGGGTTCGAGAACTGCACACGGATCGAGGAGGACGACAGCGAGGTCGAGGCTGTCCGATAGCTGGGATCGCGTTCCACCACCAGCACGCTGCCGGAGAAGCCGGGATCGGCGGTCAGGAAATAGGCCACCGCCGAGCCGATGACCGCCCCGCCGACGATGACTACGTCATAGCTGTCCTTCACTTTGCCGCCTCGTCATCGGGATGGCCGAGGTCCACGAACCAGCCGCCCAAGCATTGCACCGCCGGGGCAGCAGGGTCGGGCCGCTCGGTGCGCGCCTCGACCCCGGCGCGGAAGCCTTCGGTGTTGTCCTGCGGAAGATAGCCAAGATGCCCGGCCAGCCGGTTGTCGACGGGCTTCACCTTGTTGTCGGACATCCCGAAGGAGACGGTGAAGCCCACGCGCGGGGCGGTCAGCGACGCCGTCACCAGCCGGACGCAATCGTCGAAGCTGAGCCAGGACCACAGCATCCGCCGGTCCGCCGGTTCCGGGAAGGACGAGAAGATCCGCAGCATGACGCTTTCGATCCCGAACTTGTCCCAGTAGAACCGGCCCAGATCCTCCACGAAGCACTTGGACAACCCGTAAAGGCTGTCGGGCCGCTGCGGCGCATTGGCGTCGATCTGGTCCTCGAGCCGGTGGTAGCCGATGGCATGGACCGACGAGGCATAGATCACCCGCGGGACGCCATGCCGGCGCGCGCCCTCATAGATGTGATAACTGCCGCGGATGTTGGAATCGAGGATCTCCTGCCAGGGGCGTTCATTCGGGGCGCCGCCGAAATGCACGATGGCATCGACGCCCTCGCAGAGCTTCATCACCGCCTCGGCGTCGGCAAGGTCGGCGACGATGCCTTCCTCGTTCGGCTGCAGGTCGGCGATCTCGGCCCGGTCGGTCAGCCGCAGCCTGCGCGCCAAAGGGGCAAGGCCGCGGCGCAGTTCGGTGCCCAGCCGGCCCGAGGCGCCGGTGATCAGGATGGTATCGAAGCGCGGTTCGGTCATGCGGGCACCTTCACGGGTTCAAGCGCGGCCACGGCGCGGCTGATGCGCGCGACGGCCTCTGTCAGGATCTCGTCCGACGTGGCGGTCGAGATGCGGAAGAAGGGCGACAGCCCGTAGGCCGAGCCGGGCACCGAACTGACATGGCCATGGGCCAGCAGGTAGTCCGACACGGCCACGTCATCAGCCAGCACCTTACCCTCGGGCGTGCGGCGCCCGATCAGCCCGGCGCAGCCGATATAGGCGTAGAAGGCCCCTTCCGGCGCGGGAAGGGTCAGGCCCTCGATTGCAGCGATGCCCTGCACGACCAGATCGCGACGGCGCTGGAAGGCGGCGCGGAACTCGGCCACGCAATCCTGCGGGCCGGTCAGGGCCGCCAATGCCGCCGCCTGCATGGGGGCCGCGACCGAGGTCACGGACTGGCTTTGCACCGTGTTCATCGCCTTCAGCAGCGGCGCAGGACCGGCGGCATAGCCAATGCGCCAACCAGTCATGGCATAGGCCTTGGCCACGCCGTTTACGATCAGTGTGCGGTCCTTCAACTCAGGGCAGGCTTGCCCGAAGCTGACGAACGCGCGGCCGTCGAAGATGATATGCTCATAAATTTCGTCCGACAGGACCAGCACCTGCGGATGCTTCGCCAGCACCGCGCCCAGCGCCCGCAACTGCTCCGCCGAATATACCGCCCCCGAGGGGTTTCCGGGCATGTTCAGGAACAGCCATTTCGTGCGAGACGTGATCGCGGCTTCCAGCACCTCGGGGGTCAGGCGGAAGCCGTCCTCGGCCCGGCACTGCGGTGTCACGGGCACGCCGCCCAGCAGCTTCACCATCTCGGGGTAGCTGACGAAATAGGGGGCGGGCAGGATAGCCTCGTCGCCCTCGTTCAGCGTCGCCATCAGCGCGTTGAAGATGATCTGCTTGGCCCCGTTCGCCACCACTACGTCCTCGGGCCCGTAGTCGAGCCCATTCTCGCGCCGGAACTTGTCGGCCACCGCTTGGCGCAGCGCAGGTGTGCCGGCGGCGGCGGTATACAGCGTCTCGCCCGACAGCGCCGCCCTGTGGGCGGCCTCGGCGATGTGGGCGGGGGTGGGGAAATCCGGCTCTCCCAGCCCCAAGTCTATCACATCGACGCCCGTGGCCCGCAGCGCCTTGGCCGCCTGCGAGGCGGCCATCGATGCCGAGGGCTTCACCGCCGCCAGGCGGCTGGCCACATAGCTGCTCATTCCGTTTCCCCCGTCACATAGCCCTTGGACACATCCTCGGCCCGCGCCGCGCTCGACCGCCGCCCGGGATCGCCATAGCCGCCGCCGCCGGGGAGCTTCAGGATCAGCCTGCGACCGGCTGGCACACTCTGCCAGCCCTTGGGCCGCAGTTTCGTCCCGTCGTCCAGCACGACCACCCCCGCAACCCCGTCGCAGCCGCCGTCGCGGCCCCTCGCCGCGTGATTGACCCGGTCGAACATGGCCGAGAAATCGAACTCGTGCCCCGGCGCGGCCTCAATCTCGATCACCTGCCCCAGCCCCCCGCGATATTCACCGTCACCACCCGAATTGGGGCGCAGTTCCTTGCGCCAGACGGTGATCGGGCCGGTCTGCTCGGTCGCCTCGATCGGCATCGTATGCACGCCCGAGGGGAAGGCGGTCGCCGACAGCCCGTCCAGCGCGGGCCGCGCCCCCATTCCACCCGAGTTGAACATCAGGATCTCGGCCCGCCGACCTTCCTGCCCCGCCACGGGACGGGCCGAGATGTGGATGTTCCACAGCGCGGCCGCGCCTTCGGCCAGCACCTGGCCGGGCAGCGCCTTGGCCAGTGCCCCCAGCACCAGGTCGGGGACCAGATGGCCGATGACATGGCGCACCGACACCGGCGCGGGCCGTTCGGCGTTCAGGATGTTGACCGGCGAGGAGATCGTGAAGGCCTCCAGCGAGGCCCAGTTATTTGGAATGTCGGGCGCCACCACGCATTTCAGCGCATAGGAGGCATAAGCCTTGGTGTAGATCAGCGGCACGTTGATGCCCCAGCGGCTTGCGGGGTCGGTGCCGGTGAAATCGACGTTGACGCGGTCCTCGCCGATCTCGACCGTGCAGGCGAGCTTCACCGGCTGGTCATAGCCATCGGTCAGAAGCTCGTTCGACCATGCGCCCGTGGGCAGCGCCCTGATGCGGTCCAGCGTGGCGGCGCGGGTGCGGGAAAAGATGAACTCGCCCAGCTCGTCCAGCGAGGTCAGGCCGATTTCCCCCATCATGTCGATCAGCCGGCGGTGGCCCACGTCGTTGCAGGCGGCCAGCGAATAGAAGTCGCCGACGACCTGGTTCGGCTCGCGCACGTTTGAGCGGATGATCCGGACGAGATCCCGGTTCACCTCGCCGCGCTCGGCGAACTTCATGATCGGGATCTGGATGCCTTCCTCATAGACCGACTTGCCGTCGGCCCCGAAGCCGCGCCCGCCCACGTCGACCACATGGGCGGTGCAGGCAAAGAAGCCCACCAGCCTGTCGCCAAGAAAGGACGGCGAGACCATGGTGATGTCGTGCAGATGCCCGGTCCCCTTCCAGGGATCGTTGGTGACATAGGTGTCGCCCGGATACATCCGGTCGCGGCCGATCTCGGTGATGAAATGCAGCACGGCCTCGGCCATGGTGTTCACATGGCCCGGCGTCCCGGTCACGGCCTGCGCCAGCATCCGCCCTTGCGGGTCGAAGACGCCCGCCGACAGGTCGCCCGCCTCGCGCACGCTGGTCGAGAAGGCGGTCCGCAGCAGCGTCATCGCCTGTTCCTCGACGACCGAGATCAGGCGGTTCCACATGACCTGCATGCGGATCTCGAAGGTCGCATCGCTCATGCCGCGCTCTCCTTGCGGGTCAGAAGAAGGGTGCCATCGGCCTGCATCACCACATCGAAGGGCGAGGTGACGACGGTCGACGTCTCGCGTTCCACGATCACCGCGGGGCCTTCGACGCGGGCGCCGGGGGTCAGCGCCTCGCGCTCGATGATCGCCGTGGGCAGCACGCGGCCCTGCGCGGGGTCAAAGACCTCGCGGGTGGCCGCGCCATTGATTGCGCCGTTGCCGCGGGTCAGGTCCAGCCGCGCGGGCGCGGCGCGGCGGTCTTGCGCCTTGACCGAGAAGGTGACGATCTCGATTTCCAGCCCGTCCAGTCCGTCGATGGCGCGGCCGAAGAAGCGGGCATAGCTTTCGCGGAAGGACTCGCGCAGCATGTCGGCATCGGCGTCGGTGAAGTCGCGGTCCGGCAGGACCACCGGGATCTCCCACCCCTGGCCCACATAGCGCATGAAGGCGGTGATCTCGCGTTCGATGGCGCCATCGGTGCCGGCGCGGACGAAGCCCTCGGCGGTGGCCTTCAACTCGGCCAGCAGGGCGTTGACGGCAGCGGGGTCGAAGCCGGAGAGGCGGACGATCTTGGAGGACAGCGCCTCATAGCCGAAGGGCGCCTTAAGAAATCCGATGGCGGACCCCACACCCGCGCCGGGCGGGATCAGGCATTCGTCGATGCCCAGCTTCTCGCACAGCCGTGCCGCGTGCAGGGGCGCGGCGCCGCCGAAGGCGATCATGATGTTGTCCGAGATGTTCTTGCCGTTTTCCACCGCATGGACGCGGGCGGCGTTGGCCATGTTCTCGTCCACCACCTCGACGATGCCGAAGGCCGCGGCTTCCAGCGGCAGGCCCAGCCGCTCGCCCACGTCGCGGGCGATGGCGCCTTGGGCGTTCGGGACCGACAGCCTGATCGCGCCGCCGGCGAAGTTGTCGGGGTCGAGCTTGCCCAGCACCAGGTCGGCATCGGTGATCGCCGGACGCTCGCCGCCACGCTGGTAGCTGGCGGGGCCGGGTTCGGAAGCCGCCGATTCCGGCCCCGTCTGGATGCGGCCCATGGCATCGACCCAGGCGATGGAACCGCCCCCTGCCCCGATCTCGATCATCTCGATGACCGGGATGGAAATCGGCATCCCCGAGCCCTTGCAGAAGCGGTAGGTCCGGGCGACCTCGAAGGTGCGGGCGGTCTTGGGCTGGAAATCCTCGACCAGGCAGATCTTGGCGGTGGTGCCGCCCATGTCGTAGCTGACCGCCTTGTCCAGCCCGAAGCGCTGCGCCACGTCGGCGGCGAAGATCGCGCCCCCCGCCGGGCCGCTTTCGACCAGCCGCACCGGAAACTCGGCCGCCGTCTCGACCGAGATCAGCCCGCCGCCGGAATGGATCATGAAGACCGGGCAATCCGCGCCCATGTCCTTCAACCGCACCTGCAGGCGGTTGAGGTAGTCGGCCATCTGCGGGCGGACATAGGCATTGGCGCAGACGGTGTTGAATCGCTCGAACTCGCGCATCTGGGGCGAGACCTCGGAGGAGATCGAGATCGGCACGTCCACCTTCGCCGCGATGATCTCGCGCGCCCGGCGTTCATGGTCGAGGTTCATGTAGGAATGGATGAAGCCGATGGCGACGGCGCCGAAGCCCTCGGCGGCGATATGGTCGGCGATCCGTTCCAGCGCAGCTTCGTCCAGCGGCTGCAACTCCTGCCCTTGCGCGCCGATGCGGCCTGCGATGGGAAAGCGGTCCTCGCGCGGGACCAGCGGGGGCGGAAGGCGCAGGTTCAGGTCATATTGCTCGAACCGGCTTTCGGTCCGCATCTCGATCACGTCGCGGAAGCCTTCGGTCGTGACCAAGGCGGTCCGGGCGCCGCGCCGCTCGATCAGGGCGTTCGTGGCCAGCGTCGTGCCGTGGATGACGATCTCGAGGTCGGCGGGCGTGATGCCCGCGTCGCGCAGCACGATGTCGATGCCGTCCAGGATCGCCTGCTCGGGCGCGGCATAGGTGGTCAGCACCTTGGCCGAATAAAGCGTCCCCCGGCAGTCGAGGGCGATGTCGGTGAAGGTGCCGCCGATATCGGCGCCCAGCCGGACCTGCTGCTTCGCGGCGGTCATGCGTTTTCCTTTGTTTTCAGCGCAGCCTCGCGCATCTGGGACAGGGTCTGCCGCGGCGTCAGCGCCTCGGGCGAGATGTTCAGGTCCAGCAGCGCCCCCGTGCGCGAGGCGCGGGCACGGGCGAATGCGGCGGGGAAACCGGCGGTCGTCTCCACCCGCTCGGCATGGTAGCCGTAGGAGCGGGCCAGCATGACGAAATCGGGGTTCTCCATCGTCGTGCCGGACACGCGGCCGGGATAGTTGCGTTCCTGATGGGCGCGGATCGTGCCGTAGATGCCGTTGTTCAGCAGCAGGATGATCGGTTGCGCCCCCTCCTGCATGGCGGTGCCGAGTTCCGGGCAGTTCATCTGGAAATCGCCGTCGCCGGCGAAGCAGACCACCGTGCGGTCGGGGAAGGCCACGCGGGCGGCGATGGCGGCGGGCAGGCCGTAGCCCATCGCCCCCGATTGCGGCGCGAGCAACCGCGCCTGAGGGCCGAAGCTGAAAAACTTGTTCGGCCAGACGGTGAAGTTGCCCGCCCCGTTGGTTAGGATCGCATTCTCGGGCAGCACCTCGCGCAGATGCGCCGTCACCAGCCCCATGTCCACGGGCGAGGGCTGCGGGGGGGCATGAAGGCTGTCCTCGAAGGACTGCCGTGCCTTTGACCGCCAATCGCGCCACAGCCCGGCAACCGGCGACAGGACGGCGGCGAAGGCGTTCGGCCCGGCGTGGATGCCCAAGGTCGGCTGGTAGATCTTGCCGATCTCGCGGTCCGAGCCATGCACATGGATCAGCGCCTGCGCCGGAACGGGGACATTCAGCAGCGTGTAACCATCGGTCGTCATCTCGCCGAAGCGGACATTGATGGCGAGGATCACATCCGCGTCGCGGATCAGCCCGCGTACATGGGCGGGCATCCCCACCCCCGCCTCGCCGGCATAGACGGACGAAAAGTTGTCGAACTGATCCTGATAGCGGAAGGCCGCGACCACGGGGATGCCGCTTGCCTCGGCAAAGCCCTGCAGCGCCGTGCGGCCGGCATCGGTCCAGTTGCAGCCGCCGATCAGAATCAAGGGGCGGGCGGCGCCTTGCAGCAGTTCCAGAGCCTCGGCCACCGCCTCGGGCGTGGGCGCGGGCTCGGAAACGCGCGCGGGGCCGGTCAGGGGTGCTGCATCGGTCAGGCTGGTCAGCATGTCCTCGGGCAGCGCGATCACCACCGGGCCGGGGCGGCCGGTGGTTGCGGTCGTCCAGGCACGGGCGAGGATTTCGGGGATGCGATGCACGTCGTCGATCTCGACCGCCCATTTCGCCATGGTGCCGAAGACGGCGGGGTAATCGATTTCCTGAAACGCCTCGCGTCCCTTCATGTCGGTGCCGACCTGCCCCACGAAGAGGATCATCGGGGCCGAGTCCTGCATCGCCGTATGCACCCCGATCGAGGCATTTGTGACCCCCGGCCCCCGCGTCACGAAGCAGAGGCCAGGCTGCCCCGTCAGCTTGCCCCAGGCGGCGGCCATGAAAGCCGCGCCGCCCTCGTTGCGGCAGAGCACGAAATCCAGCCGGCCGCGCGTGTCATGCAGCGCGTCCAGCACCGCCAGATAGCTTTCCCCCGGCACGCCGAAGCCCTTGGTCGCGCCAAGCGCGACGAGGCTATCAACAAGAAGTTGCCCACCGTTCCGCATCGCTTTCCTTTCAGGGCCCGCGGCCAAGCGGGGAAAAACTGCCGATCTCTCAGCGTGATCCTGCGCACAAAGAGGCGGGGGAAAATGAAGATTTACCGCCCATGGACAAGTTATTGTTGTCCGTAAGGTCAACAGACACGGTGCTTCAGTGTCCCAGCACCTGCGACAGGAACTTCTTTGTCCGCTCGCTTTTCGGTGCGTTGAAGAAGGTTTCGGGTTCGGCGATCTCGACGATCTCGCCCGCGTCCATGAAGATGACGCGGTCGGCCACGCGGCGCGCGAAGCCCATCTCGTGCGTGACGCAGATCATCGTCATCCCCTCGGAGGCCAGCGCCACCATGACGTCCAGCACCTCCGAGATCATCTCGGGGTCAAGAGCCGAGGTCGGCTCGTCGAACAGCATGATCTCGGGCTCCATGCACAAAGACCGTGCAATGGCGACGCGCTGCTGCTGGCCGCCCGACAACTGGCCCGGATATTTCAGCGCCTGCTCGGGGATGCGGACCTTTTCCAGATAGCGCATCGCGTCGGCCTCGGCCTTCGCGCGCGGCACCTTGCGGACCAGCATGGGCGCGAGAACGCAGTTCTCCAGCACCGTCATGTGCGGGAACAGGTTGAAGTGCTGGAACACCATCCCGACCTCGCGGCGGATGCCGTCGATGTTGGCCACGTCGTCATTCAGTTCCGTCCCCAGCACGGTGATGCGGCCGCCGTTATGCTCCTCAAGCCGGTTGATGCAGCGGATCATGGTGGACTTGCCGGACCCCGAGGGTCCGCAGATCACGACCTTCTCGCCCTTTTCCACCGTCAGGTTGATGTCCCTCAGGGCGCGGTAGCTGCCGTAATACTTGTTCAGCCCCTCGATCTGGACAGCGGGCCGGGTGGTGTCGATGCCGTTCATGGGTTCCCTCATCGGCTGCCGACCGCCATGCGCCGTTCAAGATAGGCGCCATAGCGGGACAGGCTGAAAACGAAGACAAAGTAGATCAGGGCGATGAAGGCGTAGACCTCGCGATAGGCGAAGGTCCATTCGCCGGTTCCGTAGGCGGCGTTGCCGGATGCGAGGATCTCGAAGAAGCCCACCACGATCACCAGCGAGGTTTCCTTGAACGAGATCACGAACTGGTTGATCGTGGCCGGCAAAGCGTTCCGCATCGCCTGCGGCATCAGGATCTTGCCGATGCGCTGCCAATATCCCATGCCCAAGGCCATCGCGGCTTCCTCTTGGCCCTGCGGCACGCCCTGCAGGCCGCCCCGGATGATCTCGGCCTGGTAGGCGGCGAAGAACAGCGCCGCGCCGAAGATCACGCGGTAAAGCTTCCCGCCCTGCAGCATGTCGGGCAGCATGAAGGGGACGACGACCGCGAAGGCGAACAGGATCGACAGCAGCGGCAGCGAACGCACCGCGTCGATCAGCATGCCGGTGCCCTTCGAGATCACTGGCAGCTTCGACCGCCGCATCAGCGCCAGCACGATCGACAGCGGGAAGCCGATCAGGCAGGTGCCGACGAAGATGAACAGCGTCAGGGCCAACCCGCCCCAGGCCTCCTCTCCGATGTAGGACAGTCCGAAGATGCCACCCTTCATCAGCACGTAGAACGTCGCCGTGCCGATGATCCAGACGGCGGCGAGCCGCCGGCCGGCCCAGAACCGGGGAAGACAGCTCAGCACGATCATGGCGACGACCGTCACGCAGGCCAGCGCGGACCGCCATTGTTCCGCATAGGGGTAAAGGCCGAAGAAGATGATCCGCCAGCGCTGGGCGATCACAGTCCAGCAGGCGCCCTCGGCGGCGCGGCAGTCCTGGGCCGTGGCGCTGGCGCTGAACACCGCCGAGAAGAACGCCCAGTCGAGCAGGTTCCAGACGATCCAGACCAGCAGGGCAAGGCAGACGGCCGAGATCAGGGATTGCAGTGGCGTCGGGAAATAGCGGCGCCGGACGGTTTCCAGCAGGCCTGTCTGGCGATCATGCGGCACGGCAGTCGGGAAACTCGTCATCGCCTAGCTCCGCAACTGATTGCCCCTGAGGGCGATGGCCTTGTTGATGCGATTGAAGATCGCGGCGATGCTGAGGTTGATCGCAAGGAAGCCGGCCATGAGGATGCCGATGGCCTCGATCGTCTGACCGGACTGGTTGATGGTGACGGCGACGATCATGAAGAAGTCGGTGAAGCCGATGGCGATGCCCAGCGTCGTCGCCTTGATCAGCCAGATATACTGGTTCGCCAGGATCGGCAGCATTGCCCGCAGGGCCAGCGGAAAGCGGATGCGGCTGAAGGCCTGCCACGGGCTGAGGCCAAGGGTCCAGGCGGCCTCGACCTGGCCGCGGCCGACCGCCTTGAAGCCGCCGCGGACGATCTCGCCGATATAGGCGCCGCCGTAGATGCCGATGGCGACCAGCAACGCGGTGAATTCCGGCGAGACGCGCAGGCCGCCGCGGATGTTCAGCCCCTGAAGCTGAGGGACGCCGATGAGCGGCTGACCCGGAACGCGGCCAAGGGCCAGCAGCAGGACCGCCAGCAGAAGGCCTGCGGCAAGGGCGCCCAGGATCAGCGGGCGGCGTTCCTCGCGCGGGGTTGCGATCCGGCGCGTGGTCGCAAGCCACAGGGCAAGGATCAGTGCTGCCACGAACGCCGCCGCCGCCGCCGCGAGATACCAGCCGCCGACATTCAGCGCCGGCATGTAGATGCCGCGATTGGACAGGGTCAGCGGGCCGAACGCGATGGCATTGCGCGGATTTGGCAGATGCGTGATCAGCGCATACCAGAAGAACAGCTGCAGGATCACCGGGATGTTGCGGAAGATATCGACATAGATCCGCCCCAGCAGTTGCAGCAGGTGGTTCGACGATGTGCGGGCCATGCCGACGATGGCCCCGATCAGCGTCGCCAGCACCAGCCCCAGGATGCCGAGGAACAGGGTATTCACGATCCCCACCACGAAGAACCACCAGTAGGGGTCGTTCGCATTGGCCGGCAGAAGCGAGAAGGCGACGTCCCAGCCGGTCGATTTCTGCAGGAAGCCAAAGCCCGACACGATGCGTTGCGATTGCAGCGTGGCTTGCGCGTTGGTCCAGCCGCCGATGACGATGAACAGCACCACCGCCAGGAACAGCGCCTGCAGCAGGATGTTGCGAGCCTTCTGGTTGCGCAGGATGTTCATCGGCCAACCCTTCCGCCAGAGTGGCAGGCCCCGCCCGCTTGAAGGGCGGGGCCCTTCGCGTCAGTCGATCAGATAGGGGTAAAGGACGCCGCCGTCCTTCCACAGCGCGGTCATCTCGCGGTCCATCTTATACGGCGAATCCTTGCCCAAGGTCCGGTCGAAGATTTCCGCGTAGTTCCCCATGTTCTTGATGACATTGTAGGCCCAGTCGTCAGCCAGCCCCAGCGGCGTCCCCATTCCCAGGTTGACGCCCAGGAACTTGGCGATCTCGGGGCTGGGCGGATTGGCCTTGATCTCGTCCACATTGGCCGAGGTGATGCCTTCCTGTTCCGCGAACCACAGCGCCGACAGCGTCCAGTTCGCGATATCGACCCAGTTGTCGTCGCCCTGCCGCATCACGATGACCTCGGGTTCCAGCGCAAGCACATCGGGCAGGATGTCGTGCTCATCGACATTGCCCTTGGCCGCGCGGGCGATGGCGAGGACCGGCCCCCACTGGGTGTAAAGATCGCAGCGGCCCGAAAAATAGGCCTGTTCCAGTTCCTCGGTCTTCTCGATCAGGACCGGCTCCAGCGTCACGCCGAGCCGGGCCGAATAGGAGGCGATCTGCTGCTGCTGGGTGGTGCCCGCGGGCACGCAGATCGTGCCGCCGTCGGCATCCTGCAGCGAGGTCAGGCCCAGCGACTTGTGGGCCATGATCTTGGTCGTGCCGAGATAATAGGACAGCGAGAACTGCAGCCCCAGTTCGGCGTCGCGGCTCAGCGTCGCGCCCGAGGCCTTGATGACCATGTCGACCTCGCCGGTCTGCAGCGCGGGCCAGCGCTGCGCCCAGCTGATCGGGACGATCGTCACCTTCGCCGGATCGCCGAAGATGGCCGTTGCGACCGACCGGCAGAGGTCGATGTCCAGCCCTTTCCAGGCGCCCTGGTTGTCGACCTCGGCAAAGCCGAGATACGAGCCGTCATGGCCGGTGCACAGCAGGTTGCCGCGCGCCTTCACCGCCTCAAGCGTTGGGCCGCCCGCCGCATGGACGGTGCCCGCCATCAGCGCCAGCGCCGCCGCCGTCGTGCCGAGTTTCATCAGTTTCATCTCTGCATCTCCCTTGCTTTGCGTGGACTTGTTCTTGCTCTTGGGTCGGCCGGGTTCCCCGGCGTTCCTGTCCGGGCCGGCAGATGCCGCCGGAACCTCATCCCGCATCGCCCAGCCCCGGTCCGCCTTGGGAAATGCGGCGATACGCCCGTTCTCCGCCGCTCAGGCGTAGATGTAGCCCCCGGAAACGATGACGTTTTCGCCGGTCATGTAGGTGTTCTTCGGCCCTCCGGTCATCAGCACCCATTCCGCGATCTCGGTCGGCTGTGCCCCCCGACCCAGTGGGCTGGCCTTGGCGAGTTCATCGAGGAAGCCCAGTTGCCGCGCCCGTTCCGTGGCCATCCCTGCGGGGGCGACCGAATTGACGAGGATGCCGTCCGAGGCTGCGTGATGGGCGAAGGACCGGGTCAGGCTGACCACCGCCGCCTTGGTCGCGGCATAGTGGGCATTCTGCGGATGGGCCTTGAAGGCATCGACCGAGGTCAGGTTGACGATCCGACCCCGGACATGATCGCGCGGTTCCTGCTGCTGCATGTGGGCGATGGCGGCCACCATCATGTGATAGGTGCCCTTGATGTTGACCGCGTTCGAGGCGTCCCAGTCCTCGTCGCTGATTTCAAGGATCGGGCGGCGGGGATAGATCGCGGCGCAGTTGATCAGCGTGTCCACGCGGCCCAGCGCCCCGACCATCTCGGCAAAGGCTGCGTGGCATTCAGGGCCACGCCGGATGTCGGCGGCAGCGGCGGCCGTCGGCAGGCCCTTGGCGCGGGCGCGGTCCACGGCGGCATCCGCGGCCTCGCGGTTGATGTCGATGATGCCCAGCGCGGTCGCGCCCGCATCCACGGCCATGTCCGCCAGCAATGCGCCAAGCCCGGCGCCGCCGCCCACGATGACAACAGAAAGACCGTTCATTTCTTCACCTGCGCGGGAGTTGAGGGACGGGTCGGCATGATGTCGAAGCGGGTGACATCGGCCCATTCGGGCAGAGCGAGGACGGCGCGGACCATCTGCGCCACGTCCTCGGGCTGGACGGCCTTGCTGGCGGAATACATCGCCGTCCGGGCGTCATCGTCCAGGATATCCTCGTACAGCGCGGTCTCGACCCGGCCCGGGACGATCTCGGTCACGCGGATGCCATGCGGCGAGAGGTCGGCGCGCAGGGCTGCGGCAAAGCCCGAGATGCCCGCCTTGGAGGCCGAATAGACCGCCATGTTCGGAAAGGCCGTGTGCGCCGCGGCCGAGCCGGTGAAGACCACATGCCCGCTGCCCCGCTGCCGCATCTGCCCCACGACAAGCCGGGTGAGATGGATCACCGAGGAAAGGTTCACGGCAAGCGTCCGATCGATGTCCCCGGGGTCGGCATCGGCGAAATTGCCAAGGGGCGGCATCATCCCGGCATTGTTGATCAGGACATCGACCTGCAGGCCCGACAGCGCCGCCGCGACCGCCGCCCGGTCCGTCACGTCCAGTTGCAGCGCGTTGATCCCGGCGGCGCGCAGTTTTTCCAACGCCGCGGCATCGCGCCCCACAGCATGGACGGTATGGCCCGCCTGCGCCAGATCCAGCGCAATGGCGCCGCCGATGCCGCTTGTCGCCCCCGTGACCAGTGCTGCGGTCATCCCTGCCCTCCTTCTGCCATCGGTCGAGTGTCGGGTCCGAGGGCCGGAATCAAAACCAAGAAAATGCCCGGGATGGACAAGCAGAACTTGCCGATCATCATCCTGCTCTCCGGTGATTCATGGCTTCAGTCCCGCCGCCAGCCGCGTCAGGATTGCATTCACCGCCTGCGTGTCCGCGGGCTTGCCCGCGGCCCCCGACTTGGCGGCAAAGGCGCGGATGCGTTCAAGGCTGTTGGCCAGGTGGTCGCGCATCACCGCCCGCGCGGCGGCCGGGTCACCCTGTTCGATCGCCCGGACGATGGCCTCGTGTTCGGCATGGATGCGGTCGTAATAGGCGCCCTTCATCCCGGGCGTGACGACGCGGGCCAGTTGGAAGCGCGGCACGATGAAGGGCCGCAGGTATTCCAGGAAGGCCAGCATGAACTCGTTGCGGGCGGTCTGCGCGATCTTCAGGTGGAAGTCGTAATCGTAGTGGATCTCGACCGCCGCAGGGTCCGCGTGCCGCGCATCCACCTGCTCCATCAGACGGCGGATATCCCGCGCCTCGGTATCCGTGCGGCGTTCGGCGCAGAGGCCCGCGGCCTCGACCTCGACGCTCATGCGCAGTTCCAGCAGGGCGATGGTCTCGGGCAGGGTCTGCAGGTCGTCCTCGGAAATCTGGAACCGCTGCGTGGGCGCCTCGCTGACGAACATCCCCCGGCCCTGCTGCGGGATGACCAGCCCCTCGGACCGCAGCCGCGCGATGGCCTCGCGCACCACGGTGCGGCTGACCTGGTATTCCTCTCCCAGTTCCGCCTCGGTCGGAAGCTGGACGCCCGGCTGCAACTGTCCCGAGGCGATCTTGCCCGACAGGTCTTCCCACAGGATCGCCGAAAGCGGCTTGCGCCTAGCCATGGGCTTCCCTTCGTTCCTGCCCGCCGCCACGGGTTCAGCCCTCGCGGATCGGGTTGCCGCGCAGGTAATGCGCGTAAGGGGCCTGGATAAGCCAGCCCGCATCCACGGGCAGCGTCACGCCGGTGATCGAGGCGGCACGGGGCGAACAGAGAAACAGCGCCGCCTCGGCCACATCCTCGGGGGCCACGAAACGGCGCAAGGCGGTGGTGGACCGGATGGCCTCGGGGTCGCGCTCGCCGGCCGCGATCCTGGCCTTGAGCCCGTCCGACAGCGTATAGCCGGGCGCCACCGCGTTCACGCGGATGCCATGCGGCCCCAGTTCCGCCGCCAGAATCCCCGTCAGCGCCAGCACCGCGTGCTTGCCCGGCGTATAGGCGGGCAGCGACAGCGGCGCAAAGGACGCCAGCGAGCCGACATTGAGGATCGCCCCCCTTTCCTGCTGCTTCATCAGCCGCCCGAAGACCTGCGAGCCGACCAGCGTGCCGCGGTAGTTGATGCGCCACAGCCGCTCGTCCTCGTCCAGATCCTGATCGAGCACGCGCTTGCCGCTTTGCAGGATGCCCGCGCAGTTCACCAGCACCTCGGGCGTGCCGAAGACAGTGTCCGCTTGGTCGGCAAGCGCCTGGACCGAGCCGGGATCGCCCACATCGACGGCCAGGAACCGCGCGACAGGTGCGCCCTGCCCTTGGCACTCGGCGGCGACCGCCTCGCCTCGCGCCGCATCGCGTCCGGCCACGATCACCTTCGCGCCCGCCTGTGCGAACCGCAGCGCGATCGCGCGGCCGATCCCGGAGGTGCCGCCGATCACGACGGCGCTTTCGACCTCAGCCATGCGACCGCTCCGCCCGGTCGATGTCGAAGAACCGCGCCATCGCCTCGGTCTGGAAATCCATCATCGGGCGGCCCGGCTGGGTGCGGCAGCCGATACGCCTCGCCTCGCGCAGCAGGGGCGTTTCCGCCGGTTCCATGATGATGTCCACGACGGTCATCGACGGGTCCAGCTTCGCCACGTCCAGCGGCAGCGGGTCCTCGGGCTTCAGGCCCATGGGCGTGGCGTTGACCACAAGCTCCATGCCAGTGGGATCGGCCGGCCCGACCTCGATCCGGCAGTCGGGGAAGGCCGCCGACACCAGCGCTGCTAGATTGGCGGCGCGGTCCGCGTCCACGTCGCTCAGCCGGATTTCAGCCGCGCCTTCCTCGGCCAGGCAATAGGCCAGCGACGATCCCGCGCCACCCGCGCCCACCTGCAGCACCCGCTTGCCCCTGATCTCGTGGCCCGCAGCCTTCAGCGCATCGATGAAGCCCACGCCGTCGAAATTATCCGCGAACCACGAACCATCCGGCAGCCGGCGCACCGAATTGGCGCTGCGCACCCGCGTCGCGCGGTCGTGCCCCGAGGCGCATTTCTCGAAGACCCGTGTCTTGAAGGGGACCGAGACGATCACGCCGCGCACGTTCTCGGCGGCCGTCAGACCGTCCCAGAAGGCGTCGAAATCCTCGGGACGGCAGCTCAGCGGCACCATCAGGCTGTCGAGGCCCTTCTGTTCAAAGATCTCGTTGAATATCCCCGGGCTTTTCGCATGGCCCACGGGATGGGCCAGCATGACGAAGACATCGGCCTTGCCGGTTCCGCGCATCATTCACCGCCTTTCGA
>NZ_JAUNPC010000137.1 GCF_030536915.1 Paracoccus sp. (in: a-proteobacteria)
GTCGTTGACGATTTTTCCAGCGACGGCACCCTCTCCATCGCCAAGGGCTGGCGCGCCCGCGACCGCCGCATCCGCATCGTGACGCAGCGCGCCCGCTCGGGCGTGTCGGCGGCGCGCAACGCCGGGCTTCGGGCCGCCCGAGGGGCACTTTGCGCCTTTCTGGATGCCGATGACCTGCTGATGCGCGACAGCCTGCGCCTGCGGCTGCTGGCCTGGCAGCGGGCGAGCCGCGCGACAGGACCAGAGGCCGCGTGGCGCCTTGCCGGCAGCTATTGCGGCAGCGAGACGATCCCCGAGGACCTGATGCAGGCGCCCCGGTCCCGCCCCGCCGTCCTGCCCCCCGTCGGATTCGCGACAGCGGGCGGGGGCTGCCCCTTCAACGCCAACCAGCCGATGATCCGGCGCGACGTCCTGCTGGAGATGGGCGGCTTCAACGAGGCCATGTCGCAGGCCGAGGATTACGACCTGTGGTCGCGCATCCTGCGGGCCGGCTACTGGTTCGCGCCCTCGCCGCAGGTCGCCGTGACCTATCGCGCGCGGGCAGGCAGCGCCGTCCGCAAGGCGCCCTCGCGGCATCTGGAAGCCTCGCTTGCGCTGCATGATGCGGGTGAGCGGGCGCTGGGGCCGGGCGTCCTGTCGCGCTCGCCCGGACGGCTGGCGCGCCCGCATGGCCATTATGCCCATCAGGCGACAAAGGCCGGGCGCATCCTGCAGTTCTGCGGGATGGAACTGGGCTCGGACGACGCCCGCCCGCTGGACGACATCGCGGCGGTGATCGCGCGGCACCTGCCGGACCTGCCGGACGTGCTTCCCCCCACGACACCGGCCGACAGGCTGCTGGGCGCCGGGGTCACGCGGCAGACGACCCGGCCTTTGTCCGGGGAGGACGAGAGTCGCATCGCCGCGCTGCTGAAATCCGTGGCCGGGCAGCGTCATGGCGGCGAGGCCCCGGCCGAGGGCAACGGATCGCCCCTTCTGTCCGGTCCCTTTGGCGATGCGGATCGCGACCGGCTGTGGCAGCCGGGGCGGCAGGCGGAAATCGACCTGCTGTTCCTGCCGCACAAGGATTACCACACCTGGACCATCGGCCTCGCCGCCCCGGCGCTGCGGGCGGCCGGGATGCGCTTTGCGGTCATCGACATCTCGGCCCAGTGGCGCGAAGGCGGTGTCGCGGCCAAGGCCGCCGAGATGGCCCTGCCGCTGATCCGCCATGGCGAGCTGGCGCTGGGCGCATTCGCGCCGCGGCTGGTGGTGGCCTTCAACGACTGGGATTTCGTGACCCGGCCGATCCTTGTCGCGGCCGAGCAGGCGGGCATCCCGACCGCCGCCATTGTCGAGGGCATTCAGGACTACGGGGACGCCGACACCGGACGGACGCGCCACGCTTACCGGACCGCCCGGACGGTGCTGCTGCCGGGTGACTTCGACCGGCGCTACTTCCCGGCCGGGGGCGGGCAGTCGCTGGCCGTCGCCGGCATCCCACGCATCCAGTTGCTGCGGGGGCAGGCCGCGGATCGCCCGCCCGCCGAAAGGGCGCGGCGGGCGGGGTCGCGCCGGGTGCTGATCAACTCGAACTTCTCGCACAATGTCCTGACCGAGCGGCGCGACGCCTGGCTGACCCAGGCGGTCGCCGCCGTGCGCCGCGCGGGGCTCGATCCGGTGATCAGCCGCCATCCCGAGGACAAGGGCACCCTGTTTCCCGAACTGGTCACGCAGGCCAGCTTCTACGAGACGCTCGAATCCTGCTGCGCCTCGGTCCAGCGCTTCGCCTCGGGCATCCTCGAGTCGCTGGCAGCGGGCGTGCCGGTGATCTACTTCAACCCGCACGGGGAACGGGTGGACAAGTTCTCCAGCGACCCGATGGGTGCCTATCCCGTCGCCGTGACCGGAGATGCGCTGGCCGGCCACCTGACGACGCTTGGCGACTGGCGCGACGCGGCGTTGGCGCGGGCGGATGCGTTTCTCGACCATCATGCCGGCCACCGGGACATCGACAGCGGCGCGGCCATTGCCGGGGGACTGCGCGCGGCCATGGGACCGCCCCCTGACGCCGAAACGCTTGCCCGCTTTCGCCGCAACCTGCGGATCATCGACCAGCAGACCGAGGCGCTGACGCGACGCGAGATGATCTTCGACGATCCCGCAACCGCCCTGGCCCGCATGGCCGCCCTGGCCGAAGCTGACACGTCGCCCGAAAGCCTGGTCGCGGCACTGGTTGATGCCGATGCGCCGTCCATGGGACAGGCCACTGCGCCGGCGAAGGCGGAAGCCGGCATCGCCCCCGGGTTCCGCAGATCTCGCGCCAAGCTGGCCTGGCGGGGGCGGGTGGCGCTGCACGAGGGGCTTGAACGGGCTTACCGCGCCTCGGCGCGCTGGCCGCGGCTGCACCGGCTTGCCCGGCGGGCGGGCGAATAATACCAGCGGAACTTCTCGCCCCTGTAGGCAGGATAAACCTTCCGGCGCGAAAAGGCGGCCGGGCGACAACCGTGCCGGGGCCGCTGGAAACTGCCCTGCCGCTGCCGTATGCAGGCGGCGCTTTGCAGCCACGACGCCGCCCGGGCGTCCAGGAGGTTCCGCCCGATGCCCCACCACGCCATCCACCCCGACCTTGCGGACCGGGCGGTCTTCATCACCGGCGGCGGCGCCGGGATCGGGGCCGCGCTGACCGAGGGCTTCCTGCGCCAAGGCAGCCGCGTGGCCTTTGTTCAGCGTTCGGACGCCACCCCCTTCTGCGACGAGATGGAGCGGCTGACCGGCCGCCGCCCGCTGTTCATCCGCTGCGACATCACCGACACTGCCGCCCTGCGCGCCGCAGTGGCGCAAGCCGCCGACGCCCATGGCCCCGCGGGCGTGCTGGTCAACAACGCCGCCAACGACGCCCGCCATGACACGCTGGAGATCACGCCCGAGGCGTGGAGCCGGATCATGGCCGTGAACCTCGACGCCGTGTTCTTCGCCGTGCAGGCGGTGATCGGGGGGATGCGGGAACTGGGCGGCGGGTCGGTCGTCAACTTCTCCTCCATCTCCTACATGATGGGGAACGCGGGCTATCCCGGCTATGCGGCGGCGAATGCGGGGATCACCGGCCTGACCCGGGCGCTCGCGCGCGAGTTCGGCCCCGACCGCATCCGATGCAACGCGCTGATGCCCGGCTGGGTCATGACCCAGCGCCAGCGCGAGTTGTGGGTCACGCCCGAGGCGCTGGAGGGGCATCTGGAACGGCAATGCCTCAAGAGCCCGCTCGAACCCCAGGACATCGTGGGGGGGACGCTGTTTCTCGCATCGGAGGCAAGCCGGATGATGACGGGGCAGGCGCTGGTCATCGACGGCGGCGTGGTGACGACGGGGTAAGGGGGCGCCATGACCGTGCAAGCCAGCGTTCTGGACGACCGCCGCTGCGATCTGGGCGAGGGGCCGCTGTGGCACCCGGCCCGCGGGCAGCTTTTCTGGTTCGACATCAACCGCGGCCAGCTTTTGTCGCGGGATGACGAAGGGCCGCTCACCTGGGACTTCGGGCGCCCCGTCTCGGCCGCGGGCTGGCTGGACGAGGGGCATCTGCTGGTCGCCTCGGACAGGGCGCTGCTGCGCTTCTCGGTCACGGACGGCGCCAGCGAGCCGGTCGTGGCGCTTGAGGCGGACGATCCGCGCACCCGTTCGAACGACGGGCGGGCAGACCCATGGGGCGGGTTCTGGATCGGCACCATGGGCCGCAAGGCGGAACCCGGTCTGGGCGCGATCTGGCGCTATTACCGGGGCGAGTTGCGGCGGATGTTCGCCGGCATCACCATCAGCAACGCGATCAGCTTTGCCCCTGACGGCAGCCATGCCTGCTTCGCCGACACCCGCAGGCGCATGATCTGGCGCGTCGCGCTGGCCGGGGCCGATGGCTGGCCCGCGGGCGACCCGCAGCCCTTCATCGATCTCGGGCCGGCCGGGCTGAACCCCGATGGAGCTGTCATGGATGCCGAGGGCACGCTGTGGGTGGCGCTGTGGGGCGACGGCTCGGTCACGGGCTTCGGCCCGGACGGCCAGCGGCGCGAGCGGCTGGCGCTGCCCTCGCCCCATGTCTCCTGCCCGGCCTTCGGGAGTGAAGGGCTCGGCACGCTTTACGCCACCACGGCCTGCGAGGGGCTGAACGCCGCCGCGCTGGAGGCCCATCCGCAGGCCGGGATGACCTTCGCCGTGGCGACGGGGCTTCGGGGGCAGG
>NZ_JAUNPC010000036.1:0-1273 GCF_030536915.1 Paracoccus sp. (in: a-proteobacteria)
GTGCGGATGCACATGGCGCAGGGCGCGGAACCCGCCCGCTACTGCTATCTGGGCGAGGTCTTCCGCAAGCAGGACCATGGCGACACCCGGCCCGCCAACCCCCGCGACAACGAGTCCCTGCAGGCGGGGTTCGAGCTGTTCTCGCGCGACCCCGACGCCGATGCCGAGGTCTTCGCGCTGTTCCACCGCCTTCTTGCGCCATGCGGCCTGTCGGCGACGATGGGCGACATGGACCTGCTGCTGGATGCCGTGGCGGGGCTGCCGCTGTCGGCCCCGCGCCGCGCGATGCTGGCGCATCATATCTGGCGGCCCAAACGGTTCGAGCGCCTGCTCGACCGCTTCTCGAAGGTCGAGCAGCCCCGGCATTTCGCCGTCAACAGCGCCCCCTGGACCGGGTTGCGGACCGAAGCCGAGATGACAGCCCGCATTGCCCGGCTTGAGGCCGCCGCCGAAGGCCCGCCGCTTGCCCCCGAATGGCGCGAACGGCTGCACCGGCTGTTTTCCGTCGCCGGTCCCGCGCCCACGGCGGTGGACGAATTGCGCGTCCTGGCCGACCATATCCCCGCCATCGCCGAAGCGGTGGAGCGGCTAGCCGCCCGTCTGGACGCCATCGCTGACCGCGGTATCGGCCCGGCAACCGTCCGCTTCGACGCCAGCCACGGGCGGCGGACAATGGAATATTACGACGGCATGACCTTTTCCTTCACGGCGGAAGCCCGTCCCCACTGGCCGCCGATCGCCTCGGGTGGCCGCTATGACGCGCTGACAAAGGTGCTGGGGCAGGGCGAGGCGATCCCCGCCGTCGGCGGCATCATCCGCCCCGGCCTGATCGCCGAACTGGAGTGCGCGCCATGCTGAAGCTCGGCCTGCCTTCCAAGGGCCGGTTGATGGAGCAGAGCTTCGACTGGTTCGCCCAGCGGGGGATCACGCTTTCCCGCAGCGGCTCGGACCGCGAATATGCGGCACGGGCCGAGGGGGTCGAGGGGCTGTCGCTGGTGCTGCTGTCGGCGGGCGAGATCCCGCGTGAGCTTGCCGCCGGGCGCATCCAGCTTGGCGTGACCGGGTCCGACCTTGTCCGCGAAAAGCTGGCGGGCTGGCGGGCGGACGTGGTGGAACTGGCGCCGATGGGCTTTGGCCATGCCGATCTGGTGCTGGCGGTCCCGGCCTGCTGGCGCGACTGCGAGGGTCTGGACGATTTCGCCGCCATCGCCCGCGACTTCCGCGCGGCCCATGGCTTCCGCCTGCGGATCGCCACCAAGTATCACCGGCTGGT
>NZ_JAUNPC010000036.1:1373-26177 GCF_030536915.1 Paracoccus sp. (in: a-proteobacteria)
CATGGTCGAAGCGAGCGAGATCAAGGAACACATGGAAATCGTCGGCGCGGACGGCGTCCATGTCGGCAAGGTCGACGGGGTCGAAGGCGACCGCATCAAGATGGTCCGCAAGGACGAAGAGCACGGGCAGGACGACAAGCACCATCATTATGTGCCGCTGTCCGCTGTTGCCTCTGCCGATGGCGGGAAGCTGTGGCTTTCGGCCGAGGGCGCGAATGCCGCGCAGTTGTTTCAGGAAGAAGATGGCTCGTCCGTGAAGCTGGACGAGAACAACAGCCAGCGGTGATCGCGAGAACGGCCGGCGCGCAGACGCCGGCCGGTTCCGCCCATGCGTCATGGTTGCGGAACATGCCCCTTCCGCTGCGGGGCAGCGCTTTCAGGGTCCGTGGTGCTGCCTAGGGTTACAGGCCCACCAGCGCCCGGGCGAACTCGCCCGGCTCGAAGGCGTCGAGATCGTCGATCTGCTCGCCCACGCCGATGGCATGGATCGGCAGCCCGAACCTGTCGGCCAGCGCCACCAGCACGCCGCCACGCGCGGTGCCGTCCAGCTTGGTCATCACCAGCCCCGACACATCCGCGAGCTTGCGGAAGGTTTCCACCTGGCTCAGCGCGTTCTGGCCGGTCGTCGCGTCCAGCACCAGCAGGGTGTTGTGCGGGGCCGAGGGGTCCTTCTTGCGGATGACGCGGACGATCTTGGCCAGCTCCTCCATCAGGTCGGTGCGGTTCTGCAACCGGCCCGCTGTGTCGATCAGCAGAAGGTCGGCGCCGTCCGCCTCGGCCCGCGTCATGGCGTCCCAGGCGAGGCTTGCGGGGTCCGAGCCTTGCGCCGCGACCATCACCGGCACGCCTGCGCGGCTTCCCCAGACCTGCAACTGCTCGACCGCCGCCGCCCGGAAGGTGTCGCCCGCGGCGATCACGACGTTCTTGCCCGCCGCCTTGAGCTGGCTGGCAAGCTTGCCGATGGTCGTGGTCTTGCCCGAGCCGTTGACGCCCACCACCAGAACCACCTGCGGCTTTTTCGGATAAAGCGGCAGCGGACGCGCAACGGGGGTCATGATCCGCGTGACCTCGTCAGCGAGCGCCTGCTTGAGTTCCGTCGCGCTGATGCGGCGGCCCATGCGGCCCTCGGCGATGTTGGCCGTCACCCGCAACGCCGTGTCGGTGCCCATGTCGGCCGAGATCAGCATGTCCTCAAGCTCCTCCAGCATCGCGTCGTCAAGCTCGCGCCGAGGCTCGGCCGGGGCGGTTTCGGCGCGGCCGAACAGGCGGCCCATCAGGCCGGGGCCGGATGCGGCAGGCTGCGGAGGAGGGGAGGGCAGCGGTGTGGCAGCGGGGACGGCGGGCACAGGCTCGATGCTGCGCGGGGCGGGTTGCTCGGCGGGCGGGGGCGCCTGGTCCGCATGGTCCGCGACAAGGCTGTCAAGCCCGCCGCCGATCTTCGACGAGGACTTCGTCAGACGCTCGCGCAGCTTGGAGAAGAACGACATGCCGGGCTACCTTTCGTTGTGCTGCGGAAACTAGGGCCTCGGGCGCGAAAGGGGAAGGGCAGCGCCGGGATGGCCGAGGCCCATCCCGAGCAAGAGGAACCGTGGGCGCGTCAGGGGCGCGCGTTCACCGGCCGTCGCGCTGGCCCTTCAGCCGGGCGGTCCAGTCCTCGACCGCCATGTTGTCCAGCCGCCGGCGGGCCAGCGCCCGCCAGCCATTGGACAGCACCGCCAGTTCTGCCATCGCCGTTAGTTCCGCCCGGTCCAGCCGGTCGCGGTAAAGGACGCGCCACAGCCGGTCCAGCGTCCAGTCGGGGGCACGGCGCTCGGCCAGCACCAGCCCGTCGCCGGGCGCGACCATCCCCGGCTCGATCACCCGGTAATACCAGCCGGTGCGGGCGCTGTCCTGCACGCGGCGAGCCATGTCGGGGATACCGAAGCGGATGTTCAGCTTCCAGCAGGGCTGGCGGGCCTGCGACACCTCGACCAGCGCGGCTCCCAGGCGGAAGCGGTCGCCCACCGCCACGCCGGATTCCGTCAGCCCGAGGCTCGACAGGTTCTCGCCGAAGCCGCCGGGGGCGAGTTGCGGCAGGTCGCCCAGATCCGCGCGCCACGACGGATAGTGGCCCGCGTCATAGTGATGAACCGCCTTTTCCGGCCCGCCGTGGCGGGGGTCGGCTTGGGCGTCGCCCGCGAAGCCTTCGGTCCCGAGCCACAGGGGCCGGTCCACGGGATGCTTGCCGATGGCGCTGAGAACGCCCGGCGCGATGGGCGCGACCGGGCCGACGCGGATGGGGCCGAGAGGGATCATCGGAACGCTCGTGAAAAAAGGGGCGGCACGTTGCGCCGCCCCTTCATGCCTTGGTCCGGCGGCGGGGCAAAGCCCCGTGCCGGTCGCGATCAGGCGCGGTCCAGATAGATGTCGACCAGCTTGCCCAGCATCTCCAGCGCGTCCTCGCGCGAACGCTGGAAGCTGTTGCGGCCGATGATCGAACCGTTGCCGCCGCCGTCGCGGATCGCGCGGGCATCCTCGTAGACCGCGTCCGAGCCCTTGGCCGCGCCGCCCGAGAAGACCACGATCCGCCGCCCGCCGAAGGCCGCGTCCATGCAGTGGCGCACGCGGGCCGCCTGGGTGGAAATGTCGATGCCCTGTTCCTCGTAGACCTTCTTGGCGTCCTTGTTCTCAAGATGGTCGGTCGACAACTTGATCTTGATGACATGAGCGCCCAGCAGCGCCGCGATCTGGGCCGCATAGGCGGCGATGTCGATCGCGGTCTCGCCGTCCTTGCTGATCGCCTCGCCGCGCGGATAGGACCAGATCACCGTCGGGATGCCGATGGCTGCCGCCTCGGCGCGCATTTCCGAGATCTCCTCGAACATGTCCAGCGCCATGTCCGAGCCGGGATAGATGGTGAAGCCGATGGCGGCGCAGCCCAGCCGCGCCGCGTCCCGCACGGTGGCGGTCACGGCCTGGTTCTTGCCTGCCGTGTCGCTCATCAGCGAGTTGGCGCTGTTGCATTTCAGGATCGTCGGGATCTGGCCGGCGAAGGTGTCGGCCCCGGCTTCGATCATGCCCAGCGGCGCGGCATAGGCGTTCAGCCCTGCGTCGATCGCCAGCTTGTAGTGATAGTGGGGGTCGTAGCCCAGCGGGTTCTTGGCAAAGGACCGCGCGGGGCCGTGCTCGAAGCCCTGGTCAACAGGCAGGATGATCATCTTGCCGGTGCCGGCGAGTTTCCCGGTCATCAGCATCCGGGCCAGGTTGCCCTTCACCCCGGGGTTCTCGCTCTCGTAATTGGCGAGGATCTTCTTGACGGTGTCGGTCATCTGCATCGGGCTGGCTCCGCATTGGTCATTGTCGGGGTTCCCATATCAGACAAGAGGCCGAACGAAAGAGGGGTTGCGCTAACGGGTCCGTCCCGCGCCGTCCGATGGGCGGAACGGGGCGCCTTCGAGCAACGTTACCGTCGGAAAGCAGAGCCATCGGGAAGAAAGGCATCCCATGTCCCACAACGACAACATTCCAGCGCGTTCCGCCCGTCGCCATCGTCCGGCGATCTGGGCCATCGCCGTCGCAATCGGGCTGGCGGTGGTCGCCTTCCTGCTGTTCGCGCCGATGGGGGGCGACCCTGAAACCGGCGATGTCGAGATCATCGCGCCCGGCACCGACGCCCTCCAGTCGGACGGCGCCACCAGCACGGACGCAGCGCCCCCGGCCAGCAACTGATCCATCCTGCCGAAAGGGCGGCCGCCGGGCCGCCCTTGCGCCTTGCGCCAGCCGTTCTCAGCGCTTCGAGGCGATCAGCGCGGCCACGCCGGGCAGGTCCTTGCCTTCCATCCATTCCAGGAAGGCGCCGCCCGCGGTCGAGATGAAGGTGAAGTCACCCGCCACCCCGGCCTTGTTCAGCGCCGCGACCGTGTCCCCGCCGCCCGCGACCGAGATCAACTGGCCCGCCCGCGTCATCTCGGCGGCCGCCTTCGCAGCGGCGGTGGTCGCCGCGTCGAACGGCTCGATCTCGAAGGCGCCGAGCGGGCCGTTCCAGATCAGCGTTCGGCACTGGCCGAAGACCTCGCGGATCTTCGCCACGGTCTGCGGGCCTGCGTCGAGGATCATCGCATCGGCGGGGCAGGCGTTGGCGGGCACCACCTCGCTGGGGGCGTTGGCGGCGAACTCGCGGGCGATCACGACATCGACCGGCAGGTGGATGGTGCAGCCTTCTCCCTGCGCCCGCGACAGGATCTCGCGGGCGGTGTCGGCCATGTCGCGCTCGGCCAGGCTTTTCCCGACCTCGATGCCCTGCGCGACCAGGAAGGTGTTGGCCATGCCGCCGCCGATCACCAGGTGATCGACCTTGGAGATCAGGTTCGACAGCAGGTCCAGCTTGGTCGAGACCTTGGCCCCGCCCACGATGGCGACCACGGGCCGCTCGGGCGTGCCCAGAGCCGCGTTCAGGGCGTTCAGCTCGGCCTCCATCAGCTTTCCGGCCCCGGCGGGCATCAGCCGCGCCAGCCCCTCGGTCGAGGCATGGGCCCGGTGCGCGGCCGAGAAGGCGTCGTTCACATAGGCCTGTCCCAGCGCGGCCAGCGAGGCGGTGAAGGTCTGCTCGTTCTCCTCCTCGCCCGGATAGAAGCGGGTGTTTTCCAGCAGCAGCACGTCGCCCGGCTTCAGCGCGGCGACCGCGCGCTTGGCATCCCCCCCGATCGCCTCATCGGCGAAGGCCACGGTCTGGCCCAGCGCCTGTTCCAGCGCGGGCACGATCTGCCGCAGGCTCATCTCATCGACGCGCTTGCCCTTGGGCCGGTCGAAATGGGCCAGCAGGACGGGAATGCCGCCCTTGTCCTGGATCGCCTTGACGGTCGGCACGATCTTCTCGATCCGGGTGGCATCGGTGACGCGGCCATCCTCGACCGGCACGTTCACGTCCACGCGGGTCAGGACGACCTTTCCGTCCAGGTCCATGTCGTCAATGGTATTGAAGCGCGCCATCGGGCATCCTTCCTGCCTTGAGGATTTGTCCGTGCTTGTCGCCAAAGGGTGACGGCGCGTCAACTCTGCGTCAACCACCCCTGTCCATGGCGGACCCATGCGAGGCGTCAGGCGTTGCGTCGGTGCCGCGGCCCGCCTAGACCGGCGCCGCAGAAACGAAAGGAACCCCGATGGCCGAGATCAAGGACCCGGAGAACACGATCATCATCGAGCTGAAGGACGGCCGCGTGGTGGTCGAGCTTCTGCCCGACGTCGCCCCCAAGCACACAGCCCGGATGAAGGAACTGGCCCGCGCGGGCAAATATGACAACGTGGCCTTCCACCGCGTGATCGAGGGCTTCATGGCCCAGACCGGCGACGTCCAGCACGCCAACATGGAAAAGGACTACAATCCCGGCCGCGCGGGCACGGGCGGGTCGGACATGCCGGACCTGCCGGCCGAGTTCTCGAAGCTGCCGCATGGACGCGGCACCATCGGTGCTGCGCGGTCGCAGAACCCCAACAGCGCCAACAGCCAGTTCTTCATCAACTTCAAGGACAATGATTTCCTGAACGGGCAATACACCGTCTACGGCCAGGTGATCGAGGGGATGGAGCATGTGGACAAGATCGCCCGTGGCGAGCCGCCGGCGAACCCGGATCGCATCATCTCGATGAAGGTTGCCGCCGATGCGTAAGCTGCTGATCTCTTCTGCCCTGGTCCTGGCGGCCGGCATGGCCGCCGCGCAGGACGCCCCGCAGGCCACCGATGGTCCCGGTCCTAACATGGTGATCGAGGTCGCGGATGCCGCCGGCAACGCCAAGGGCACGATCGTGCTGGACCTGCTGGCCGACAAGGCCCCGAACCATGTCGAGCGGCTGGTGACACTGGCGCAGCAGGGTGCCTATGATGGCGTCGTGTTCCATCGCGTGATCGACGGCTTCATGGCCCAGACGGGCGATGTCGCCTTCGGCAAGCAGGGCGCGGATCTTTCCCGCGCGGGCATGGGCGGGTCGGACCTGCCGGACCTGAAGGCCGAGTTCAACGACGAAAGCTTCCAGGCCGGGACCGTGGGCATGGCCCGCAGCCAGGACCCGGACAGCGCCAACAGCCAGTTCTTCATCGACCTGGCCCCGGCCCCGTTCCTTGACGGGCAATACACGGTCGTGGGCCAGCTTGTCGAAGGCTGGGACGTGCTGAACGCGATCAAGAAGGGCGACTCGAACGCCAATGGCGCGGTCGAGGAACCCGACTACATGGCCCGCGTCACCATCGCTGAGTGATCCCCCCCGGAGCCCCCGCCACGGCGGGGGTTCTTCGTTTTCGGGGCCCGTGCGCCCAGGAAAATCCCGATCTTTCCCTCACATGTGCGCCAGCGGCCTCATCCGCTCGGAACCCTCTTCCCCGCCATCGGTTCGGACCAGAGGCCAGGGAGGACAGCGGGTGAGCGAAGCCGGAACGAAGATCGACGACCACGCGCCACCCGATCTGCCGGCACAAGCCCGCGACAGCTATGGGGATGCGCTGGACCTCGGGGCTGCGGAAACGCTGGTGCTGGGGTTTCTTGCCGGCGTGTTCATCGCCTTCGGTTCGATCGCCTTTCTCGTGGTGATGGCGGTTCCCGAAGGGTCGGTTCCCTTCGGCATCCTGCAGATCGCGGCGGGCCTTGCCTTCTCGCTGGGGCTGCTGCTGGTGCTGGTGGCGGGGGCCGAGCTGTTCACCGGCAACACCCTCATGCTGGGGCGGCTGTTCAAGGGGCAGTCCTCGTTTTCCGCGATCGGGCGCGCCTGGGCGCTGGCATGGACCGGCAATCTCGCGGGTTCGGTCTTCGTGGTGGTCCTGTTCATCGCCGCGGGCGGGCACGAGGCGGGCGAGGGGCTGCTGGCCTCGGCCGCGCTGGATGTCGCCGGGCAGAAGACGGCCAAGTCGGCGGGGGCGACATTCGCCTCGGGCATCCTGGCCAACATGCTGGTCTGCCTTGCGGTGTGGATGAGCTATGCCGCTCGCACCACGCAGGGCAAGATCCTGGCGCTGGTGCCGCCGATCGCGGCCTTCGTGGCGGCGGGGCTGGAACATTCCGTTGCCAACATGTCGCTGATCCCGATGGGACTGGGGGTGATGTGGCTGGACCCCGCCGCCGGGGCCGACCCCTCGCTGGGGATGGGCGGAATGGCGGCCAACCTGTTCTGGGCCACGCTGGGCAACATCCTGGGCGGCGGGCTGATCGCCGGCTGCTACTGGTTCGCCTATGACCGCGACGGCTGAGTTCCGCCACCAGAAGCCGCTGGCCCTTGGTCCGGCGCGCCGTCAATATGAACCGGCGGGAACATCAGGAAACACATGATGCAGGCGACGATGACCACCATCCTGTCCGTGGCCTTCGCGGGCTATCTCGTCGTCACCGTGACCTACATCATCTCGGAGAACCGCCGCCCCAGCGCGACATTCGCCTGGATGCTGCTGTTCTTCGTGCTGCCGGGCCTCGGCGTGGTCGTCTACCTGCTGTTCGGGCGCAAGCACCAGGATTTTGGCCAGACCGGCAACCTGATGCGCCAGGAACTCGCCGACCGGCTGAACCCGGTATTCGCGGCGCTCGCGCCGGAACACGAGGGGGCGGTGGCCCGCATGGACGCGAACGGCGGGTCGGGGCGCACGCTGGCGCAGCTTGTCCACAACACCAGCCATTCGACGATCACGATCCGCAACGAGGTCCGCATCCTGCATGACGCGAAAGAGGCTTATCCCCCACTGATCGAGGACATGAAGGCGGCACGCCGGTCCATCCACCTGCAGTATTTCAGTTGGAACACCGATGCGCTGGCCGACGAGCTTTACGAGATCCTGTCCGCCAAGGTCGCCGAGGGCGTGGATGTCCGCATCATCTACGACCCGGTCGGCTCGCTCTTCATGCTCAAGCGGCGTCTCATCAGGAAGATGCGCGCGGCGGGCATCAGGATGGAGCCCTTCTCGAAGCTGTGGCGCGTCCACACCATTTCCTATCGCAACCACCGCAAGATCGCGGTCTTCGACGGGGTGGTCGGCCACACGGGCGGGCTGAACATCGGCTGCGAGCATATCAGGCCGCCCGAAGGCTTCGAGACGTGGCGCGACACCAACATCCGCGTCGTGGGCTCGGCCGCGACGCTGCTGCAGGCGGTCTTCGCCGTGGACTGGCACAACGCCACCGGCGAGGATCTTTTCCGGCCCGAGAACTTCTCGCCTGCGCCCGACCGGCTGGCCGACGCGCATCTGCCGGTTCAAATGACGCTGTCCGGACCGGATTCCGAATGGCAGGCGATCCGCCAGCTTTACTTCGCCATGATCACCAGCGCCCGCAAGCGCGTCTACATGCAGTCGCCCTTCTTCATCCTCGACACCAGCATCTCGGAGGCGCTGAAGGCGGCGGCGCTGTCGGGCGTGGACGTCCGGGTGATGATCAGCGAGCGCGGCACCAACCAGCATGTGCCCTACTGGGCGGCCAACACCTACATGGAGGAGATCGCCGCCTCGGGCGCCAGCGTGCTGCTGTATGAACCGGGCTACCTGCACGCCAAGACGGTCATCACCGACGGGATGGTCTGTTCGGTCGGCTCGGCCAACATCGACATCCGCAGCTTCAGCATCAACTATGAACTGAACGCGGTGATCTATGACGCCGGGCTGTCGGAACAGCTTGAACAAGCGTTCCTTGAGGACAGCAGGCACTGCCGCGCCTTCACGGTCGAGGAATACCGCAGCCGCAACGCCGCACTGCGCTTTCGCGATTCCGTCGCGCGGCTGTTTTCCCCGCTGATGTGACGGCTCAGCGCCAGGGAAGCTCGACCGCCTCGCCGGGGCTGAGCGGCTGGAAGCATTGGCGGGGAAGGCCGCGGGCGTCCAGCACCCGGCGAAGCTCGTGGCAGGGTTCTTCCTGCGCCTCGTAGGTCATCTGAAAGGTGCCCCAGTGATGGCCGAAGGCGCGGCGGGCGCCGGTATCCAGCATGATCTGCACGGCCTCGTTCGGATCGACATGCTGGGCCTGCATGAACCAGCGCGGCTCATAGGCGCCGATGGGCAGGATCGCCACGTCGGGCCGGCCGAAGCGTTCGGGGATGCGCGCAAATATGCTGCCGTCGCCATAGGCGGTGTCGCCGACATGGTAAAGGACGCCCCCGCCGGGACTGGTCAGGACAAAGGAACACCACAGCGTCATCCGCCGGTCCGCCACGCCGCGCCCGGACCAGTGGAAGGCCGGTTCCAGATGGACGGCAAGGCGGGGGGACAGCACGGCCGTCTCGCCCCAGTCGTAGGTCTCGACCGCGGCGCCCGGATCATGGCGGTGGATCAGCACGTCATTGCCCAGGGGCGCGATGATCCTCGGCTCCCACCTGCGGGACAGGCGGATCAGCGCGGGGATGTCCATGTGGTCGTAATGGTTGTGCGTCAGCAGGATCGCGTCGATCGGCGGCAGGTCGTCAAAGCGGATGCCCGGCGGCTGTGCCCGGCGCGGGCCGGTGCCGGGGACCGGACCCAGCCGGTCGGCATAGACGGGGTCGATCAGCAGGTTCGTCCCCGCCACCTGCACAAGCAGGCTGGCATGGCCGATCATCGCGATCCGCAGCCCCCCATGCCGCTGCGGCGGACGGTCGAAGCGCGGCTCGGGGGTGACGTGCGGCCAGAAGCGCGCCGTCTTGACCGCGTTCATCCAGGCAAGCTCAAGCAGGCTGTTGGCCTCGGGTTCCCGCGGGGAATGGAAGCGCAGCCCGTCGAAATGGTCGGACACCGGGCCATTGTAGAACGGATTGCGCGGCATGGGCGGGGGGCTCAGACCCGGCCGAGGCCGATGCCCACGAAAAGCCAGCCCAGACCCTGCGAGATCAGGTCCACCGACAGGAACAGCCCCAGGATCCACAGGCTGTCGACGGGCCAGCCGGCCATCACCACCAGCGCCACGACGATGCTGAGGATGCCCGTTGTCAGCACCCAGCCCCAGCCCTTGCGCGGCCGTTCGCGCATGGCAAGGACGATCCGCACGATCCCCGAGGCGATCAGCATGGCCGCCAGCAGCAGCGTGATGATGGTTGAGGCCAGCAGCGGGTCCATGAAGGCGAACAGCCCCGCCAGCCCGTAAAGAATGGCCGTGCCGATCAGGAAGATCGCCCGTGTCCAGCCCTTGACGCCAAAGGCCATGACCATCTGCGCCACGGCCCCGGCGATCATCAGGATGCCGACGTAATAGACGGTGGCGACGGTGGCGACATAAAGGTTCGCAAAGGCGATGACGCCCAGGGCGAGCAGCGCGAGGCCAAGGACGATGAACCAGCCCCTTCTGCTGCGCAGGGTCTCGATGTCGCGTTCGGCGTTGGCGGTGATGTCGGTCATGGCCCGGGGACTCCCTTCATGTTCATGCCGCAGGGCGCAAGGGCGTCAGCAACCTGCAGGCTGTCGCAGGATCAACGATGATGACTGTCGGGACGTTCCAACCCCTTGGGGATCGCGGCAACCCGATCTTCGTCGCGGCCATGGAACGAAACCCCGGCGGGGTTTGTTCAGGTGCCATAAGCAACTGCCCTTTCGAAAGGACACCGAAGATGGCCAACAACCCCACCAACGCCCAGAACGACATGAACCAGGCAGCCAAGGACGTGAAGAACGCCGCGCAGGACACCGCCAAGGACGTGAAGCACGGGGTCAACAAGCTGGCCGACGACGCCAAGGATGCGTGGAACGAGGCCACCGGCAACACCAATGCCGACAAGATCAAGAGCGTCGCCGCCGACGTGGCGAACACGGCCAAGGAGCGTGGTGCCGAATACGTGGACCGCGCCAAGTCCGAGGCCGACCGCCTGTATCGCGAAGGCGAGCGCCGCGCCCATGAGGTGGCGGAATATGCCGGCGACTATTACGACGAGATGTCGGACATGGTCCGCCGCAAGCCCGCGCAGGCGCTGGGCATCGCGGCCGGCATCGGCTTCCTCGTCGGCCTGATCCTCGCGCGCCGCTGATCCGATGTTCGATTACGCGCGCAACATGCAACTCGCGCTGAGCGACGCGGGCCGGAGGGTCGCCATGAAGGCGGCCGCCGGCGCCGTCTTCGCCCTGGCGGCGGGCTTCCTGCTGGCGGCGTTGTGGACGTTCCTTGCGCGCAACCTCGGCTGGGGCTCGCTCGGGGCCTCGCTGGCCATCGGCATCCTGTTCGTGATCGTCGGCGTCGTGCTGCTGTCGATGTCGAAGAAGGTCGAGCATCCGGTGCCCAGCACCGACGAGCTGAAGGCCGAGGTCGAGACGCGCCTGAGCCTCGCCACCGACGCGGCGCTGGAAAAGGCCCGCGTCAAGGCGACCGAGGTCGTGGACACGGTCGAGAACAAGGTGCACACGCTGATGGACAATGCGGCCTACAAGGCCGAGAAGTTCGCCAGCGACGCCGAGGCGAAGGTGCAGGGCTTCACCCGCAATGTCGCGGGGCAGGCTGCGCAGAAGGTCGGCCTGACGCCGGGCTTCTTCGCCGAGGCGCAGAACACCGTGGACCGCGTCAAGCATTCGGACATGGCCACGATCCCGCCGCTGCTCAGCGCCTTTGCGATCGGGATCGCCATCGCCAACCGGATCAAGGGCCGCCGCCAGTCGGACGACCACCATGACGACCGGTATGATGACGATGATTATTACCGCGACGACGACCGCTACGTTTGAGACATGAAAAAGGGCCGCGGATCGCGGCCCTTTTTCCTTGCCGACTTCCTGTTTTCAGCTGTTGGCTTCGCGGATCTTTTCGGCGGCCTGCTTGTCATAGGCGACGCCCGTGCGGTCCAGAAGCTGGTCGAGCTCCCCCGACAGCGTCATTTCGGTGATGATGTCGCAGCCGCCCACGAACTCGCCCTTGACGTAAAGCTGCGGAACCGTCGGCCAGTCCGAGAAATCCTTGATGCCCTGCCGCATGTCGTCGCTGGAAAGCACGTTCACGTCGCGGTAGGCCACGCCCATGTAGTTCAGCACGCCGGCCACGCGGCTTGAGAATCCGCATTGCGGAACCTCGCGCGTGCCCTTCATGAACAGCACGACATCGTTGCTGTCGATCAGTTCCTGGATTGCGGTGCGGGTGTCGGTCATTTCGGGTATGTCCCCAAGCAAGTTGCGATCAGTCGGGCGCCTTGGTCGTCAGCGCCAGCGCATGCAGCGCCCCGTTCGGGCCGTTCATGCGGCCCTTCAGCGCGGCATAGACCATGCGCTGCTGCTGGACCCGGTTCTTGCCGCGGAAGCTTTCATCGACGACCTCGGCGGCATAGTGGTTCCCGTCGCCCGCAAGGTCGGTGATCGTGATCTGGGCGGACGGAAAAGCCTCGCGGATCAACGCTTCGATCTCGTAGGCTTCGATCGCCATGTCACAACCTCCGGGTTCCTCTGCTGCCGTCTGACTTAGGACGGGGGGCAGGGGGGTGCAAGGGGCGCGCCGGGAACGGGGCGGCCGGACGGTCGTTGATCCCCTGTCACCGGCTTATGGAAGGCTGCCGCCATGTCGGACCGCAGACAGGAACGGCTGCAGATGGTCACCAGCCAGATCGAGGCGCGCGGCGTCCGCGACCCCCGCGTCCTTGACGCGATGCGGCATGTCCCGCGCGAGGCCTTCGTGCCGGGCAGCGGCACTGATGCCTATGCCGACCGCCCGCTGCCGATCGGCGAAGGACAGACGATCTCGCAGCCCTATATCGTCGCGGCGATGCTTGAAGCGGCCGAGATCGGCCCGGACGACCGCGTGCTCGAGATCGGCGCGGGTTCGGGCTACGCCGCCGCGGTGGCAGGAAGGCTGGCGCGAGAGGTCGTTGCCGTCGAGCGCATCGGCCCGCTGGCCGCGGCCGCGCGAGAGCGGCTGGCGCGGCTCGGCTATGACAACATCGAGATCCGCCATGACGACGGTTCGCGCGGCTGGCCGGAAAGGGGCACGTTCGATGCGATCCTGGTCGCGGCGGCCGGACCCAGGGTGCCGCCCGCCCTGCTGGCGCAGCTTGCGCCCGGCGGGCGGCTGGTGATGCCGGTCGGCGAGCGGCACGCGATGCAGCGCCTGCTGCGCCTGCGCCGGACCACGGGCGGGATCGAACAGGATGACCTAGGGGCCGTCGCCTTTGTCCCGCTGATCGGGGCCGAGGGGTTTGCCGACGAGATCCGGTTTCCACATGAACAAGGCAGAAACAAAGGGATACCCCCATGACAGGACTGCAGATCGAACGCGAGGAAAGCGGGAAGGGCGGGCGCTACGTCGCCCGGCTGGACGGCGCCGAGGCCGAGATGACCTGGACCGCATCGGACAGCATCGACGTCATCGACCACACCTTTGTCCCGCCCGAGATGCGCGGCCATTCGGTCGGGCAGGCGCTGGTGGCCCGGGCCGTCGAGGACGCCCGTGCAAGCGGACGCAGGCTACTGCCGCTTTGCAGCTTTGCCGCCGCGCAGTTCCGCCGCCACCCGGAATGGCAGGACACTTTACCGAAGTGAGCGCAAACAGTTTTCCGCGCTTTGAGGGTTGACCCGCTCGTCCCGTATATCCCAGTGTCCGCCCGCCCTGTCCTGCCGCGTGCAACCGGGCGTTGATGACTTCAGGACCGACCGATGCCCATTTCGACCCGCCGCACCTTCTTTCGCGCCGCCCTGGTGCTCGCCCTCTCGCCGATTGCCGCGGCGGCGCAGGAAAAACCATGGCCGACCTCTCCGGTGCATCTTTATGTCGGATTTCCAGCGGGTTCGTCGCCCGACACGCTGGCCCGGCTGATCACCGGACCCTTGTCCGAGCGGCTGGGGCAGCCGGTGGTGGTCGAGAACAACGAGGGCGAGAGCGGCGTTGCCGGCATCCGGCAGATGCTGGCCGCGTCCTCCGACAACCACGCGTTCGGTATCGCCAGCAACGGGCCGCTGACAGCCTCTCCGCGACTGGCGGGCGATGCGGGATATGACGTGGCGGCCGACATCGCGCCCGTGGCGCTGATCGCGACCTCGCCGCTAGTGCTGGCGGTGGCGGGGCAGGCCCCCTACACGGATGTTTCCGGCTTCATCCGGGCCGCGCAGGCCGAGCCGGGATCGATCCGCTACGGCTCGGTCGGGCAGGGGTCGGCCGCGCATCTCACCGCCGAGCTTTTCGCCGCGGTCGCGGATGTCGAGATGCGGCATGTCCCCCTTGCCAGCTATGCCGAGGTCACCAGTTCGATCGTCGGGGAAGCGATCGAGGCGGGCTTCATGGCGCCCTCGGCCGCGCTGCCCCATGTCGAGGCCGGCACGCTGCGCATCCTTGGCGCCACCTGTCCCGAGGCTTCTCCGCAGGTGCCCGATGCCCCGGTGATGGCGGGGCAGGCGGGCCTGCCCGATGATTTCGGCGCCGAGCTGTGGAACGCCGTCGTCGCCCCCGCCGGGACCGACCCGCAGGCGATCCGGCGGCTGAACGCCCAGATCAACGACATCCTTGCCGATCCCGCCATTCAGGAAGAACTGCTCGAAATGGGCTGGCAGGCGCAGGGCGGCACGCCCGCCGATCTGGCCGCGCGGATCGAGGCCGACACCGTCCTGTGGGGCGCGGTGATCGACAGGATCGCCGCAGCCGGGTGAGCCTTGCGAAGTCAGTGACAGCGGTGCCGGCCGCCATGCCAGCAACGGCACAAGGACCCAGACCGGCGGCGCGCGCCTGACCTGGACGCCGCAGGAAGGCCAGGAATGGGGCTTCGCGGCGCAGGCGACTGTCGGCAGTCGGAGGCTCGACCATACCCTCGGCGGGCTTCTGTCGCGCGAGGGACTGAGCGACCTCGTCACCACCTCGGATGCTGTGAAGGCTTGGTCAATACAGCCGCGCTTTATGCCGAAGGGCGGTTGCAGGTGACCGAGGCGCTGAGCCTGACCTGCGGGCTGCGGCTGGACCATCACGAGAAATACGGCAACCATGTCACGCCGCGGCTTTACGCGAACCATGACTTGGGCCGCGGGCTGATGCTGAAGGCCGGCTATTCGCAGGCCTTTGTCGTGCCCGACCTGCGCAACCTCAACCCGAACTACCAGACGGGCTTGCGCGGGAACGGCTGCAAACCCCATGTCGGCCCCTGCACCATCATCGGGAACCCGGATCTCGATCCCGAGACCTCGGACAACTACGAGACGGGCTGAACTACCCGGGCGCGGACACCAACTGGGAAGTCACCGCCTTCAACGACATCGAGGACATGCTGCGCGCTCGGCGGCAGCCCACTGTTCCAGCGCGACAATTTCTACTGCGGCAACACCTCGGGGATCGGGTTCGGCGTCGAGCATCATGTGAACGATGACCTCGTGTGGACCACTCCGGGCACCTGGATCGCCAAGTCCGAGGTCAAGCACGGCGATTTCGACACTGCCTATCCGATGGCGACGACGCCCGATTGGAACGTCACCACCGGGTTGGCGTGGCAGGCGAACGACCGGCTGAACCTGTCGGGTCAGATCACCCATGTCTGCAAGCAAGCGGGCTATGTGGTCGAGGATGACGGGGACCTGGGTCTGGGCGAACAGCCCTCGGTTCCCACCGGGTAGAACAGCGACCCCCTATCATATCGTGGACCTGTCCGCCCGCTACGACCTGACGGACAGCACGCTGGTCTATGCAAGTGGACAACCTCTTCAATGACCAGCCCGCCTGGGACGTGGACTACCGCGAGGACGGCCGCCTGTTCAGGATCGGCCTGACGACCCGCTTCTGACCGGGGCCTCCCGGATGATCGGCCCGGCCGGGCTTTCGGCCGTCCCCGGTGGCGCAGACATCGCATGCCGCGATGGTCCCTCATGCCCCGCGACCCGCCGCCTTCCCCACGGAAATGCTTGACCCGCGCCGGGCTGCTCCGCCATATCCGCGCGACAATCAGGTCCGCAGAAGACAGGCCGCAAGGGCCGGGCAGGCGGCATCAGGGGAGGGATTTCGACATGAGCGGCCTGCTGGCCATGTCCCGCGGCATCGACCGCATCAACACGGTGATCGGACGCAGCGTGAGCTGGCTGATCCTTGTCGCCGTGCTTGTCAGCGCGGGGAACGCGATCATCCGAAAGGTATGGTCGATCTCCTCGAACGCATGGCTCGAACTGCAATGGTATCTGTTCGGTGCGGCCTTCCTGCTGGCGGCCGCCTATACGCTGCTGGAAAACGAACATATCCGCATCGACATCATCTACGGGGGCCGCTCGCGCCGCACCCAGCACTGGATCGACCTGATCGGGCATGTGCTGTTCCTGATGCCCTTCGTCGTCCTGATGATCTGGCTGATGGTGCCATGGCTGGAACGCTCGATCGCCTCGGGCGAACGGTCGATGAACGCGGGCGGGCTGGTCCTGTGGCCTGCCAAGGCGCTGCTGCTGGCGGGCTTCATCCTGCTGTTCTTTCAGGGGATTTCCGAGATCATCAAGAAGATCGCGGTGATGCGCGGCATCATCCCCGACACCCAGGCCCAGTTCTCGGCCCATGGCGAGGTCGCCATCGACGACAAGCTGCTGTCTGAGGCGGGCTTTGCCGACCCTGATCATCCGCTGACGGACCAGATCGACCATCCCCTTGACCACAGCACCAACCATACCGACCGGGGACCGCGCAAATGATGGAACTGATCGCGCAGAACATGGCGCCGATCATGTTCGCGAGCCTCGTGGTGTTCCTGCTGCTGGGCTATCCTGTCGCCTTCGCGCTGGCCGCGAACGGGCTTTTGTTCTTCGTCATCGGGGTGGAGCTCGCGCCCTTGTCGGGCGGCAACATCAACCTGTCCTGGAACCTGCTGCAGGCGATGCCCGACCGGCTGTGGGGGCTGCTCAGCAACGAGACATTGCTGGCGATCCCCTTCTTCACCTTCATGGGCATCGTGCTGGAGAAATCCGGCATGGCCGAGGACCTGCTGGACACCATCGGCCAGTTGTTCGGCCCCGTGCGGGGCGGGCTTGCCTATGCCGTCATCATCGTCGGCGCCCTGCTGGCGGCGACGACGGGCGTGGTCGCGGCTTCGGTGATCGCGATGGGGCTGATCTCGTTGCCGATCATGCTGCGCTATGGCTATGACCGGCGGATCGCCTCGGGGACCATCGCGGCCTCGGGGACGCTGGCGCAGATCATCCCGCCGTCGCTGGTGCTGATCGTGCTGGCCGACCAGCTCGGCCGGTCCGTGGGCGACATGTACAAGGGCGCGATGATCCCGGGCCTCGTGCTGACCGGGTTCTACATGACCTACATCTTCGTGATGACGATCATCCGGCCGAACTCGATGCCCGCGCTGCCGAAAGAGGCGCGGACGCTGGGTTCCGGCGTGACCTCGCTGCTGGTGGCGCTGGGCCTGACGGGGGCGTTGGCCTACGGGCTGTTCGTCTGGATGTATCCGAGCTACGGCACCAATGCCGACATCCTCGCGCCCTCGGCCGCGGTTCTGGTCATCTACGTGCTGGCGCTGCTGGACCGCACGCTGAAGACGGGCGTGATGAGCCGGCTGGCGCAGCAGGTCATCATCGTGCTGATCCCGCCCTTGGCGCTGATCTTCCTGGTGCTGGGCACGATCTTTCTGGGCATCGCCACGCCGACCGAGGGCGGCGCGATGGGTGCCGTCGGCGCGCTGATCCTCGCGGGTGCCAAGGGCCGGCTGGGCGGGGGCGTGATCCCGCAGGCCCTGACGGCGACGACGCGGCTGTCGGCCTTCGTCATGTTCATCCTGATCGGGGCGCGGGTCTTCTCGCTGACCTTCTACGGGGTGAACGGGCATATCTGGGTCGAGCATCTGCTGACCTCGCTGCCGGGCGGCCAATACGGCTTCCTGATCGTGGTCTCGATCCTCGTGTTCCTGCTGGCCTTCTTCCTCGACTTCTTCGAACTGGCCTTCATCATCGTTCCGCTGCTGGCGCCCGCGGCGGAAAGCCTCGGCATCGACCTGATCTGGTTCGGGGTGCTTCTGGGCGTGAACATGCAGACCTCGTTCATGCACCCGCCCTTCGGCTTCTCGCTGTTCTTCCTGCGATCCGTCGCGCCCAAGGTGCCCTACAAGGACAAGGTCACCGGCCTGATGATGGAGCCGGTGCGCACCGGGCAGATCTACTGGGGCGCGGTGCCCTATGTCTGCATCCAGTTGGTGATGGTCGGCATCGTCATGCTCTTTCCCGGCATGGTCATGCACTACAAGGGACCGGCGATCGACACCTCGAATGTCGAGGTCTCCTTCCCGGCGGGCAACCTCGGCGGCGGCCTTGGCGGACTGGGCGGGCTTGGCGGCAACCCCTTCGGCGCGCCTGCGGCGCCGGGGGCTGCTCCAGGCGGGGTCGGTGGACTTGGCAATCCGTTCGGTGCGCCCGCGCCTTCGGATGCGACCACCCCCGCCGCACCGGCTGGCGGATCGGGGGGACTCGGCGCCCCGCCGAACTTCGGTTCGCCCGCGCCTGCCCCTGCGCCCGCGGCACCTGCTGGCGGTCTCGGGGGCCTGGGTGGTCCGCCCAGCTTCGGTGCACCCGCCCCGGCAGCCCAGCCCGAGGGCGGCACGACGACCGAGACGATCACCGTCCCGGTCACACCCGCGCCGCCGGCTTCGGCTGCCAACTGAACGAACAAAGGGCGCCCGCGAGGCGCCCTTTTCCTTTGCCGCTCGGCCCAGGGGAAAACCGCCGCCCCAAGGGGACGGCGGGGCAGCCGGAACGGCTTACACTTTCCCGTTGCGCTGCTGGATCATCATCATCGTGTCGAAGGTGTATTCCGCCGTCTGGCTGTAAAGATACCAGTCCGACAGGAACGGCTTCTGCGCATCCCACATCCGCTTGAACTCGGCGTTTTCAGCAGACAGCTCGTCATAGACCTGCCGCGAGGCCTCGAAGCCCGCGACCATCACGTCCTCGGGGAAGGGCAGGGGCTGGGCGCCCGACTGCGCCAGCCGCTTCAGCGCGGGCGGGTTCTTGTAGTCGTATTCCGACAGCGTGTTCAGGTCGGTCGCCTGGCAGGCCGACCGCAGGATCGCCTTGTAGACCTCGGGCAGTTCGTTCCACTTGGCGAGGTTGAAGAACATCCCCACCGTCGGCCCGCCTTCCCAGAAGCCGGGGTAATAATAGTAGGGCGCGACCTTCTGGAAGCCCAGCTTCTCGTCGTCATAGGGGCCGACCCATTCGGCGGCGTCGATGGTGCCCTTTTCCAGCGCCGGATAGATGTCCCCGCCCGCGATCTGCTGGGGCACGACGCCCAGCTTTTCCACCACGCGGCCGGCAAGCCCCGAGATCCGCATCTTCAGACCCTGCATGTCCGCCAGCCCGTTGATCTGCTTGCGATACCAGCCGCCCATCTGCACGCCGGTGTTGCCGCAGGGCAGGCAGAACAGGCCATGCTTGACCAGGAACTCGTTGTAGGCGTCTATCCCGCCGCCGTGATAGTTGTAGGCCGCCTTGCCGCGGGCGTTGAAGGTCCAGGGCAGGTCGGCGCCTGCCGCAAAGGCCGCGTCCTTGCCCCAGCTGTAATAGCCGACCGAGTTCGCGACCTCGACCGTGCCGTCGGTCGCCGCGTCGATCGCCTGCAGGCCGGGGACGATCTCTCCGGCCGCGAAGACCTGAAGGTTGAACTTGCCGTCGGTCATGGCCTTGACGCGCTCGGACACGTCGACGCCGCTGCCGTAGATGGTTTCCAGCGACTTGGGGAAGGACGAGGCGACGCGCCAGGTGATCGTGGGCATCTCCTGCGCGATGGCGGGCGCGGCGAGCGTCGCACCGGCCGCAGCCGCGGCGCCGCCCAGCGAGGCGGTCGTCAGGAACCGGCGGCGGTCGAGTTTGGTGGTGTCGGTCAAGTGGTGTCCTCCTCTGTGACGGTCGTGCGGCCTTGACCCGGCCACCGCCCGTTCGTGCGCGCAGATTGCATCGGCGCGGCAGGTCTGTCCACATGACCTTGCAGCCATCCGGGCCGAAAACGGGCCGGGGTCGGACAAACGTCGCGTGACCTCGTGCAAGGTCGCGCAAATGCGTCTTTTCCTTTGCCCCCGACTGTGGAATCGATGCGCCCACAGAATCTTTCGGCCGGGGACGGGACGATGGCGACCGGAAATGGCAGCGAGGCCGCCCAAGGGCTGCGCATGATCGCGCCGCCGCTGGTCTATGCCGTCCTGATGCTGGCGATCCCGCTGCTGACGATCCTGGCCTTTTCCTTCCTCAGGGACGGCTACCAGACGATCATCCGCGAGTTCACGCTGGAAAACTACCGCGCCGTCTGGGCCGACCCGATCTTCCGCACGCTGATGCTGCGGTCCCTGTGGGTCGCGGGGCTGGTCACGCTGGTGACGGTGGTGCTGGCCTTTCCGGTGGCCTACTTCCTGTCCTTCGTGGTGCCGCCCCGGCACAAGGCGATGTGGATCTTCCTGATCACCATCCCCTTCTGGACCAGCTACCTGATCCGCGTCTTCCTGTGGAAGGTGATCCTCGGCTATAACGGCGTCATCAACTCGGGGCTGAAGAACCTCGGGATCATCGAGCAGCCGCTGGGCTTTCTGCTGTATAACACCGGATCGATCGTGGTGACGCTGGCCCATGCCTATGCCCCCTTCGCCATCCTGCCGATCTACGTGGCGCTGGAAAAGATCGACCGCTCGCTGCTGGAAGCAGGGCGCGACCTCGGCGAAAGCCGGCTGATGACCTTCTGGCGGGTGACGCTGCCCCTGGCGATGCCGGGCGTGCTGGCGGCGGTGCTGATCGTCTTCATCCCGACCATCGGCGACTATGTCACCCCGACCCTGATCGGCGGCGGCAAGATCCCCATGGTCGCAAATCTCATTCAGGCGCAGATGCTGGACATCGACAACAAGCCCTATGGCTCGGCCATCGCGGTGACGGCCATGGGCATCGTCGCGGTGCTGGCGGTGATCTTCCTGCTGCTCAACCGCCGCTTCCTGCGGGTCCGGCAATGAGGGGGGGCGGTCTGCGCGCCTATGCGGCGCTGTATCTGCTGTTCCTTTACGCGCCGATCCTGCTGCTGCCGATCTTCGCCTTCAATTCGGGCACGATCATCGCCTTTCCGCTGCAGGACTTCAGCACCCAGTGGTTCGGGCAGATGTGGGGCAACGCAACCCTACGCCGGGCGCTGGGGAACTCGCTGACCATCGCGCTGAGTTCGGCGGTGCTGGCGACCTGCCTGGGAATATTCGCCGCCCGCGCCTCGACCCGCTACCGCTTTCCGGGGAAGGGCGGGGCGCTCGGCCTCATCATGCTGCCGCTGATCCTGCCGGAAATCATCGTCGGCATCTCGCTGCTGGTGGTGCTGCTGGCGGTGGGGGTCCGACTGTCCATCCTGACCGTCATCATCGGCCATACGCTGATCTGCATGCCTTACGCGGTGGCGATCATGACCACCGCCTTTTCCTCGCTGGACAAGTCGCTCGAGGAGGCCGCCTACGACCTCGGCGAAACGAAATGGAGCGCCTTCCGGCTGGTGATCCTGCCGCTGGTGATGCCCGGCATCATCTCGGCCATGCTGATGAGCTTCACCGTCAGCCTCGACGAGTTCATCATCGCCTTCTTCCTTGCCGGGAACGAACCGACCCTGCCCACCTATATCTTCAGCCAGCTTCGCTTCCCAAAGTCGATCCCGATGATCATGGCCTTGGGGACGGTGCTGGTGGCGATGTCGATCCTGCTTCTGGCGACCGCCGAATATTTCCGCCGCCGCGGCGCCGCCCGCACCGGCCAGACCAGCAGCGGAGGGTTCCTGTGAACGTCCGAAATCCCGTCGCCCGCGAAGGCGGCCCCGCCCGCGACGAACACGGCCGCCCGACGCCCATCGAGACGCGCCGCGCCATGATCGAGTGCCGGGGCGTCCACAAGTATTACGGCGACTACCACGCCCTGCGCGGCATCGACCTGACCATCCGCGAGGCCGAGTTCTTCTCGCTTCTCGGTCCCTCGGGCTGCGGCAAGACCACGCTGCTGCGGACCATCGCGGGGTTCGAGGACATCGGCTCGGGCGTGGTTCTGATTGACGGCAAGGACATGGCGAAGGTGCCCGCCAACGTGCGGCCGACGAACATGGTCTTCCAGTCCTACGCCATCTTCCCGCACCTGACCGTGGCCCAGAACGTGGCCTTCGGGTTGCGCCGCGATCCCCGGTCCCGCGCCGAAAAGGCCGCGGCGGTCGAGGAGGCCCTGGCGATGGTGGGCCTTCGCGGCTTCGGCGCCCGCGCGGCCCATGCCCTGTCGGGCGGCCAGCGGCAGCGGGTGGCGCTGGCGCGGGCGCTGATCCTCAAGCCCAAGGTGCTGCTGCTGGACGAGCCGCTGTCCGCGCTCGACCGCAAGATGCGCGAGCAGATGCAGGTGGAACTGATCAAGCTGCAGCGGCAGGTCGGCATCACCTTCGTGCTGGTGACGCATGACCAGGAGGAGGCGCTGGTCATGTCCGACCGCATCGCCGTCATGTTCGAGGGCGAGATCGCGCAGCTCGACAATGCCGAGGCGCTTTACACCCGCCCCGCCAGCCGCCGGGTCGCGGATTTCATCGGCGTGATGAACTTCCTGCCCGCCCATATCCTGGGCGAAAAGGGGCAGGGGGTGAGGGTCGATGTCCCCGGCTTCGGCGAGTTCGACATTCCCGCCGCCAATGTCAGCCGCGCGGACGCCGGCGACAGCGGCCCCTCGGTCGGCTTCCGCCCCGAGGCCGTGACGCTGCTGCCCCGCGACGCCCCCGCACCCGACCGCGAGACTGCCGGCGTGATCGAGGAAATCGTCTATTACGGCGACATGACCTATTACGACGTGCGTCTGGACGGCTCGGCGCGCTTCGACGGCCGGGGGCATCCGGTGCGCATCTCGATGCGCAACGTCTTCGGCCGCGACCTGCCGGACCTCGGCACCCGCGTCCGCGTCAGCTGGTCGCCCGGCTCGCTGATCCTGTTCCGGTAAGGGCGGCCCGGCGCACCGGGCCGCGCCAAGGTTCAGGCGGCGTCCAGCGCCTTGACGATAGGCGCGAAATCCGCGGCCTTGAGGCTCGCGCCCCCCACCAGCGCGCCATCGACATTGGCGATGGCGAAGATTTCGGCGGCGTTGCTGGGCTTGACGCTGCCGCCGTAAAGCAGGCGGAACCCGGCGCCATCGTCGAAGCGCGCCACCAGCGCCTCGCGCAGGGCCGCATGGACCTCGGCGATCTGCTCGGTGGTCGGCGTGCGGCCCGTTCCGATGGCCCAGACCGGCTCATAGGCGATCACGCTGTTCCCGGCGGTCGCGCAATCCGGCACCGAGCCGGCAAGCTGGCGCGCGATCACGTCCAGGGTTTCGCCCGCGTCCCGCTGCGTCTCGGTCTCGCCCAGGCAGATGATGCTGGTGATGCCCGCGCGATGGGCGGCCACGGCCTTGGCCGAAACCGCTTCATCCGTTTCGCCGTGATCGGCGCGGCGTTCCGAATGGCCGACGATCACATGCGTCGCGCCCGCGTCCCGCAGTTGCTCGGCCGAGATGTCGCCGGTATGCGCGCCAGCTTCCTTGGCGTGGCAGTCCTGCCCGCCGACGGCAACCGCGCCCTGCCCGACACGCTCGGCCATCAGGCGCAGCAGCGTGGCGGGTGGGCAGATCAGCATCTCGACGCCCGCACCTGCGCAGTCGCGCATCAGCGTCTCGACCTCGGCCAGCGCGGCGAGGGTTCCGTTCATCTTCCAGTTTCCGGCGGCAAGCTTGCGGGGCGACATCAGATCCTCCTGTAAGGTCGGTCCCGGCCTAGCCCGGCAGGTCACGGCGGATCAAGGCCCCGTGCCGCGCACCGCGGCTGCAGCAAGGGCGTTGCCGTGGTATCCCCAAGATATTCGGCCAAAGAAAAAGCGTCACCTGCTCCAAGAAGGCCCAGCCCGTCTTTCGGCCTGAAATATCCCCGCCGGAGGCTCCGGCGCCAACGAAGGGCCGCCGTCAGCCGTCGCGCCGGGCGGCCGAGCCCTCCAGCGGCTCGAAGCGGACCGATTCCCCGCAGCCGCAGCTATCGGTGACATTGGGGTTCACAAAGCGGAAGCCGCTGTCCAGAAGCCCGGTCTGATAGTCGATCTGGGTGCCGAAGAGGAACATCTGCGCCGTGGGCGCGATCAGCACCCGCGCGGCGCCCTGTTCCACCACCTCGTCATTGGGCAGGGCGGTCTCGGCCAGCTCCATCGTGTATTCCATCCCCGCGCAGCCGCCCTTCTTCAGCCCGATCCGCAGGCCCGATGCGCCCTTGTCGGCCATGAGCCGGGCGATCCGCGCCTCGGCGGCGGGGGTGATGGTGACGGGGGACTTGCCGGGGATCGAGAACATGGGAGAGGCCTTTCGCGCTTGCCGTCAAGATAGGAAGGGACGGCGCAAGGCTCAAGCCGCGCCGGCATGGCCGCATCCACCGCAGCGACCTGTCATCTGGCCGCCCGGTTGCGGGTGGCGCCCTGCATCTGCTACATGCGCCAGTCCCATGCCCAATCCGCTGCCCCCTCATGCTCGTGCGCCGATGACGGTCGGAATGCCCCTGAACCGCTGCAACGACGATCCGGCCGTTCGGGCGGCCCGCCTCTCCGTGGCCCCGATGATGGACTGGACCGACCGCGCCTGCCGCGGGTTCCACCGGCTGCTCAGCCGGCGGGCGCTGCTTTATACCGAGATGGTGACGGCGCCCGCCGTCATCCATGGCGACCGGGCGCGGCTTCTGGACCATGACGCGGCCGAGCATCCGGTGGCGCTGCAGCTTGGCGGCTCGGACCCGGCCGAACTGCGCGCGGCCACGCGGATCGCAGCCGACTGGGGTTACGACGAGATCAACCTGAACGTCGGCTGCCCCAGCGACCGGGTGCAGTCGGGCTGTTTCGGGGCCGTGCTGATGAAGACGCCCGGTTTGGTCGCCGATTGCGTCGGCGCCATGCAGGCCGTCAGCCCCGTCGAGGTCACGGTGAAAT
>NZ_JAUNPC010000138.1 GCF_030536915.1 Paracoccus sp. (in: a-proteobacteria)
TGTTCGTGGGCGCGGAAGGCACGTTAGGGGTCATCACGGAGCTGACGCTGCGACTGTTCGGCACGCCTGAGGCGGCGCAGTCCCTGCTGTGCAGCTTTCCCGATCTGGACAGCGCCACCGCCTGCGTCGTCGCCGCCCAGCACTGCAGTCTGGGACTGACCCGGATCGAACTGGCCGACGACCTGCAGATGGCGGCGATCAACGCGTGGTGCGCCGCCGCCCTTCCGGAAACCGCGACGCTCTGGGGCGAGATCCCCGGATCGGGCCCCCCCGTGGCGCTTGACGTGGCGCTGTTCCAGGACCTGGCCCGCGATGCGGGCGCGACCCGGATCGAACCCGCCGCGACAGCCGAAGATGCCACGCGGCTGTGGCGCATCCGGCACGAGGCGCTTTATGCCACCCGCGCGCTGCGGCCGGGCATCAAGGGCATCTCGACCGACGTCTGCGTGCCGCTGTCACGCCTGCCGGACTGCATCGCCGCCATCAAGACCGAGATCGCAGCAACAGGCCTTGTCGCGCCGCTGATCGGCCATGTCGGGGACGGAAATTTCCACTTGGTCCTGCTGTTCGATCCCGCGGACCCGCAGGAAACCGAGACCGCCCGCACCATCAACCGGCGGCTGGTGGAACTGGCGCTGTCGATGGGTGGCACCTCAACCGGAGAGCACGGCGTGGGCCTGGGCAAGAAAGCCTATATGGAAGCCGAGCATGGTCCCGCGCTGGACCTGATGCGGCGGCTCAAGCGCGCCGTGGACCCACGCGGCATCATGAACCCCGGCAAGATATTCGACCTTTGACGCACGAGGCCCCACAATGTCATCCCAACCCCTGATCCGGCCCGAAGTCGCGGGACTGCCCGACTATAACGCGGGCCTCGCGCTGGACCGGTTCCGCAGCGTCTATGGCATCGACGCGGTGGCCAAACTCGACAGCAATGAAAGCCCGCTGGGGCCGTCGCCCGCGGCGGTGCAGGCGATCCGCGACGCCGCGGCCGGCGTTGGCCGCTATCCCGATGCCAGCGACGAGGCGCTGCGTCAGGGGATCGGGCAGGCGAATGGCGTGGACCCCGACACCGTGATCCTGGGCAACGGCTCCGAGGACCTGATCGGCGCCATCTATCGCGCGGTCCTGCGGCCGGGCGACCGGGTGGTTACGATCTGCCCCAGCTTCGGCCTGCATGAATTCGGGGCCCGGGCCTGCGGCGCGGTGGTGGACAAGGTGTCCTTTCCGCCCGACTGGCGTTTTCCGGCCGATGCGCTGATCGCGGCGCTGGCGCAGCCCGCGCGCATCCTGATCTTTTCCTCGCCCAGCAACCCGGCAGGCCCCGCCGTGCCGCAGGCCGACTTCGCCCAGCTGCTGGCCGCGGTGCCGCAGGGCGCGCTGGTCGTCTTCGACGAGGCTTACCGCGAATACCTGTCCGACGATCTGGCCTTCGACGCCCTCGCAATGCTGCGCGAGGCGGGACACCCATGGGTGTCGCTGCGCACGCTGTCCAAGGCCTATGGCCTCGCCGGGGCGCGGGTCGGCTATGGCATCTGCTCGGATGCCGACCTGGTGCGGGCGCTGCGCAAGACCCGCAACCCGTTCGCCATCAACGCGCTGGCCGGCGCGGCGGCACTGGCCGCGCTGCAGGATACCGGCCATCTGGCCCGCGTGGTCGCGCTGACCGCATCCGAACGCGCCCGCGTGGCCGAGAGCCTGCGCGCCAAGGGTTACGAGGTCGCGCCCAGCCACGGCAACTTCCTGTTCTTCCGCACAGCCGGCCCCGCCGCCGATTTCGCCGAGGCGCTGCGCCGTCAGGGTGTCCTGATCAAGGCATGGCAGGAGGAGCCTTTCATGGACTGGGCGCGCGTCACCATCGCCAATCCCGGGGAAAACGATGCCTTCCTGGCCGTAGTCCCAGCCGCCCAAGGCGCCGCAGGCCGATAAATGCCGAGAGGGGGCCGCTGGGGCACGACGCTCGCCGCCATGGCGATCAAAAATTTGTGGCCTTCGTCGACCATCAGCTACATGGCACTCCCTCTCAGCAGAACCAACTCCTTAAGCGTATGATCGCATCGCCAGCGCGGAACGCCGTCAGGCTTGCCAAGTGATCTTGTCATCCAGCGGATATGTCGGCCGCGCCAGCTTCCGGAAGGCGAAGAGATCATAGTTCGAGCTTGTAACGCCCGAGCTTGCGCATTCGACCACTGTTTTCGCCAAGGGCTCGAACACGGGGCGGCAGTACATGCGCGATTTCAGGTGCAGGAAGCGCGCCGACAGTTCCCTGATCCCCAGGCAGGTGAACACGCCCATATCCAGCGGCTCGTGCGGCTGCTCGCAGACCACGATCCGCGCGGCGCCCGTATCCAGCAGCGCCGCCCGTCCCATTGAAAGGACCTGCCCGTGATAGATCGGGCCGGTCACACGATAGCGGCCATCCGACAGGGCCAGAACCCGCCCGCGCAGCGCTAGGGGCGAATGCGGCAGAGGCAGGTCCTTGGCCGGGGTCTTGTTGCCCAGCCTCACCTCGACCTCTGCGCCTTCGCCTGCGGCGAACATCTGCGCGACCGTCCCGGCATCAGCGATGGGCCCGACGAGGATGCCGTCCTGGCCGGCCGCCAGCAGCTCCTCCAGTACGTCCATCACGTCGCAGCTGCCTCCGGACATGCAGTTGTCTCCATGGTCCAGCAGCAGGACGGGGGCCGAACCGTCGGCCAGCGTGATCGCGCGGTCGATGGACTGCGCCAGCGGCTCCTCGTGATAGACATATTCTTCGCGGCGACGCCATGCCTCCCGGCCGAGTTCCCGCGCAACCTCGGTCGCCAGTTCAGGGGTATCGGCGACGGTGACGATGGAAAGGCCCGTTTCCGCGAGGTCCGCAATGGGGAAACCGCCGAAGACGGTCACGGCCTGAACGCCGGGCCGCGTCTCGGCCTGACGTGCCATGGCGACAAGGTCCGTCATGGCGCAGTCGGTCGTCGTGTTCATGCAAAGGGTCGCGGCCAGCATGGGCGGATGGCACAGCGCCATCTCAGGGCGCGGACCGCCGTCGAGAAGCGGCGCGAACAGGCGCGCGACATGCTCACCTGTCTCGACCATATCGACGTGAGGATAGGTCTTGAAGCCCACGATCACGTCGCTGTTGTCCAGCATGGTCTGCGTGATGTTCCCGTGCAAATCGAGTGCCACGCCGATCGGAACAGCAGGCGCGGCAGCTCGCACCCGTGCTAGAAGTTCACCCTCGCCATCGTCATGGCTGCGGGTCGCCATGGCACCATGCAGATCCAGCAGGATGCCGTCGCATCCTTGCTCAACGGACCCGAGGATTGCCTGTGCCATTGCCTCAAATGCGTCGTCCTCGACAGGGCCTGAAGGCATGGCATGGGCGATCAGCGGCACGTCGATCCGAACCCCGATGTGGCGGGCAAAGGCATGAAAGGCGCCCAGAGCCGTGGGCGAACCCTCCGCCGCCGCCAGCGCCTCGTCCCCCAATAGCGGATTGAACGAGACCAGTGGCGTCGGAACGGGCGAAAACGTGTTCGTCTCGTGGTTCAGGCGGGCAAGGACCAGGCGCTTGCTCATGCGGCGACTTCCTCGCGGCGCTCGGCCCTGCGCCGGTGGTAGTCCAGCACGGCCTCCAGCAGCACCTGCGCCTCGGCGGAACATTCCTTCGGCACTGTAGCTTCGGCCGGGTTGTGCGACGGCCCGCCTTCGCAGGGCACGAGAATCGTGGGCAGTGGCGGCGCAGCTGCTATAAGGACGGCGTCGTAGTCTGCTGCCCAGATCACCTCGCGCGTGGAAAGCCCGGGCGCTCTGGCCCGCACCCCCGCGATGCATTCGGGATCTAAACCCATGGGCGGCGTGCGCGAGATAGAGTTAAGTCGCGACAAGAGACAGGTTGTCAAAAAGCTGTGGCGGTTGAGCATTGGGCTTCTGCTTGGGATTTGTATTCGGTAACTATATAGCTGGAGTTGTCCCAGAGAAGCCTTCCTGGGAAAATCATTTGATGGCCATACTGAACTGCCCCCCATTTCGACCGGACAGTCCGGCATGACCATGAAAGGCTCAAGCCTGTGCTTGAGGACATGCTCATGTCCAACGACGATATCCGCCGGATCGAGGTGATCACCGGC
>NZ_JAUNPC010000139.1 GCF_030536915.1 Paracoccus sp. (in: a-proteobacteria)
AAGCAAGCTGGGAGGCCGCGAACGCCTGCATCCAGTTCCACGGCGGCTTCGGCTTCGCCAATGAATATGACGTGGAACGCAAGTTCCGGGAAACGCGGCTGTATCAGGTGGCCCCGATCTCGACCAACATGATCCTTGGCTATATCGGCCAGCATGTCCTCGGAATGCCCAAGAGCTACTGATGAGCACCCTTCCCCTTTCCGGCCTCACCGTCGTCGCCATCGAGCAGGCCGTTGCCGCCCCCTTCGCCACCTCGCGCCTCGCGGACGCGGGCGCGAAGGTCATCAAGATCGAGCGCCCCGAGGGCGACTTCGCCCGCGGCTACGATTCCGTCGCCAAGGGTCAGTCCAGCTACTTCGTCTGGCTGAACCGCGGCAAGGAGACCGTGGTGCTGGACCTCGCCTCGGACGCCGGCAAGGCGGAACTGACGCGGCTGCTGGATGGCGCCGACGTGCTGGTCCAGAACCTCAAGCGCGGGGCGCTGGCGCGCCTCGGCTTCGGCTTCGACCGGCTGGCGGCGGACTGGCCGCGCCTGATCACCTGCTCGATCACCGGCTATGGCGAGGATGGCCCGATGGCCGACCGCAAGGCCTATGACCTGCTGATCCAAGCTGAGTCGGGCCTGTGTTCCATCACCGGCGGGCCGCAGGAACCCTCGCGCGTCGGCATCTCGCTGGTGGACATCGCCACCGGGGCCACGGCCCATGCCGCGATCCTCGAAGCCCTGATCCGGCGCGGGGTGACGGGCAAGGGCGCGAACATCTCGGTGTCCATGTTCGACGTGATGGCCGACTGGCTGACCGTGCCCTTGTTGCAGCACGAGGACGGGCAAAGCCCGAAACGCCTCGGCATGGCACACCCGTCGATCGCCCCCTATGGCGTGTTTTCCACGAAGGACGGCAAGCAGATCCTGATCTCGGTGCAAAGCGACCGCGAATGGCGCAAGCTGGCCGAGGTCTTCCTGAACCAGCCCGACCTCGGCCGCGACCCGCGCTTCGCCACCAACGTCGCGCGGGTGGAAAACCGCGCGGAAACGGATGCCACGGTGGCCGCAGGCTTCGCCCGCATGACCGAGGCCGAGGCGATCGAGGCCCTGCAGGCCGCCGATGTGGCGCTGGCCTCGGTCAACGACATGGCCGCGCTGTCGCAGCACCCGCACCTGCGCCGCATCACCGTGGACACCGGGGCCGGCCCCGTCAGCTACCCCGCCCCCGGCGCGGTTTTCACCGACGAGACCCGCAGCTATGGCAGCGTGCCGGCATTGAGGGACGCATGATGGACCTGGACCTCGACCACCTGCGCGGATGGATCGGCAGCAAGGAAACCAAGTCCGAAGCCGTCACCCCCGCGCTGGTCGGACGCTTCAACGCCACCTTCGGCCGCATCGGGGACACCGCAGCCGGGGCGCCCGCCCCGGTGATGATCCACCTCTGCCTCGCCCCGCCTGCCGCGCCGGCAGGCGAGCTGGGTCCCGACGGCCACCCGGCGCGCGGCGGCTTCCTGCCCCCCGTGCCCCTGCCCCGCCGCATGTGGGCCGGCGGCAGCTTCGCCTTCCACGACGACATCCGCATCGGCGAGACCGTCACCCGCCGCTCGACCATCCGCGAGGTCGCGGTGAAACAGGGCCGCACCGGCACCCTCTGCTTCGTGACCGTCGAACACCGCATCGAGAGCGACGCCCGCCACGTCCTGACCGAACGGCAGGACATCGTCTACCGCGACCTCGACCCAGCCAGCGGCCCGGCAAAAGCGCCGCCGCCCCCGGCCCCCGAAGGCGCCCACCGCGTCACGGTGATCCCCTCGGCGCCGCTGCTGTTCCGCTACTCGGCCCTCACCTTCAACGGCCACCGCATCCACTATGACGCGCCCTACACCCGCGAGGTCGAGGGCTACCCCGGCCTCATCGTCCACGGCCCGCTGCAGGCCTCGCAACTGGTCCACCTCGCGGAACGGGTCCGAGGCCGCGTCCCCAAGACCTTCGACTTCCGCAGCCTCTCGACCATCTTCGATACCGCCGACTACAGCCTGAACGCGGCCGAGGATGGCGAGGCCCTGAAGCTCTGGACCGCGCAGGCGGGTGGCCCCATCGCGATGCAGGCCCGCGCCACCTGGTGACTTGGCGTTCCGGCCCCCACTGCATAAGTCGGCGGCAACGAAACCCTGAGGACGCCATGACCGACCTGACCCCCCGCGAGATCACCGCCGAGCTTGACCGCTTCATCATCGGACAGGCCGAGGCCAAGCGCGCGGTCGCGGTGGCCATGCGCAACCGCTGGCGCCGCCAGCAGCTTGCCGACGACCTGCGCGACGAGGTCTACCCCAAGAACATCCTGATGATCGGCCCGACCGGCGTCGGCAAGACCGAGATCTCCCGCCGCTTGGCGAAGCTCGCCCACGCCCCCTTCGTCAAGGTCGAGGCCACCAAGTTCACCGAGGTCGGCTATGTCGGCCGCGACGTCGAACAGATCATCCGCGACCTCACCGACGCCGCCATGGTCGAAACCCGCCAGCGGATGCGCGAGCAGGTGAAGTCCCGCGCCCGCGAGGCCGCCGAGGCCCGCGTGATCGAGGCCTTGGCCGGCGAGAACGCCCGCGACCAGACCCGCGAGCTGTTCCGCGGCAAGCTGCGCCGGGGGGAACTCGACGACACCGTGATCGAGCTTGAGATCAACGATACCTCGAACCCCTTGGGGATGGAGATCCCCGGCCAGCCCGGCATGGGCCAGATGATGGACCTCGGCGCGCTGATGAAGGCCTTCGGGGGCCGCCGCGTGCGCCGCAAGGTGTCGGTCGCGCAATCCTACGAGTTGCTGATCGCCGAGGAAGCCGACAAGCTCTTGGACGACGAGCAGATCAAGGCTGCGGCCCTGGAGGCCGTCCAGCAATCCGGCATCGTCTTCATCGACGAGATCGACAAGGTCTGCGCCCGCGCCGAGACCCGCGGCGGCGACATCAGCCGCGAAGGCGTCCAGCGCGACCTGCTGCCCCTGATCGAGGGCACCACGGTCAGCACCAAATACGGCCCCGTCCGCACCGACCACATCCTGTTCATCGCGTCGGGCGCCTTTCACGTCGCCAAGCCCTCGGACCTGCTGCCGGAACTGCAGGGCCGCCTGCCGATCCGCGTGGAACTGCGCGCCCTGACCGAGGCCGACTTCGTCCGCATCCTGACCGAGACCGACAACGCCCTGACCCTGCAATACGCGGCCCTGATGCGGACCGAGGGCGTCGAGGTCAGCTTCACCGAGGACGGCATCGCAGCCCTCGCCCGCATCGCGGCGGACGTGAACGGCAGCGTGGAAAACATCGGCGCCCGCCGCCTCTACACCGTGATCGAGCGCGTCTTCGAAGAGCTGTCCTTCACCGCCCCCGACCGCAAGGGCGAGGCGGTGACGGTGGACGCGGCTTTCGTCGAATCGCAGATCGGCGACCTCGCGCGGTCCGCGGACCTGTCGCGCTACGTGCTGTAACGGGAACCCCGGCGCGACCAGCCCGTTGACGCACCGACGGGCCGACCGCGCCCCCCAACTCACGGAGCCATCCCGATGAACTTCTTCGGCAGCGTTTTCGGCCTGATCATCTTCGTCCTCGACATCTGGGCCATCGCCTCGATCATCAACTCGGGCGCGACGGGCCGATCCAAGATCATCTGGGTGCTGGTGGTGGCGATCCTGCCGGTGGCGGGGCTCATCGCCTGGTGGATCGCAGGGCCGAAGGCGAATTATGGGGGGCGGGGGTAAGAGGCCTAGAAAATTTGTAAGTGTGACAACACAGACTCAGAGGCTACATGTATCCAGCCGAGCATCCTCGAAGGATGTTGCTATCTTGACTCTCCCATGTGAATGTGAAGTTACGTCATGGAGGTGATTCGAATGGACTACAATCAACTGCTCCAAGCTATGCAGGCCTCAGGTTTATTAAGGTCAGATAATGACCCCGCTCCACAAACCAGAGAGCGGTTCGGGCAAGACAAGGCAGATGATTTTTCCCCTTATGGCGCATACCGGTCAGTTTCTGTACGTTCCTATTCTATAAGCAAAAATGCCTACATGGAATGAAATTGACTCTGCTATAAACGCAG
>NZ_JAUNPC010000037.1 GCF_030536915.1 Paracoccus sp. (in: a-proteobacteria)
GGAGATCCACTTGGCACAAGCCCCGACGTTGTTCAGATGAAGCAAACCAGCTCTGTCGGCGCCTCAGGACCATTCGTCCTCGACCCGGGCCGAGCAGCCGGCGATGGCCGCGGCCGCCTGTGCCTCGCGGCGCATCCGTTCGGCCATGACGCGCACCGCCGCCGGGTCCGGGTGGCGCAGGTCCGCGACGCATTCGGCGCTTTCCGACAGGATCCCGGCCTTGTTCGGTCAGGCGGCGAGGCGCGAGCCGGAGGCCTTGCCGTCCTGGGCGCTGAAGGCCCAGCCGAGGTCGTCCACCGCCGTCAGCCAGCGTGCGCCCGCGATCAGGGCGTTGTGTCGCATGTCCATGGGCGTCGGGCCGGTATGTGCCGTCTCCCCCCGGAACGTCACGCGCATCCCGTGGCTGGGATAGCCGCCGGTGACGATGCCGATTTCGCGTCCCTCGGCATCGAGGATGGGTCCCTGCTCGATATGCAGCTCGAAGTAGCTGTCGATCCTGGAAGTCCTGCAGGGCACGGGACCCTTGTATCCGATGCGGGCGAGTTCGTCACCCAGCCGCGCCCCGTCGTCATCGACAAGATCATGCGCCCATTAAAGGCCGTAGCATCCGGCGAAGACACCCGAGCCGATCATGGGCGGGCTGAAGCGGGCGCCCTTCTCGTTGGTCCAGTTCACGATCACGATGGGGCGGCGCGTGACATGGCCGGCGTCGTCCAGGCAGCGGACGACCTCCAGCCCCGCAAGGACGCCCGCGATGCCGTCGAAGCGGCCGCCGTTCACCTGCGTGTCCAGGTGGCTGCCGATCATCACCGGCGGCAGGTCCTCATCCCGTGCCATGCGCCGGCCGAAGATGTTGCTCATCTCGTCGACCGAGACCTTCAGGCCGGCCTCGCGGCACCAGGTCACGAACTGGTCGCGCATCTCGCGGTCGGCGTCTGTCAGGGTCAGCCGCGACAGCCCGCCCGGCCGGCCCAGCCCGATCCCGGCGGACCGCTCAAGCGTGGACCAGAAGCGGCAAAGGTCGGCCTGGGTGTCGGGGTTCAGGCTCATGCCCCGTGCGATCCTTGCAGCCCGGCTTCTGTCAACCGGCGACGACACCACGACTTATCACCGCATAAGCTCAGGCGATGACGGCTTCCCCTCATGCGTGTTGACAGGTCGGGAACCGGGAACGTCCACTGACTCGAACAAGAACACGAACGGGAGCGGCAGGTGGAAACAGCGGATGTGGTGCTGACCGGGGGCGTGGTCTGGTGTGGGCTGGGCCTGCCCAGGGCCGAGGCGGTGGCGGTCAGGGACGGCCGTGTCACGGCGGTCGGCACGGCGGCCGAGATCGAGGCCATGGTCGGGCCGCAGACCCGGCGCATCGACCTTGGGGGCCGCTTCGCCATGCCCGGGATCAACGACGCGCACATGCATCTGCTGCCGGTCGGCATCGACATGAGCCGGGTCGATCTGCGCCCCGAAGCCGCGCCCACCTTGGATGCGCTGCTGGAGGCGCTGCGTGCCCGTGCCGCCGTCACGCCCAAGGGCGAATGGGTGCTGGGCCGCGGCTTCAACCATTTCCTGCTGGACGTGGACCGCTTCCCGCACCGGGACGAGCTTGACCGGGCCTGCCCCGATCATCCCTGCTACATCGTCCGCACGGACGGGCATTCCGCGGTGGCCAACAGCCGGGCGCTTGCCTTGGCGGGGATCGACGAGAACACCCCCCAGCCGGAAGGCGGGCTGATCGAGATCCGCGACGGCCGCCTGACCGGCATGGTGGCCGAAACGGGGCGCGAGCCCTTCGAGGCGGTCATGCCCCATTCCTCGGTCGACGAGATGGTCGAGGCGATCGAGCGCGCCGGGAAGCTGATGCTGAGCTACGGCATCACCTCGGTCATGGAGGCCGCGATCGGCCTGCATGACGGTTGGGACGAGATGACTGCCTATCGCCGCGCGCGGGACGAGGGCCGGCTGCCGGTGCGGGTCTATGGCTGCGTGATGGCGGACAAGACGCGTTCCATCCTGCCGCAGGCGATGGCCGAGGGGCTGTCCACCGGCAAGGGCTGCGAGATGTTCCGCATCGGCCCGGTCAAGATGTTCACCGACGGCAGCGCGGGATCCAAGACCGCCGCCATGACGCAGGACTACATGGGCGATCCCGGCAACAAGGGGCTGCTCTGCATCCCCGACCAGTCGGAACTGGACGCGATGGTGCGCGAGGCCCATGACGCGGGCTGGCAGATGGGCATCCACGCCATCGGCGACGCCGCCATCGAGCAGGTGCTGAACGCCATCGAGGCCGCGCAGGCCGCCAACCCCGCACCCGACCGCCGCCACCGGATCGAGCATTGCGGCTGGCTGCGCCCCGACCAGATGGACCGGCTGGAACGCCTGCACGTCCTGCCCGTGGCGCAGGCTTCGTTCCTTTACTGGTTCGGCGACAACTACGAGACGGTGCTGGAAGCCGAGCGCATCGCCGCATCTCACCCGTTCCGAACCTGGATCGAGCGCGGGCTGAACCCCTCGGCCTCGACCGACTGCCCGGTGACGGACATCGACCCGCGGGCGGTGATCTACAACATGGTCACCCGCAAGACCCGCACCGGCAAGGTCTTCGGGCCGGACCAGTGCCTGAGCATCGAGGAGGCGCTGCACGCCTATACGTCGGCTTCGGCCTATGCCTCGCACGAGGAAAGGCTGAAGGGGCGGCTTGAGCCGGGTCAGCTTGCCGACATCGCCATCTTCGACCGCGACCTGACCGCGGTCGCGCCCGAGGCCCTGCTGGACGCGGTCTGCGAACTGACCCTGCGCGGCGGCGAGGTCGTGCACGAGCGGGAGGCCCCGGCATGATCCACGCGCTGGTCAACCGCCTGCTGCTGTCGATCCCGGTGCTGATCGGTGTCGTGATCTTCGGCTTCCTGCTGATCAAGATGGCGCCGGGCGATCCCGCGCAGATCATGGCCGGTCCCACCGCCACGCCCGAGGTCGTCGCCCAGATCCGCCAGCAGATGGGGCTGGACCAGCCGCTGATCGTGCAGCTCGGCCGCTATACCGAGCGGCTGGTGCAGGGCGACCTGGGCCGCTCGCTGATCTCGAACCGCCCCGTCGCCAGCGAGCTTGCCGCCGCCGTCGGGCCCACGGTCGAGCTGATGATTGCATCGCTGATCTGGGCCGTGCCGCTGGGGATCGCCATGGGCACCATCGCGGCCGTGCGGCGAGGAAGCTGGGTGGACCGCACGATCATGGCGATCTCGGTCGCGGGCGTGTCGCTGCCGATCTTTTTCATCGCGCTGGTGCTGATGCAATTCTTGGGCGTGACCCTGCAGATCCTGCCTTTCATGGGCCGCGGCGGCCCCTTGTGGACCATCGACGGGCTGCGCCACATTGCCATTCCCGCGCTGTCGCTGGGGCTGATCTTCGTCGGCCCTGTCGCCCGGATGACCCGGTCGAGCGTCCTTGAGGTGCTGCGGCTGGACCATGTCCGCACCGCCCGCGCTAAGGGGCTGACGGAACGGCGGGTGATCCTGCGCCACGCGCTGAGGAACGCCCTGATCCCGGTCGTCACGCTGATCGGCCTGCAGGCGGGCTATCTGCTGGGCGGCGCGGTCGTGACCGAGACGATCTTCTCCTATCCCGGCATCGGCCGGCTGGCGGTGGGCGCGATCCTGTCCTCGGACTTCCCGCTGGCACAGGGCACAATTCTCGTCCTCGCGCTGGGCTTCATCCTCATCAACATGATCGTGGACATGCTTTACGCCATCCTTGACCCGAGGGCGCAGAAATCATGAGCGTGACCGACATCGCCCCTGTCGCCGACGAGGCCCCTGCCCGCCGCCACTGGTTCGCCGCCCTGATGCGCGACCCCGCTGCGGCGCTGGCGATCACGGTCTTCCTGCTGATCGCGCTGGCGGCGGCCCTTGCCCCCTGGCTTGCCCCGCATGATCCGGCCGAAAGCACCCGCAACATCATGCTGCCGCCCGTGTGGTCGGAACGGGGCAGCGCCGAGTTCCTGCTGGGCACCGACGGACAGGGGCGCGACATCCTGTCCCGCCTGCTGCACGGGACGCGGCTGACGCTGCTGATCGGACTGGTCGCGGTCGTGGTGGGCGGCGGCATCGGGTCGCTGCTGGGGCTGCTCGCGGCCTTCTACGGCAGGCTCGACCCCTGGATCATGCGGACGGCGGACGTGATGCTGTCCTTCCCCGCGATCCTGCTGGGCTTGGCCCTGGTTGCCGTGATGGGGGCTGGCATCACGCCGGTGATCCTCGCGCTCGCCATCGCGACCATCCCCGACAGCGCCCGCATCGCGCGGTCGGTCGCGGTCGGGGTGATGAAGCAGGAGTTCGTCGAGGCCGGGCGCGCGCTGGGCCTGCCGGACCGGACACTCTTCACCCGCTATCTGCTGCGCAACTGCATCTCGTCGATCATGATCTTCATGTCGCTGCGCTTCGGGCAGGTGATCCTGCTGGGTTCCGCGCTGAGCTTCCTGGGACTGGGCGCGCGGCCGCCCGCGTCCGAACTGGGGATGATGGCCTCGCAGGGACGCGACTTCATGCTGTTCGCGCCGCATATCGCGATCATCCCGTCGCTGGCGATCTTCGTGATCGTGCTGACGGCCAACGTGGCCGGGGACGCGCTGCGCGACATGCTCGACCCGAGAATGAGAAGCTGAACAACAAGCAGGGAGGAAGACCATGACGACCCGGAAGACGCTTGGACTTGCGACGGCAGCCAGCATCCTCGCGCTTACAGGCGCCTGGGCGAGCGAGATCAACATCGCCCGCGAACTGGACGCCAACAACTACGACCCGCACAAGACCACCGCGCTGGCGGCGGCCGAGATCCTGTTCATGCTGGGCGACACGCTGGTGTCGATCGAGCCCGATATGCAGACCCTGACGCCCGGCCTAGCGACAAGCTGGGAGATGTCCGAGGACGGCCTGACCTATACCTTCAAGCTGCGCGACGACGTGAAGTTCTGCGACGGGCGCGCCATGACCGCCGAGGACGTGGTCTACAGCTTCAACCGCTGGCTGGACCCGGCCACGGCCTCGCCGGTGAAATGGCGCGCGGGCGAGGTGGAATCGATCACCGCGCCGGACGCGACCACCATCGTCTACAAGCTGAAGGCGCCCTTCTCGGAGCTGCTGTATCAGCTGACGCAAAGCTTCGCGACGGTCATCGACCGCAACCAGGTCGAGGCGCTGGGGGCCGACTTCGGCATCCAAGGCATGAACGGGACCGGCCCTTATTGCTGGGAAAGCTGGAACCCGCGCGACCGTCTGACCATGACAAAGCACGCGGGCTACGCCTGGGGGCCGGACTTCTACGAGAACAAGGGCGAGGCGCAGATCGACCGGCTGGTCTGGCAGGTGGTGCCTGAGGAAAACACCCGCACCATCGCGCTGATGACCGACCAGACGCAGCTTACCCAGTATGTGCCCTATATCGCGCTGGAGCAGCTGAAGGTCGCGCCGAACCTGAATGTGGTGCAGTCCGACAGCGCTTTCTGGACCTATTTCATCGGCTTCAAGATCGACAAGGCCACGGTGGCGGACCCGGCGGTGCGGCGGGCGATCAACATGGCCATCGACCAGGACGCACTGGCCCGCGACCAGTTCTTCGGCGGCGTGCAGGGCGCGCAGAGCTATATCAGTTTCGAGACAAAGGACTGGGACCCGGCGCTGGAAGCCTCGCTGCCGCCCTATGATCCGGATGCGGCCAATGCGCTGCTGGACGAAGCGGGTTGGGTGCCTGGTCCTGACGGCATCCGCGTCAAGGACGGCGTCAGGCTTGCGCCTGTGGGGTATTTCTTCACCGGCTCGACCTGGCAGAAGCTGTCGGAATACACCCAGGCGGAATTGCGCAAGATCGGCGTCGATCTGCAGGTCGAAATCTTCGACGCCACTGTCGCCTGGGGCAAGATGGCCACGCAGGAGTTCGACGCCTTCGGGATGAGCTATCCCTATGTTTCGGCAGGCGACGCGCTGAACCTGTACTTCCCTTCAACCAACATCCCCACGCCGAACCGGATGAACTGGGATGACGCCGAGACGGACCAGTGGCTGGACGAAGGCAAGGCGGCGCTGGAAGACGCCGCGCGGGCCGAGGCCTACGGCAAGGTTCTGGCCAAGGTGCATGACGCCGCCGTCTGGCTGCCCCTGATCCACGAGCCGCGGACCATCGTCTCCTCGACCCGGCTCGCGCCCATCGTGCCGCACAGCAACTATGGCGCGGCGCTTTACAAGGGCCTCGACCTGAAGCTGGTCGAGTGATCTTCCGGGCGGGACCGGAAACGGTCCCGCCCCTTTCGGACAAGGGACAAGCATGGAACAGAACGTCACCGTCATCCGCGACTGCCCGTGGATCATCGCCTGGGACGAGGTCGCCGGAAGCCACCGCTTCGCCTCGGGGGACGTCGCCTTCGCGGGCGACCGGCTGGTGCATGTGGGCGGACGCTATGACGGCCCGGCCGCGCGCCAGATCGACGGCAGCCGCAGCCTCGTGTCGCCGGGGCTGGTAAACATCCACGCGCATCCCCTGTCCGAGCCGCTGAACAAGGGCTTCCTGGACGAACTCGGCAGCCCCGCGCTGTATATGAGCTCGCTTTACGAATACATGCCGCTGTTCGGCACCAGCGGCGAGGGCACCCGCGCCTGCACCCAGGTCGCCTATTCGGAACTGCTGCAATCCGGGGTGACGACGCTGGTGGACCTGTCGGTCCATTACGACGGCTGGCTGGACCTGCTGGTCCAGTCCGGGCTGCGCGGCGTGGTCGCGCCGATGTATCGCTCGGCCAGTTGGGGAACCGCCGACGGCCATGTCGTCCATTACGACTGGGGCGCGGACGGGGGCGAGCGCGCCATGGCCGAGGCCATGGATTTCATCGACCGCGCCACGGCGCATGAGTGCGGGCGCATCACCGGGATGGTGGCGCCCTCGCAGATCGACACCTGCACACCCGAACTGATCCGCGACAGCCATGCCGAGGCGCGGCGGCGCGGCGTCCCCATGCAGATCCACGCAGCGCAGTCGGTGGTCGAGTTCCACGAGATCACCCGCCGCCACGGCCGCACCCCCGTCGAATGGCTGGATGACCTGGGCGTGCTGGGCGCGGGCACGATCATCGGCCATGGCATCTTCCTGAACGACCACCCCTGGGTCCACTGGCCGCATGGCCGCGACCTGGAACGCCTGTCCGCCAGCGGCACGGCGGTGGCGCATTGCCCCACAGTGTTCCAGCGCCGCGGGATCGCGCTGCGCAGCTTCGGCCGCTACCATCGCGCGGGCGTGCCCCTTGGGATCGGCACCGACACCTATCCCCACAACATGATCGAGGAAATGCGGCACGTCCTGATCAACTCGCGCCTCATGTCGGGGGACGTGTTCGACCTGCGGACCTCGGACGTCTTCGACGCGGCGACCGTGGGCGGGGCCGCGATCCTCGGGCGCGACGACATCGGCCGGCTGGCGCCGGGGGCCAAGGCCGACCTGTTCATGGCCGACCTCAATCATCCGGCGATGCGCCCCGTGCGCGATCCGCTGCGCTCGCTGATCTACGTGGCGGGCGAGCGTCCCGTCCGGCAGGTCTTCGTCGATGGCCGGCAGGTGGTCGAGGACGGGCGCGCGCTGGCCTTCGACCTTCCCGCCGCGCTCGACCGGCTTGAGGCCGCCCAGCGCCAGGCCGAGGTCGACTTCGCCACCCGCGACCATGCCGGGCGCAGCCACGACGAGGCATCGCCCTTCGTCTATGGACGGACGCCATGACGGGACCGCTTCTCTCGATCGAGAATCTGGTCGTCGAGTTCGGCCCGCCTCGGCACCGCTTCCCCGCCGTCAACGGCATTGACCTGACGCTGGACCGGGGCCGGACGCTGGGGCTTGTGGGGGAATCCGGCTGCGGCAAGTCGGTGACCTCGCTGGCCGTAATGCGGCTGGTCCCGCAGCCGCCCGGCCATTACGCCGGCGGGCGGATCATGTTCGAAGGGCGCGACCTGTTGTCCCTGCCGGAGTCCGAGATGCGCAAGCTGCGCGGCGGCCGCATCGGCATGGTGTTCCAGGAACCCATGACCTCGCTGAACCCCGTCTATACGCTGGGGGTGCAACTGCGCGAGATGCTGCAGGCCCATTCCGACCTGTCCGACCGCGCCGCCCGCGACCGGGCCATCGAGCTTCTGGACATGGTCGGCCTGCCCTCGCCCGCCAAGCGGATCGACGACTATCCGCACCAGCTTTCGGGCGGCCAGCGCCAGCGGGTGATGATCGCGATGGCGCTGGCGAACGACCCCGTGCTGCTGATCGCGGACGAACCGACGACGGCGCTGGACGTGACGATCCAGGCGCAGATCCTGGAACTGCTGCAGAAGCTTCAGGAGCGGACCGGCACCGCCATCCTGCTGATCACCCATGATCTGGGCGTCGTGGCCGAGACCTGCGACGAGGTGGCCGTGATGTATGGCGGCCTTGTCGTCGAACGCGCGCCGACCACGGCGCTGTTCGCCGATCCGCAGCATCCCTACACGATCGGGCTGATGGCCGCCGTGCCGCGGCTGGACGCGCCCGCCGACCGGCTGGCCACCATCCCCGGCTCGGTGCCGCCCCCCTGGGCGAACCGCAGGGGCTGCCGCTTTGCCTCGCGTTGTCCGCTGGCCATCGACATCTGCCGCGCCGAGCAGCCGCCGCTGGCGCCGATCGGCGCGGATCACAGCGTCGCCTGCTGGCGCGCGCCCATCGAGGAGGCCGCGGCATGAGCGCGCCCCTTCTGTCGGTCGAGAACGTCACCAAGCATTTTCCCGTCCGCCGCGGCATCCTGCGCCGCGTCACCGGCGCCGTGCAGGCCGTCACCGACATCAGCTTCACGCTTGAGGCGAGCGAGACGCTTGCGGTCGTGGGCGAGTCCGGCTGCGGCAAGTCCACCGCCGGGCGCACCATCCTGCGCCTGCAGGAACCGACTGGTGGCAAGGTGCTGCTGAACGGACGCGACATCTTCTCACTGTCGCCTGCTGAACTGCGAGCCGCCCGGCGCGAGATGCAGATGATCTTCCAGGACCCCTTCGGCTCGCTCAATCCGCGCATGACCGTGCGCGAGGTCATCGCCGAGCCGCTGCGCCTGCATGGCCTTGCCAGCGGCGCCGCGCTGGATCGCCGGATCGACGAGGTGCTGGCTATGGCCGGGCTGTCCTCGTGGCACGCGGGCCGCTATCCGCACGAGTTTTCCGGTGGCCAGCGCCAGCGCGTCGGTATTGCCCGCGCGCTCGCGACGAACCCGCGCCTGATCGTCTGCGACGAGCCGGTCAGCGCGCTGGACGTCTCGGTTCAGGCGCAGATCGTCAACCTGCTGCAGGACCTGCAAGCCGAGACGGGGGTGGCCTATGTCTTCATCAGCCACGACCTTGCCGTGGTGCGCCACATCGCCACCCGCGTGGCGGTCATGTATCTGGGCCGCATCGTCGAAAAGGCCGATGCCGCGCGGCTGTTTGCCGACCCGCGCCATCCCTATACCCGCTCGCTGATCGCGGCGGCGCCCCGGCCGGTGCCGTCGGGCCGCGTGCCGCATGTGCCGCTGAAGGGGGAAACGGCCAGCGCCATGGCGCCGCCGCCCGGCTGCGCCTTTCACCCGCGCTGCCCCTTCGCGCAGGACCGCTGCCGGACGGAACGGCCCGAACTGCGCTCGGTCGGCAGCGACCTCGTCGCCTGCCATTTCGCCGAAAGCCTGCCTGCCATGCCCAGGGAAACTGCCGCGGCCGAAAGCCCGGCGCTCGCAAGGCGCCTTGAGGTGCTTGCCAATGCCCGAAAGGACGCCGCATGAACGGGGCGGAAAGTGTCGTTCGCAGCCTGCACGCTGCGGGAACAGAGGTGTGCTTCGCCAATCCCGGCACCTCGGAAATGCAGTTCGTGGATGCGCTGGACCGCACGCGGCTGATGCGCTGCGTGCTGGGGCTGTTCGAGGGCGTCGTGACCGGCGCCGCCGACGGTTACGCCCGCATGGCGGGGAAACCTGCTGCCACGCTGCTGCATCTTGCGCCGGGCTTCGCCAATGGCGCGGCGAACCTGCACAACGCCCGCAAGGGGCGGGTGCCGGTGCTGAACCTCGTGGGCGAGCACGCCGTCCGGCACCTCGGCCATGACGCGCCGCTGTCGGCCGATCTGGCGGCGGCAGTCGCGCCCTTCTCGGATTGGGTCAAGACCGGCACATCGGCCGCGACGCTGGCGCGCGACGCGATGGAGGGGTTGGCGGCTGCCTCCTCTCATCCCGGCGGGGTCGCGACCCTGATCCTGCCGGCAGACCTTGGCTGGGACGAGGGCGGCGTGATCGCCCCGCCCCTGCCCGCCGCCCCGCCTGCCCCGGTCGCCGACGAGGCCGTCAGCCGCGCGGCAGAGGCGCTCGGCCCCGGCGCAGTGCTGCTGGTCGGCGGCACGGTGCTGGAGGATGCCGCCGCGATGATGCTGGCGGCCGGGATCGCGCAGGCCACCGGCGCGGCCGTGATGGCCCCCGGCGCGAACCGGCGGGTCGAGATGGGGGCAGGCCTGCCCGTCATCCCACGCATCCCCTATCCGATCGACATGGCGCTTGAGGCGCTGTCCGGCTTTGACCGCGCCGTGCTGGTCGAGGCGGTCGAACCCGTCGCCTTCTTCGCCTACCCCGACCGCCCGAGCCTGCTGCTGCCGCCCGAATGCCGCGTGCTGACGCTGGCCGAGCGCAAGCAGGACGGACGCGCCGCGCTGGCGGCGCTGGCCGAACTGGCGGGCGCAAGGCCGTGGCAGGGCAGCGATGCGCCACGTCCCCTGCCCCCGCAGGCGGGGCCGCTGAACGACCTCGCGCTGTCGCAGGCCATCACCTCGGCCCTGCCGGAAGGCGCCATCATCATCGACGAGGGCATCACGCGCGGCCGCGACGTGGGCAAGCTTGCCGCGGGGGCGCCGCCGCTGTCATGGCTCGCGATCACCGGCGGCTCGATCGGGATCGGCGTGCCCTTGGCCACGGGGGCCGCGGTTGCCTGCCCGGACCGGCCGGTCGTGGCGCTGCAGGCGGACGGCTCGGCCATGTATACGCTGCAGGGGCTGTGGACGCAGGCGCGCGAGGGGCTGAACGTCACCACCGTCATCTTCGCCAACCGCAGCTACGAGATCCTGAAGGGCGAGCTTTTGCGCGTGGGCGCCAATCCCGGCCCGACCGCGCTGGACATGCTGGACCTGCGCCGGCCCGACCTAGATTTCTGCGCGCTGGCCCGCGGGATGGGCGTCCCCGCGCAGCGGGTCGAGGACGCCGCGGACCTGCAACGCGCCATCGCGGCCTCGGTCTGCGAGCCGGGACCGATGCTGATCGAGGCAATACTGTGCTGACCCTGCACTCAGGCGGTCGAGGAGGGGAAAAGCGGCAGCAGTTCCTCGATCACTTCGGCGAACTGCGTTTCAGCAAGGGCGCAGGCGCGGGGGTGGCGGACCAGGTAGATATGCGTCCCCAGCCACTCGCCCGTCGTGCGGACGGGCCAGAGCAGCCCGGCCTTGACCTCGTCGCGGGCCGAGGTCCAGGGCAAGAGACCAAGACCCACGCCCGAGACGATCATCCGCCGTACCTCCTCGACATGCGAACTGGTGCCGCTGGTGCTGCGGCCAAGGCCGAGGCGGATGCTCAGAGGACCCATTGGTTCCAGCCCGGCGCCATCCCGGGCACAGGCAAATGCCACGAAGGGCTCTTGCCGCAACTCGTCCAGCGTGACCTCCTCGCGGCCGAAGAAGGGATGCTCGACCCCGCAAAAGACGGACCATTCGTCCCGGAACAGGAAGCGGCAGTCCAGTTTGGGCACCGGCTCGGTCAGCAGGCAGATGCCCAGGCCCTGCGCCTGCTCGCGCAAGTTCGCCACGATGTCATGGCTGTTGCGGACATCGACCCGCAGCAGCACCTCGGGGTGGCGCTGGTGGAACAGGCGGATGGCCTCGTCCAGCAGCGGAGAGATCAGGTTCGAGACGATCATCACCCGCAGCTCGGGTCGGTGCTGTCCGACGCGCAAACCGATGCGCTCGGCCGCCACCTGCATCGCCTGCACGTCCGCAAGAACCGCCTCGCCTACCGGCGTCAGGCTGAAGCTGCGCCCCTCGCGCCGGACCAGCGTGCGGTCCATGGCCGTTTCCAGCCTCTGCAGGGTCTGGCTGACGGCCGACTGGCTCATTCCCAGAACCTGCGCGGCGCGGGTGAGGCCGCCGTTCTCGACGATGGCGGCGAAGATTCGGAGATGGTTCCAGTTCAGAGTCGTCATGCGTGTCTCGGCCGGGATCTCGTCGAAAGGACTGTCAATCCTTCCCGCATCCTGCCCGCCATGCAAACGCTTTCCCGGCACCTGAGCCAATCGTGAGCAGTCCCCCGATGCGCGCCTTCTACCACCCGGACCAGTCCCTTCACTCCCCCAAGCAGTTCATGCGCTTCGGAGAACTGGCCGCCCCCACGGACGTCCCGGCACGAACCGACGCGCTGCTGGCGGCGCTCGCGCGGCTGGACATCTCGCCCGAAATTCCGCCCGACCATGGCCGCGAGCCCGCCGGCAAGATTCACCCTGCCCATTACATGGACTACCTCGAATCCGCCTTCCGGCGCTGGCAGGAAATGCCGGTGCATGGCCCCGAGGTGCTGCCCAACACCTTCCCCGACCCGATCGGAACCGGCCCCCGCCCGCCCTGCCCCACGGATCACCTGATGGCGCAGACGGGCTATTACCTGGGCGACCTCGCCGTTCCGGTGGGCGAGTTCACCTGGATCTCGGTGCTTCGCTCGACCCATAGCGCGGCGGCGGCGGCGGATGCGCTGATCGCCGGCGACCGCGCGGCCTATGCGCTCTGCCGTCCGTCCGGGCACCACTGCCGGACCGACCGGGCGAGCGGCTTCTGCTACATGAACAACTCGGCCATCGCGGCCGAGCGGCTGCGGGACCGTTTCGGCAGGGTCGCGGTGCTGGACATCGACGCGCATCACGGGGACGGCACGCAGTCGATCTTCTACGACCGCGCGGATGTGCTGACTGTCTCGGTCCATGTGGACCCCGACGCCTATTACCCTTTCTTCACCGGCCGCATCCATGAACGCGGCCGGGGTGAAGGCGAGGGCTTCAACCTCAACATCCCGCTGCAGCCGGGTTCGGGCGACGAGGCCTTCCTGTCCGCCGTCCGCAAGGGTCTGGACGAGGTCGCCGCCCATGGGGCAGAGGCGCTGGTGCTGGCCTTGGGCTTCGACACCCATGCCGAGGACCCGCTGAGTCTCGTCCACGTTACGACCGGGGCCTTTCGGTCGGCGGGGGCGGCGGTGGCCGCGGCGGGCATCCCTGTCGCCATCGCGCAGGAAGGCGGCTATCAGGTCTCTGTCATCGGCAACTGCCTTGAAGAGTTCCTGCAAGGGTTGCAGTCGGGGCTGTGACAGCCCGTGCGTCCGGGCTTGAATGCCTGCGCGGGCGCCAAGAGAGGAGCAGGGAAATGGCAGGGGACCAGCGCATCATGCTGCTGACCGGCGCGAGCCGGGGGATCGGGCATGCGACCGTCAAGACCTTCGAGGAACAGGGCTGGCGCATCCTCACCGTCTCGCGGCAGGCCTTCTCGGCGCAGTGCCCCTGGCTTTCCGGGCCGGACAACCACATCCAGGCCGACCTTGGGGACCCGGGCGGCATCGACGCCCTTGCCCGCCAGGTGCGCGACCGGCTGCCCGAGGGGCGCCTGCACGCGCTGGTCAACAATGCGGGCATCTCGCCCAAGGGGCCGGACAGGGGCCGGCTGGGGGTGCTGGACACGGATGCGGAAACCTGGATGCAGGTCCTGAACGTGAACCTCGTCTCGACCGCCCTGCTGGCCCGGGCGCTGATGCCGGAACTTGAACGCGGACAGGGCTCGATCGTCAACGTGACCTCGATCGCCGGGTCGCGGGTCCATCCCTTCGCGGGCGTGGCCTATGCGGCCTCAAAGGCGGCGCTGGCGGCGCTGACGCGCGAGATGGCGCATGAGTTCGGCCGCCTCGGGGTGCGCGCCAATGCCATCGCGCCGGGCGAGATCAGGACCTCGATCCTGTCGCCCGGAACGGATGAGCTGGTCGCGGACGAGGTGCCGATGGGACGGGTGGGCGACCCGCGCGAGGTCGCAGACACCATCCATTTCCTCTGCTCGGACGCCTCGTCCTATATCAACGGCGCCGAGATCCACATCAACGGCGGCCAGCACGTCTGACGGATCGGGCGGCCCGCAGGTCGCCCCCTTCTCAGGCGGCGACCTCGGCCTCGACCTCGTTGAGCGATTTCGCCACGATCTCGAACATCTCGTCGGCCTGCGCGCGGGTGATGATCATCGGCGGGCAGAAGGCCACCGCATCGGTCATGTTGCGCGAGATCAGCCCGTTGCGCTGCATGGCCGCATTCATCAGCCCGCCCAGCCGGCCGGGTGTGGCGACCGATTTCGCCTGCTTGTCCTCGACCAGCTCGACCGCCGCGATCAGGCCCACGCCCCGGACCTCGCCCACCAGCGGGCTGGACTTCAGCGTTTCCAGCCGGGCGCGGAAATGCGCGCCCACCTCGCGGGCGTTCCCGACCAGGTCGTTGTCCTGGATGATCGCGAGGTTTTCCAGCGCGACCGCCGCGCCAAGGGGGTGGCCGCCCGCGGTATAGCCATGGCCGAAGGTGCTGATGCGGTCGCTTTCATCCGCGATCGGGTCGAAGAAGCGGTCGTTCATCACGATGGCCGAGAAGGGCACATAGCTTGAGGTGATCTGCTTGGACAGCACCATCACGTCAGGCCGGATGCCATAGGTGGTCGAGCCGAACATCTCGCCCGTCCGGCCGAAGCCGCAGATGACCTCGTCGGCGACAAACAGGATGTCGTATTTCGCCAGCACCGCTTGGATCTTGTCGAAATACCCCTTGGGCGGCACGATCACGCCGCCCGCGCCCATCACCGGCTCGGCCCAGAAGGCGGCGATGGTGTCGGGTCCCTCGGCTTGGATCAGCGCCTCCAGATCCTCGGCGCAGCGGGTGGCGAACTGCTCCTCGGTCTCGCCGTCCCGGCCCTCGCGCCAGTAATGCGGGCAGGTGGTGTGCAGCACGCGGTCCAGCGGTAGATCGAAGGATCGGTGGTTGTAGGGCAGCCCCGTCAGGCTGGCCGCCGCGATGGTGACGCCGTGGTAGCCGCGGATGCGCGAGATGACCTTCTTCTTCTCAGGCTTTCCCAGCGCGTTCGAGCGATACCACACCATCTTCAGCACGGTGTCATTCGCCTCGGACCCCGAGTTCGTGTAGAACACCTTGCTCATGGGGACGGGCGCGATCCCGACCAGCTTCTCGGCCAGTTCGATGGCGGGGCCGTGGCTCTTGTGGCCGAAGTTGTGATAGAAGGGCAGCTTCTCAAGCTGGCGCGTCGCGGCCTCGATCAGCCGCCGGTCCTTGAAGCCAACGCCCACGCTCCACAATCCGGCCAGCCCCTCGATATAGCGGTTGCCGTTGTTGTCGGTGACATGGATGCCCTCGCCGTCCTCGATGATCAGCGGACCCACGTCCATGTGCCGGCGGGCGTTGGTATAGCCGTGGAAGTGGTAGCGGATGTCGCGCGCCTCGGCCGTGTTGCCGAAGTTGGTCATGTCGTCCATGTCGGGTGTCCTGCGGAATGTGAAAGCGGGGCGCAGCAAGCCTGCCCTGCCCGCCCGAGGCTGTCGAGCCCGGAGTGCTTGACCGAGGTTTGGCAAACTGAAAACCTTTCGCCGATCTGGCAGTGGGAGAAGGTCAGTGTCGCATTCGGGAAAGCCCTTCCGCGGCAACCTGTCGGATACCGACATCGCCGCCCTGCGCGAGTTCATCGAGATCGTCGAGGCAGGCGGCATCACCGCCGCCCAGGGACGGCTGGGCAAGGGCAAGTCGGCGATCAGCCTGACGCTGTCGCGGCTGGAATCGCGCCTGTCCATGCGGCTTTGCGAGCGAGGCCGTTCCGGCTTCCGCCTGACAGAGCAGGGGCAGATGGTCCATTCCGCGGCCATCCAGCTGATGAACGAGATCGGCCGCTTCACCGATTTCGTCGGGGCCGCCACCCGCAAGCTGGAAGGCGAGGTCTCGATGCTGGCCGACGACAGCTTCCTCTTCGAGTTCGCGGACCCGCTGTCGCGCGCCATCGCCCGCATCAAGGACCGTTATCCCGGCCTCAAACTGAACCTGCGGATGACCTCGCCCGACCATGTGCTGGCCTCGGTTCTCGAAGGCTCTGCCGACCTTGGCTTCACCGCCCTGATCCGCCGCAGCGATGCGCTGGTCGCCACGCCCGTCTGCAAGGAGCGGATGGGCATCTTCTGCGGCCGGGACCACCCGCTCTTTGCCCGCGACGACGCCGACCTGACGATGGAGGACCTGCACAGCCACGACTTCGTCGCGGCCGAGGTCGCGCAGGAGGCCGACTATTCCAACTTCGTCGGCGCCTTCGTCCCTTCCGCCGCGGCGCCCACCATCCTCTCGCGGATGCTGCTGATCCTGTCATCCCGATATCTCGGCTTCATGCCCCTAGCCTTCGCCACCCCATGGACGGACAGAGGGGACATCCGCGAGCTCGCCATCCCGGGCAGCCGCGGTGCCAACACCTGCTACCTGATCCACCGCCGCGCCCGCCCCCTGGGACTGGGCGGATCGATCTTTCGGCGCATGATCCTTGACGAGTTCCAGCAATGGCAGACGCCCAAGGACGGCGATGCTGCCGCAACCTCCAGCAGATAAGGGCCGCATTGCGGATTTCATTACAGTTCGACAAGCTTTGCTGAGCAAGCGCTAAGGATTTCACGAGATGCGGCAAGAGTGGCGAACGGCGAACGCCTGCATTCTGACACACGACGACGGGCCGACGCTGCCCTTGCATGGCAGAAAATTGTGTTAGTCAGGGCTCCGTCTCGTTTTCAGCCTCCACGACAAACTGTCCGATGGCGAGGTCTTCCACAACCTCGCCAAGGCAAGGACCGCTCCTGAGGCATGGCGCCACCACCATGATACGGAGCGCCCGGATTCCTCCTCAGGCAACCACAGGCGCCTTGATCTTCCCAGAGATGGCATGGATGCCGCTCTCCCCTGACGGCTTTGCGATACGTCCAGCTTTTGGTGTCGAAGCCCAAGCTGAAGGAGAGGGCCGCCATGGCCGAGGTTACCAGCATCGCCGTGTATCTGGCAAAGAACGCATTCAAGTTGCACGAGTCTCTGCAGACCACGCCGGGCACCAGACCGATCAGGGCGCTCGCCATCGAGACATCGGCGCCCCCCGAAGGATCAGTTCCAACGTGGCCGGGATTTCGCCGCTTGGCTCGGACTGGTGCCGCGACATCCGCGCACCCGTGAGGTGACGTCCCAGGTCGCGGAGTAGCTTTCGACGGCCATCGGGTTTCTCGGCAGGGTCGGGTTGCTGAGCCAACCTGAACCGACGGATGCCCCCGATGAGCAAACCTGTGATGGACCTGCGCGCAATGGTCAAAGGCAAGCGATTGAATTACTGGCCTGTTCTTGCGCCGGAATGGAAAGAACAGGCTTTGGCCTGCCAGAGCGTGACAAAGCGGGAGCGTTCCACTCCATCAGTCCCTTGGCCCTTCCAATGCAGGGCAAGTTGTGACGCTTGCATCCCGGAAGCGCTACGATCAACAGCGAAGACCTTCAGGGCGCCCGAGGCCGATCACGTCCATGGCGCCAGCAGGTCGCGGCGCTCCCCCGGACCGGAGGCGGCTACAGCAGCCGGGGCAGTGTCACCTCCGCTCCCTACTTGCTGCCAGGGACCGCCTCGGCGATGGTGAGGCACGCCCCCTTGTCCAGTGGCCGCTCTCAGCGGAAGACGCGGCGCAACTTCACTGCTCCGGCGGATGACCCGGAAGGAACCCGAAGCGTCAGGATATCGAATGAAGACGCTGCATGGCTCATGCGATCGGCTGTTCGGGTGCCGGTCTGCGCCTGGGTCCGTCATCAGACCAAGGTCGCACAGGCGATTTTGATCCGGGCAAGCGCTTCCTCCGGCTCGGCCTTCGAGGTCGCGCAGGAGATGCGGAAATGCCCCGGCAGCCCGAAGGCCGTGCCCGGAACCATCGCGACATCCCCGGTCTCCAGCAGCCAAGCGCAGAAGTCGCGGTCGCTGTCGATGCGCCGGCCCTCGGGCGCGGTTCGGCCGCGCAGGCCCTCGCAGCTTGCGAAGCTGTGGAAGGCACCTTCAGGGCGGCGGCAGGTGATGCCGGTGATGGCGTTCAGGGCATCCACCACGAGGTCGCGGCGCGCCGCGAAGCTGTCCCGCCGCGCGGAAAGGAAGTCCTGCGGACCATCCAGCGCGGCAACCGCCGCCGCCTGCGTGACCGAGGACGGGCAGGAGGTGGACTGTCTCTGCACCACCGCCATGCCGGCGATCAGAGGGGCGGGACCCCCTGCATGACCAAGCCTCCAGCCGGCCATCGCATAGGCCTTGCTGACGCCGTTCACGGTCAGGCAGCGCGCCTTCAGCTAGGGGGCCAGCGCCAAAGGCGTGACGAAGCGGAAATCATCGCAGACGATATGCTCGTACATGTCGTCGACCATCAGCCAGACATGCGGATGGCGTTCCAGAACCTCGATCAACGGGCAATAGTCCGCTTCGCCATAGGCGCTGCCGGTGGGGTTCGAGGGCGAGTTGAGCAGCAGCCAGCGGGTCTGCGGGGTGATCGCCGCTTCCAGCGCCGCGGCGGTCAGCCGGAAGCCGCTGTCAGCCCCGCAGCGGATGGCGACCGGCGTGCCGCCCGAGATGCGGACGATGTCGAAGCAGCTGATCCAGCAAGGCGTCGGGATGATGACCTCGTCGCCTTCGTTCAGACTGGCCATCATCGCATTGTAGAGAACCTGCTTGGCCCGGCCGCGGCCGTGACCTCGTCCGGGGCGAAGTCCAGCCCGTTCTCGCGCCGGAACTTGCCGCGGATCGGCCGCTTCAATTCGGGCGAGCCGTCGGGCGCGGTGTATTTCGTCTCGCCCCGGCGAATGGCCGCGATCGCGGCCTCCTTGATGTGCTCGGGCGTGTCGAAATCCGACTCGCCCGCGCCCAGGATGATGAAGGGGCGCCCGACCCGTTTCAGCGCCGAGGCCCGGACCATGATCTGAAGGATCTCGGACACGCCGAGATCCTCGATCCGCCGCGCCGGGCGGAATGCGGTGGTGCTGACATCCATCGCCCGGCCTCAGATGTCGAACACGACGCCCTGCGCCAGCGGCAGTTCGCGGGAATAGTTCACCGTGTTCGTGGCGCGGCGCATGTAGCCCTTCCAGGCGTCCGAACCGCTTTCGCGGCCGCCGCCAGTCTCCTTCTCGCCGCCGAAGGCGCCGCCGATCTCGGCGCCGGAGGTGCCGATGTTGACGTTGGCGATGCCGCAGTCGGAACCGGAGGCCGACAGGAACCACTCGCTTTCCCGCAGGTCGGTCGTGAAGATCGAGGACGACAGCCCCGCGCCGACGGCATTGTGCCGCTCGATCACCTCGCCCAGATCGCTGTAGCGCATGACGTAGAGGATCGGGGCAAAGGTTTCCTCCAGTACCGGGCCGGTCTGCGCGGGCATCTCGACCAGCGCGGGGCGGACATAAAATGCGGCCTCGGGGGCCACGTCGGCCACCCGCTCGCCGCCATGAACGGTGCCGCCCGCCGCCTTCGCGGCCTCAAGCGCCGCCTGCATCGCGTCAAGGGCGGCGCGGTCCACCAAGGGTCCGACCAGCGCCTGTGTGGTCAGCGGGTTGCCGACCGAAACGGACGCATAGGCCTTGATGAGGCGGGGCACGAGTTGGTCATAGACGCTGTCATGGACGAACAGGCGGCGCATGGTGGTGCAGCGCTGGCCGGCCGTCCCCATGGCGCCGAAGGCGATGGCGCGCAGGGCCATGTCGAGATCGGCCGAGGGCGTCACGATCCCCGCGTTGTTGCCGCCGAGTTCGAGGATCGAGCGCCCGAAGCGCGCCGCGACCTTCGGCCCGACCTGCCGGCCCATCCGGGTCGAACCGGTGGCCGAGACCAGCGCCACACGCGGATCGTCCACCAGCGCCTCGCCCACCTCGCGGCCGCCGATGACGACCTGCGACAGCCCCTCGGGCGCATCGCCGAAGCGGGCAAGTGCGCGGTCCAGGATCGCCTGCGAGGCAAGGGCGGTGAGCGGGGTCTTCTCCGAGGGCTTCCAGACCACGGGATCGCCGCAGACAAGCGCCAGCGCCGTATTCCAGGACCAGACGGCGACGGGGAAGTTGAAGGCCGAGATGACGCCCACCACCCCCAGCGGATGCCAGGTTTCCATCATCCGGTGGCCGGGGCGCTCGGTCGCGATGGTCAGGCCGTAAAGCTGCCGCGACAGGCCGACGGCGAAGTCGCAGATGTCGATCATCTCCTGCACTTCGCCCAGTCCCTCGGACGGGCTCTTGCCCGCCTCGATCGAGACGAGCCGGCCGAGGTCGGCCTTGGCGGCGCGCAGTTCCTCGCCCAGCAGACGGACCAGCTCGCCCCGGCGCGGCGCAGGCACCTCGCGCCAGGCGCGGAAGGCTTGGGTGGCGCGGCCAATGGCGGCGGCAACACCCGCGGCGTCATGCTCGGGCAGCGCGGCGGTCTGCTCGCCGGTGACGGGCGAAAAGCTCTTCAGCGTGCCGCCGGTGTAAAGCGCCGGATCGACGCCCAGCCGGTCCAGAACCTCCTGCGTGTCCTTGGCGATGCTGTAGGTCATGTCGTGGATTTCGTCTTTCATCTTCGGTCCTCGTCGATCTGGTGGCGCGGCCGCGTTCAGGCGGCGCGGCGCGCCTTGAGGCAGGCATCAAGGGACGCCTGCTGGATGGCTGCATAATGGGCGAATTCGTCAAGCACCGCGGCGCCAAGGTCGGATTCGAACCGGCGCTGGTTGGGGCTGGCCCGGAATTCCTGCACGGCGCTGTCGCCGAGGTTCGACTGGAAAATGCCGGCGGCGGACACGGGCAGGAAATCCTCGTAGACGATGGGATCGCAGCGCAGCACGCCCGCGGCCAGCAGCGCCTCGGGGTCGTTGCCCGCCACCTCGCCCCGACCGGTCAGGGACCATTCGAAATAACCCAGGCCTTGCCGGCGGATCTCGGACCAGTCGTCGGGGAAGGCAGTGAAGACCTCGGCCAGCACCCGCATGTATTCGCCCGCGTTCGATCCGTCGGCGGCCGGCACGATCCGGGCACGGGCCTGATCCAGCAGCCGGTCGTAAAGGGTGCGGCCCTTGGGCGTCAGCGCGATGCCACGGGCCTCGATCTCGCCGAAGCGGGCGGTGTGCGACCCGGCCACGACGGTCTCGCCGGGAAAGGCGACGTTTTCCTGCAGCGCCTTGAACGAGGTCTGCCGCAGCAGGATCGGGCAGCGGCGCGGGGGCGGCCCCTCGATGACGGCCTTGGGGATGATGCCATGCGCGGGCATCCGGTCCTGCACGGCGTCGATGTCCAGCGTGCGCGGCGTCAGGTGGTTGATATGCGGCCCGCGGAAGGACACCACGTCCGCGATCAGCCGGTGGGCGTCGTGCAGCTGCTTGTAAAGCTCCGCCGAAACCAGCGCGGCGGAGTGCCAGCGGAAGGTTTCCAGCGCCTCGGCCACGAAGCGGGCCGCGTCGGCCTCAACCAGCCCGCCCTCGGTTTCGGCCTTGGCGATGAGGTCAAGGCAGCCGGGGGTGAAGATGGCACGGCGGGACAGGATCTCCTCGGCCTCGGCCCGCAGGCCCGCGTCCGCGATCAGGTCCAGCCGCAGCAGCGAGGTGAAGACGCGGAAGGGATTGGCCCGCAACGCAGCCTCGCCCACAGGGCGGAAGGCGGTAGAATGAACCGGAACGCCCGCCTCGCTGAGATCGTAATAGCCGACCGGGAACATGCCCATGACCGCGAAAAGGCGCCGGATTGTCGCCAGTTCCTGCGCGGTGCCGACGCGGATCGCGCCGTGCCGTTCTTCCGAGATGCGGCCCAACTGGTCCGTCTCTTCCAGATCGGCGGCGAATTGCGGGTCGCGCTTCAGCACCTCGGCATTGACCTGCGCCACCAGCGCCATGAGCGTGCCATAGGCGGGCACTTCTTCGCGGTACATGGCCGACATGGCGGCCGAGAAGCGGGCACGGATATGGTCGGGGGAAACTTTGCTGCTGCGGGTCACGGCAGGCCCCTGTTCTTGTCAGAAGGTTGTTTCATCTGCATAGCGCGGAAAGCAGGGTCTGAAACGCGCTGTTTGATACTTGGTTGATGCGAGCCCGGAATGAAGTTGAGCCGCAGCATGATGCCCGACCTGACCGCCCTGCAGGCCTTCGAGGCCGCGGCACGGCATGGCAGCTTCACCCGCGCAGCCATCGAACTGAACCTGACGCAAAGCGCGGTCAGCCGGCAGATCAAGGACCTTGAAGCCCAGCTTGGCGTGGCGCTGTTCCAGCGCGTGCGCCAGCGCGTCGTGCTGTCCAGCCTGGGCGAGCGCCTGCGCCCCGAGATCGAGCGCCTGCTGTCGGATGTCGAGCGCCTGACCCTGCGCGCGGCCAGCGCCCGCGACGTGAGCGGGCACCTGACCATTGCGACGCTGCCCACCTTTGGCAGCCGCTGGCTGATGCCGCGCCTGCCGGATTTCCTTTCCGCCCATCCGGGGATGCAGGCGACGATCATCTCGCGCTCGGGCAGCTTCGATCTGGCCGAGGCGGGGGTGGATGTCGCGATCCATTACGGAAAGCCGGTCTGGCCGGGTGCGACATGCAGCTTCCTGTGCACGGAAACGGTGTTGGCCGTCGTCGCGCCCGGGCTGCTTGAGAACGGCGCGACCCTGCCGGGGACGATCCCGCTGCTGCATCTCGACTCGCGGCCCATGCTGTGGCCGCAGTGGCTTGCCGCAAACGGGGGCGACATGGCGGACGGTTTCCGGGGGCACCGCTTCGACCAGTTCTCGCTGCTGATCGAGGCGGCGACCGCAGGCATGGGGGCGGCCCTGCTGCCCAGCTACCTGATCGAGCGCGAGATCGCCCAGGGCGACCTGAAGGTCATCGCGGGCGAGCCGCTGGACACCGACCAGGGCTACTGGATCGTCGTGGCCGAGGAACGCAGTTCCGACCCCTTGCTTCAGGGCTTCACCGCCTGGATCACCCGGCAGGTCGGACAGGGCGCACCGACCGCGAGTGGCTGACCCGACGGTGCTTCAGATCCGTGCGTCGGCCAGGTGGACCACCTGCGCCCCGGCCTCGTACCACGCCGAGCGCATCCCCGCGAAACTGACCGCCCGGGGCGCGGTCGGTTGCAGCGGCAACTCGGCATCGGTCCGCTCGCCCCGAAGCCAGGCAGCCATGAAGCGGCCGAAGGCCGTGCCCGGCGCGATGCCGCGTCCGTTGTAGCCGCAGAAGCTGAAGACGCCCTCGTCCAGCCTGTGAAAGCGCGGAAGGTTGTCGCGGGTCATGCCGATCGTGCCGTACCATTCCGCCTCGAACTCGACCGAGGCGATCTGCGGATAGATCCGCCGCAGCGCGCGCCGCGCCCAGGCCCGGTGGACGGCCGTTCCGGTATTCCGCAACGCCCCGACCGAGCCGAAGACAAGCCGGTTCTGCCGGTCGAAACGGAACGAGGACAGGACCTCCCTGGTGTCCCAGACGCCCTGCCGACCGGGGAGGATGCTGCGGGCGACCTCGTCGGGCAGCGGGCGGGTGGCGAAGTTGAAATAGGGCAGGAAGACCTGCTGCCGGCGGATGTCCTGCATCAGGTGGCGGGTATAGGCATCGGTGGCAAAGACCACGCGCGGCGCCCGTACGCTGCCCCTGGGTGTCACCAGCCGCCAGCCCGCGCCATCGCGCTGAAGCCCGGTCACGGGCGAGGAGGTGAAGATGCGCGCGCCATTGCCGATGGCCGCCCGCGCGAGACCCCGCGCATAGGCGAGCGGCTGGATGGTGCCCGCCCGCCGGTCCAGCAGCGCCCCCGCATAGGCCGTGGTGCCCATCATCGCCGCAGTCGCCTCGCGGTCCAGCAGTTCGACCGGCGCGCCGCGGCTCTGCCACTGGCGCTCGCGCTCGGCCAGTTCCGCAAGGCCCGCCTTGCCGACGCCCGCGTGAAGGGTGCCGACGTGGTTTGCCTCGCAGTCGATGCCATGGCGACTGACAATATCCCAGACATGGGACGGCCCCTCGCCCAGAAAGTCGATCAGCCGGTTGCCGTGATCCGGCCCGAGCGTGCGGACCAGTTCCTCGGGCATCACCCACATGCCCGCGTTGACCAGCCCCACGTTGCGCCCGGCGCCGCCGAAGCCGATCTCGACGGCTTCCAGCACCACGGCGTCCACGCCCCTCTCGGCCAGGTGCAGCGCCGTGGAAAGGCCGGTGTAGCCCGCCCCGACGATGACCACATCGGCGGACAGGTCGTGGTCAAGGATGCAGGTCGCAGGCGCGAGGGGAGCGGTTCTTTCCCAGAGGCCGTGAGAGCGGGGATCGTTGAGCATGTCGTGCCTCGGCAACAGATGATCAGGTGGTTTCTGGGCAGTCGGGGATCGTCTTCGATCACCGCGCATTCCAACACCAGCGAGCGTTTCTCACGACCTGGTTCGCATTCGGAATGAAGTCGCGCCCGGGGCATCCTCGCCCGGGCGCAGACAGGACGGCCCGCACCCTCCGGTGCCTCAAGCTCCTGCACAACCTTGATGAAGACCCCGGCCAGAGCCGGGTTCCGCTGGTTCAGCAGGCGCTCGATCAACGCTCCGCGAACCTTCTGGTAGCGGACGGGAAAGGGAAGACTGGTAGCGATGCCGAGGTTTCCGGGCACGCAGGTAGAGGCCGCGTCGCGGATCAGGACTGCCGCCGGTCGCGGCTTCTGCTGACTTTCATGGGGGGTGGCCTGCTGCCGGTTTCGTGGACGTCAGGTTAAGTTTGCATAGCACGGGCCTC
>NZ_JAUNPC010000038.1:0-3170 GCF_030536915.1 Paracoccus sp. (in: a-proteobacteria)
CCGGCGCGCCCCTTTGTCTCACATCCCGTCGTAGAGGGGGAACCTTGCGCAGAGGGCCTTGACCTCGGCGGCCACGCGGGTCTCGACCTCGGCGTTGCCTTCGGGGCCGTTGGCGGCCAGGCCGTCCACGACCTCGACGATCCAGCGGCCGATCTGGCGGAACTCGGCCTCGCCGAAGCCGCGCGTGGTTCCGGCGGGCGAGCCGAGCCGCACCCCCGAGGTCACGGTCGGCTTTTCCGGGTCGAAGGGGATGCCGTTCTTGTTGCAGGTGATGTGGGCGCGGCCCAGCGCATCCTCGGTCTGGTTGCCCTTCACGCCCTTGGGTCGCAGGTCCACCAGCATCAGATGCGTGTCGGTGCCGCCGGTGACGATGTCGAGGCCCCCCTTCATCAGCTCGTCAGCCAGCGCCTGCGCGTTCAGGACGACCTGCCGCGAATAGTCCTTGAACTCCGGCCGCAGCGCCTCGCCGAAGGCCACGGCCTTGCCGGCGATGACATGCATCAGCGGCCCGCCCTGGATGCCGGGGAAGATGGCCGAGTTCACCTTTTTCGCAATCTCGGCGTCATTGGTCAGGATCATGCCGCCGCGGGGACCCCGCAGCGTCTTGTGCGTGGTCGTGGTCGCCACATGGGCATGCGGGAAGGGCGAGGGGTAAAGCCCCGCCGCCACCAGCCCCGCGAAATGCGCCATGTCCACGATCAGATATGCCCCGACCTTGTCGGCAATCTCTCGCAGCCGGGCGAAGTCGATGATCCGCGGGATGGCCGAGCCGCCCGCGATGATCGCCCTGGGCTTGTGCTCGTTCGCAAGCGCCTCGACCTGGTCGTAGTCGAGCAGGCTGTCCTGCTGGCGCACGCCGTATTGCACCGCGTTGAACCACTTGCCCGACTGGTTGGGCTTGGCGCCATGGGTCAGGTGCCCGCCCGCATCGAGGCTCATCCCGAGGATGGTGTCGCCGGGCTTCAAGAGCGCCTGGAAGACGCCCTGGTTGGCCTGGCTGCCCGAGTTCGGCTGGACGTTCGCGAAGTCGCAGCCGAACAGCTGCTTTGCCCGGTCGATGGCGAGGTCCTCGGCAATGTCCACGAACTCGCAGCCGCCGTAGTAGCGCTTGCCCGGATAGCCCTCGGCATACTTGTTCGTCATCACCGAGCCCTGCGCCTCGAGCACCGCACGGGACACGATGTTCTCGGACGCGATCAGCTCGATCTCGTCGCGCTGCCGCCCAAGCTCGCCCCGGATCGCGTCGAAGATCGCAGGATCGCGCGTGGAAAGCGTCTCGGTGAAGAATGTGCTGTCGGTCATGGGTTCCTCCGGGCCGGTTTGTCGGGTGTTAGCCCCTTTGGCCCGCCCGATCCAGCAGGCAGCCGCTGAATTCCGGTGCGTGGAAGGAACGGTCCGCGCAGGGCCTTGCCAAGGGGCGGGCAGGGTGCATGGATGCTCGGCATGACCGCGATCCACTTCACCGCCAGCGAGACCGACACCGCCCTATCTGCCATGGGCCGGCTGATGGAACGCTACGGCCAGACCCCGGCGAACCGCGCCGACGCGGTGGTGGCGCTGGGGGGCGACGGCTTTCTTCTGTCGGTGCTGCGGCAGAACCTCGGGCGGCCGGTTTACGGCATGAACCGGGGCACGGTCGGCTTCCTGATGAACGACTATGCCGAGGACGACCTGCCGCAGCGCATCGCCACCGCCGAGGAAACCGTCATCAACCCGTTGTCGATGGTGGCGGGCGCGCCGGACGGCGACGAATACCGGGCGCTGGCGATCAACGAGGTCTCGATGCTGCGCGCGGGTCCGCAGGCTGCCCGCATCCGCATCAGCGTCGACGGCCGCGTGCGGATGGAGGAACTGGTCTGCGACGGGCTTCTGGTCGCGACACCCGCCGGGTCCACGGCCTACAACTATTCGGCGGGCGGACCGATCCTGCCGATGGGCTCGGACGTGCTGGCACTGACCGCGCTGGCGCCCTTCCGCCCCCGGCGCTGGCGGGGGGCGATCCTGCGCCACGATTCGGTGATCCGCATGGACGTGCTGGACCCGCGCAAGCGCCCGGTCATGGCCGACGCCGATGCCAAGCAGGTGGACCGGGTGCTGTGGGTGGAAATCCGCAGCGAGCCGCGCATCGCCCACCGCCTGTTGTTCGACTCCGGCCGCGGGATGGACGAGCGGATGATGCGCGAGCAGTTCACGTAAGGCTTTCGCGGCACAAGCAAGCCATCGGCGGCGATGATCCGTGCCGGAAGCGCGCATCCAGCGGGCCGGGGTCTGGGCGGCTTGTGCCATGTTCATTCCCGTGCCTCTGCTGGCACCCATGCCGCATTTATTGGTGCACCCGCTGCGCCATCCATCCCGGCCGCGACCGCTGAAGCCGCTTGTCGGGCGTGCCGCGTCCTGTGTCGGGATGACGAGATTCTGACCGGCACCGGCGCGCTTGTGACGATGCCGCACAAGGTGAGGACGATGGGTCTTGTGGATCATGTGACCCCACTGCCGCCATCGCCGGGACGGCCAATGCGGTGCGGGCCGAGCCCGACGAGCGGCTCACCGCCGACCCGTTCGACGGCGAGAGCTTCGTGCGCGGCCTGCTGTGCAAGGGGCAGGAAATTGCCGGCCGCCGCGCCCTTGTGGTCGGCTGCGGCGGGATGGGCAGCGCGATCGCCGCCTCGCTGGCCCTCGCGCCCTGGCTGCCAGTGGATGCCCTTGACGGCGGGCTGGCTTGCCGCATCGCTGCGGATGATGAGGCCCTTGTCCCGGAGGGCCGGATCATCCCTTCGGCGGCGTTTCCCCTAGCACCTCCCATGCCCTGTGCGCGAAGCGGTTTGCGAGGGGGGCGTAGCGGGCGGCTTCGGGGTCGACGGCGGTGCCCTGGGCGGCGCGGTCGGCGATGCCCGTGAAGATCACCGCGAAGCGGAAGAGCGCGAAGGCGATGTGGAAGGGCTGGGGCGGGGGGACGGCGGGGTGGACCTCGCGGTAGGCCGCGAAGAACTCGGCCTCGGAGGGGATGCCCTGGGTCTCGGCGCCGAGGATGCCGCCGTATTCCTCGGGGCTGGTGTGGAAGGGCATGGCCGCGAAGCCGAGGTCGGCCAGCGGGTGGCCGATGGTGGACAGTTCCCAGTCGAGGACGGCGATCACCCGCGGCTCGGTCGGGTGGATCAGCATGTTGCCCA
>NZ_JAUNPC010000038.1:3270-24752 GCF_030536915.1 Paracoccus sp. (in: a-proteobacteria)
GCAGGCGGCCGTCGGAAAAGACCCGGCCCTCGACGAAGTCCATCAGGTAGAAGGGTGTGCCCAGCAGCGCCGGGTCCTCGTGGAACAGCAGCGCGCGGGGCACCGGGACATCGGTGTCCTCAAGCGCGCGCATCACCCGGAACTCGCGGTCGATGGCATGGGCGCCTTTCAGGATCTCGCCCGCGGGCTGCTTGCGCAGCACCATCCGGCGGGCGCCGTGATCGACGATGAAGGTCGGGTTCGACTGCCCGCCGCCGATGCGGGTGAGCCGCGTCTCGCCGGGACCGAAATGCTCGGTCAGAAAGGGGTTCAGCCGTTCGGGCGTGACGTCGCTCATGCCTGTTCCCCCTCGACCGGCCAAGACCAGAACCCCCGCCCTTCGGCGTCCAGGTTGCGGCTCAGCACCATCTTGTGGACCTCGTCAGCGCCATCGACCAGCCGCGCCTGCCGGGCATAGCGGTAGATCCATTCCAAGGGCGTGTCCTTGGAATAGCCGCGCGCGCCGTTGATCTGGATCGCGGTGTCGGCGGCCTTGTGCAGCAGGTTCGCGACATGGACCTTGGCCATGGATACCTCTTTCCGCGCATAGCTGCCCTGGTCCAGCGCCCAGGCGGCCTTCATCACCAGCAGGCGGCCGACCTCGATCTGCATGGCGAGATCACCCAGCATGATGCGGATGCTCTCGCGGTTCGACAGCCGCTCGCCGAATGCGAAGCGTTCATGGGCATAGGTGGTGGCGATCTCGACGCAGCGCTTGGACAGGCCGAGCCACCTCATGCAGTGGGTCAGCCGCGCGGGGCCGAGCCGCATCTGCGTGAGCTTCAGCCCGTCGCCCTCGTTCAGCAGAAGGTTCTCGGCCGGGATCTCCATGTCCTCGAAGACCAGCTCGCAATGGCCGCCATGTTCCTCGGGGCCCATGATCGGGATGCGCCGCTCGATCCGCCAGCCGGGGGTGTCGCGGTCGAACAGGAAGGCGCTCAGGCCCTTGCGCGGGTCCTCCGAGGTCCGCGCGATCAGCATGAAATGCTGCGCGTCCTCGGCCCCTGTGATGAACCACTTGCGGCCGCGGATCACATAGTTCTCACCCTGCCGCGTCGCCGTGGTCAGCATCATCCCGCCGGGGTCCGAGCCCGAGCCGGGCGCGGGTTCCGTCATCACGAAGGCCGAACGGACCCGGCCCTCCACGATGGGCTTCAGCCAGCGTTCCTTCTGTTCGGGCGTGCCTGCCTTTTCCAGCACCATCATGTTGCCGTCGTCGGGCGCGGCCGAGTTGAACACCACTGGCCCGAAGATCGAGCGGTTCATCTCCTCGTAGCAGACCGCCATGCCGATCTTGCCGAGGCCTTGGCCGCCGGTCTCCGTCTTCAACTGCAGGCACCACAGGCCCTCGGCTTTCGCCTTGCTCCGCATCGTCTCCAGCACGTCGAGGCGGATGTTCTCATGCGCGTCGTAGTTGGCGCGGTCCGCCTCCAGCGGCAGCAACTCGTCCTGAACGAAGCGGGCGATGCGGCGGCGGTAATCCTCGATGCGCGGGGAAATGGTGAAATCCATGGGAAACCCTCAAAGGCTGGAACAGAGATGGCCGCCATCGACGACGAGGGCCGAGCCGGTCATGTAGCGCGCCCCGTCCGAGCAGAGCAGCCGCAGGGGCGCGTCGAGGTCGGCAAGCTGCCCCAGCCTGCGCTGCGGGATGTGCCGAATCAGCGCCTGGCCCGCCTCGGTCGCGAAGAAGTCGCGGTTCAGGGCCGTCTCGACATAGCCGGGGCAAAGGGCGTTCACCCGGATGCCCCAGCGCGCCCATTCCAGCGCCAGCGCCCGCGTCAGCTGCACCACCGCGGCCTTCGAGGCGGTATAGGCCGCGACATTGCCCGCCACCCGGAAACCGAGGATCGAGGCCACGTTGACGATGGCGCCCCCGCCCGTCTCGCGCATCCGCCGCGCCGCGGCCTGCGCCACGTGGAAGACGCCCTTGACGTTGGTGTCCAGCACCGCCCCGAACTCGGCCGGGTCGGTGTCGATCGCGGGGGCTGTCGCGGTAATGCCGGCGTTGTTCACCACCACGTCGATGCGTCCCGCGACCTGCGCGAAACCCGCCGCGACCGAGCCCGGATCGGCCACGTCCATCGCCACGGCCTGCGCCTGTCCCCCTGCCGCGCGGATCGCATCCACCTGCGCGGAGATCCTGTCCGCGCTGCGGGCGGCAAGGATCACCCGCGCCCCGTCCCCCGCAAGAACAGACACGAAATGCGCCCCCAGGCCGCTCGAGGCCCCGGTCACGAGGATGGTCCGAGATGGCATGGAAAGGTCCTTCCTGCGCTTGGGTTCCGCCGATGTTGACGGACTTTCCAACGGAAAGCCAACCCGCCGCTGCTGATTTTCCGCTCGTGTCAGGCCTCGAGGCACCAGCGCATGATCGCCTTCTGCGCGTGCAGGCGGTTCTCGGCCTCGTCCCAGACGACGCTGTTCGGCCCGTCCATGACGGCGGATGTCACCTCGTCCTCGCGATGGGCGGGCAGGCAGTGCATGAACAGCGCATCGCGCTTGGCCCGCGCCATCAGCGCCTCGTTCACCTGGTAGCCGCGCAACTGGTTGTGACGCCGCTCCTTGGCGGATTGCGGGTCGTGCATGGACACCCAGGTGTCGGTGACGACCAGGTCGGCCCCCTCGACGGCCTTCATGGGATCGCGCACGATCTCGGCCTTCACCCCCTGGGCGCGGGCGAAGTCCAGCCATTCGCGTTCGGGGTCCAGCGGCTGCGGCCCGGTGAAGGTGAAGTCGAAGCCGAACTGCCCCGCCGCCTGGATCAGCGAGGCGCAGACGTTGTTGCCGTCGCCCGACCAGACCACCTTGCGCCCGGCGATGGGGCCGCGGTGTTCCTCGAACGTCATCACGTCGGCCATGATCTGGCAGGGATGGGTGCGGTTGGTCAGCCCGTTGATGACGGGGACCGAGGCGTATTCCGCCATCTCCAGCAGCGTCGCCTCTTCAAAGGTGCGGATCATGATGAGATCGACATAGCGCGACAGCACCCGCGCGGTGTCGGCGATGGTTTCGCCATGGCCAAGCTGCATCTCCTGCCCCGACAGCACCATCGTCTGCCCGCCCATCTGCCGCACGCCCAGGTCGAAGCTGACGCGGGTGCGGGTGGATGGCTTCTCGAAGATCAGCGCGACCATGCGGTTCGCCAGCGGCTGCTCGGCGTCGGGTGTCCCCTTCGGGGCGCCGTTGCGCGCGTCCTTTATCCGCCGCGCATTGTCGATGATGCCGCGCAGGTCGTCCTTGGGCGTGGTGTGAATGTCGAGAAAGCTGTTCATCATGGGTTGTCCTGTTCCGTTCCGTCCGGCAGTCGCGGGGGCGCTATCGTCGGCGCCCGGCAGACCAGGGGATCGGAACGGAACGGAGGCTCGGGGCGGGCAGGGCAATCTGCTTGGACATGATCGCGGCACTTCACCGGGCAGACCCCGCGAGGTCAACCCCCGAAGGCGTCTCGTCCCCAGCCAGCGCCCCTTGCCACTTGGCCGGAACAAGTCGGGCCAGCCCCTTTGGGGGGCTGGCCCTTGCCCGGAGTGAGACCACGCACCATGAGCAAGGAAAGGATAGGACAGGGGCCGGCGCCGGCTCAACGATGAAGCATCTAAAATGATGCGCATCCCGTCAGCCGCTGCCGGTCCCGGGAAACGGGGCGTCACCCCGCAGACCGAGGGGGCGGCGCGACTGGCCGCCTATCCCGATCGCGTCGGCCGGTCGAAGACCTTGCGCCCCATCAGGCTGCCGACAAGATCCACCATCATCCGCGCGGTCTTCCCCCGCTCGTCCAGAAAGGGGTTCAGTTCCACCAGGTCCAGCGAGGTCATCAGCCCGCTTTCATGGATCAGCTCGCAGACCAGATGCGCCTCGCGGAAGGTCGCCCCGCCCGGCACCGTGGTGCCGACCGCCGGCGCGACCGACGGATCGAGGAAATCCACGTCAAGGCTGACATGCAGCATCCCCTCCGCCGCCCGCACCTTGTCCAGGAATGCCCGCATCGGCACGGCAAAGCCGAACTCGTCCAGCACCCGCATGTCGTTGACCACGATCTCGGATGCCTCCAGCGCGGCGTGCTCGGCCTCATCGACGCTGCGGATGCCGAAGAGGCAGATGTTTTCTTCGGGCACCGGGGCGGGGAAGGGCGGGAAGGCGTCAAAGCCCGAACGCCCCGCCAGGTAGGCCAGCGGAGTCCCGTGCAGGTTCCCCGACTCGGTCGTCTCGATGCTGTGGATGTCGGAATGGGCGTCCAGCCACAGCACGAACAGCGGCCGCCCCCGCGCCTTGGCATGGGCCGCCACGCCCGCGACCGAGCCGAGTGACAGCGAATGGTCGCCGCCCATGAAGACCGGCATCCCCTCGGCCATCGCCCGTTCACCCGCTTGGGCCAGCGCGCGGGTCCAGGCGAGCGTCTCGGGCAACCCGCGAACCGCAGTGTTCGCCGTGGTCTCGGTCCCCGGCGGCCCCGGCGTCAGGTCGCCACGGTCCTCGACCCCGTGGCCCAGGGCCTGCAGCGTCCGCCCGATCCCGGCGACGCGATAGGCCGCCGGTCCCATCAGGCAACCGGGCCGCTGCTGACCGCTGTCCACGGGGGCGCCGATCAGGATGCAATGGGTCATGGAAGCCTCGCGGATGGATCGGGGGCGAGGGTGGGGGCGTACGGCCCCAAGGTCAACCGCGCGCCAGCGCGACCCCCGCCGTCGCGATCAGCCCGACGCCCGACAGGAACAGCAACACCAGCGCCGCCCGCCGGATCGTCAGCGCCGAGACCGGCGGTGGAAACCGTCGCGCCGCCCATGTCCCCAAGGCCACCGCCAGCAGCGCGCCCGCAAGCGCCACCGCCGTCAGCCGGTCGAAGCTGCGGTCCGCCACCGTCAGCGCCAGCCGGAATCCTTGCGTGATGACGAAATAGGTCACCAGTGTCACCCGGATCGTGTCCAGCGCCAGCGGCTGGCGGTAAAGCAGCCAGATCAGCGGCGGCCCCGAGGTCGCGAACAGTCCCCCCATGATCCCGCCCGTTGCCCCCGCGATCCCGAAGGCTGGGGTCGGGGACCGCTGCTCCCAAGGCTGCGGCCGGTGGACTAGTTGCAGCGCGGCGACGGCGATGAAGACGCCCAGGATCAGCCGCAGCCATTCCAGCGCCGATCCCACCATCCAGTGCAGCAGCCAATAGCCCAGCGCGATCATCGGCACCGCGCCGATCACGGCCGCGATCACGGCCTTGCGGTCGGCATGGCGGTGGTCGCGCCACAGCACCATCGCCCCGTTCAGCAGCACGAGGACCGAGATGATCTGCGCCGTCACCGGCACCGGCAGCAGCCCGAACAGCGTTGTCCCGCTCATCACGATCAGCCCCAGCGCAAAGCCGGTCAGCGTCTGCGACCACGCACCGAGCGCGCTGAGGCCCCAGAAGGCGATAAGCGCGAACCAGCCGGGATCAGGCATGTATATCCTTGAACCGTTTTGAGGATTGCACCGCCATGCGATTGGCCGCAGATTTCACACGGCGAACGGGTCGCTGTTGGTTGCTACCCAGTGGCGCACCAATAGAAATGCAGTAGCTCAGATGCGGTCCTTTCCCAGAACAGAGGTCTCGTGGACTAGAGTCGTGCTGAGTACTTCCTCTGGTGCTAGCCCGCACCAGTTCACTGCCGCCCAAGGCCACTCGAATGCGACACGGCCAGAAAGCTCATGAAGAAGTTGAGTGCGTTCAAAATCGATGATGCTGTACTTGGGGCAAGATAACGGCTTCAATCCACGTTCCAGTAGGCGCTGCATCGGGAGTTCAGCCATCAGCTCATCTGCGGTAATCGACCGGCTCTGACCTAAGATTTTGTAGATTGCGTATAGGATCGTCTGCGTACCCGGACCAGGTAATGCTGACATAAGATAGCCTTTGGCGCCAATCTTCTTGGTAGTCCTAGGGGTTTGATACGACTGGTAAAATTCGAATAGCGCACGATCTCGGTAGGCAAGATCAATGAAACCACGCCTAAATCTAGGCTGCTCTTTCTCGCTAGGAGCGTGTCGCATTAGAACAACCCGCTCGGATGCGAGTCCCGCCTCCGCCAGGACATCTCTAAGGCTTTTATTCATTATCCCCGCACACCCCTGAACCGGTCCTGCCAGTCGTCCCGCTGCTCATCGGTGATCTTGGCGAAGAGCACGTCGGGCACCTCGAAGGCGTGGCCGGCAGGCAGCACGTCCAGCGCGACGGTTACGTCGTCGGGCCAGTCGCGCGCCTCGGTCCGCATGGCGGCCAGCATCGAATCGGCGGCGAAGGGGATGAAGGGCTGCGACAGCACCGCGTAAAGGCGGATCAGGTTCAGGCCGAGGCGGACCTGCATCGCGGCGCGCTCGGGGTCGGTCTTGAATGTCGACCAAGGCGCGGCGGACTGCAGGTATTCGTTGCCCAAGCCCCAGATCGCGCGCAGTTCGTTCGCGGCCTTGCGGACTTCCATCGCCTCCATGAAGCCCTCGTAGGCGCGGATGCGGGTGGTGAGCGCCTCGACAAGCGCCTGCTCCTCGGGGCCGTAGCTGCCGCCTTCCGGCACCGTCTCGCCGAACTTCGAGCGGCAGAACTTGGTGATGCGGCTGACGAAGTTGCCCAGAACGTCGGCGAGGTCCTTGTTCACCGACTGCTGGAAGTTTTCCCATGTGAACTCGGCGTCGGACCCTTCGGGGGCGTGGGACAGCAGCCACCAGCGCCAGTAGTCGGCGGGCAGGATCGACAGCGCCTGGTCCTGGAAGACGCCGCGCCCCTGCGAGGTGGAAAACTGCCCGCCGTCATAGGTCAGGTAGTTGAAGGACTTGATGTAATCCACAAGCTTCCACGGCTCGCCCGAACCGATGATCGTCGCCGGGAAGGACAGCGTATGGAAGGGCACGTTGTCCTTGCCCATGAACTGGGTGTAGCGCACGTCCTCCGCGCCCTCGTCCAGCCGCCACCAGCGGCGCCAGTCGGCGTCGGGCTTGCCCTGGGACTCGGCCCATTCGGCACTCGCGGCGATGTATTCGATGGGGGCGTCGAACCAGACGTAGAAGACCTTGCCCTCCATCCCCGGCCAGGGCTGGTCGCCCTTCCTGACCGGGATGCCCCAGTCAAGGTCGCGGGTGATGCCCCGGTCCTGCAAGCCGTCGCCGTCGTTCAGCCATTTCCGGGCGATCGAGGTCGTCAGGATCGGCCAGTCGGTCTTGGAGTCGATCCAGTCCGACAGTTCCTGCCGCAGCGCGGACTGGCGCAGGTAAAGGTGCTTCGTCTCGCGCACCTCAAGGTCCGTCGAGCCGCTGATGGCGCTGCGCGGATTGATCAGGTCGGTCGGGTCAAGCTGCTTGGTGCAGTTCTCGCACTGGTCGCCGCGGGCCTTGTCATAGCCGCAGTTGGGGCAGGTGCCCTCGATATAGCGGTCGGGCAGGAAGCGGCCGTCGGCGTTGGAATAGACCTGCCGTTCTGAGACCTCGGCGATCAGCCCGTTCTCGGCCAGCTTCCCCGCGAAATGCTGCGTCAGGCGGTGGTTCTGCGGGCTGGAGGAGCGGCCGAAGTGGTCGAAGCTCAGGCCGAAGCGGCGGGCGATGTCGGCCTGGACCTGGTGCATCTCGGCGCAGAAGACATCCACAGGCTTGCCGGCCTTGGCGGCGGCGAGTTCCGCGGGCGTGCCGTGTTCGTCGGTAGCGCAAAGGAACATCACCTCGCGCCCGCGCCCGCGCTGGTAGCGAGCAAAGAGGTCAGCGGGCAACTGGCTGCCGACGAGGTTCCCCAAGTGCTTGATGCCGTTGATATAGGGGATAGCGGAGGTGATGAGATGGCGGGCCATTGGGGCTCCTGAAGGCAGGTCGGGGGCTGTTTACCCAAGGGGCGCGGTCATTGCCAGAGCGGCAGGCCGTTGTTTCAAATGCGCGGCAGTTCGGGTCTGGGCAGGTCAGCGATACGCGGCCATGCTGCGGCGGCAGGTTGTTTCAAGGAGAATCTTCCATGATCCGCTTTCTGATTCCCGTCGCGCTGGCGCTGGCTGCGGCGACGGGCGCCGCCCGGGCCGACGATCTTTATTATATCGAGGGTTATCGCGCCAACTGCCCGATGGAGGCGGGGGGCGAAGGCATCATCTCTGTTGGCGCCGGCAGGTTCAGCATCACCGAAAGCCATTACGAGCGCGTCACCGGACGGCAGGGGCTTGCCGATGGCTGGCAGCGCGCGACCTGGGCCTGCATGGCCGAGGGCGAGGAATGCGGGCGCGAGCAGGTCGATCTGCGGATCACGGAGGGCCGGATCGACATACGGTTCGGGGGAGGCCGGAGCTTCTCGGGAACGCGCTGCCCGGGGTGAGGGATCAGGCCGCTGCCGGGGATGGCGTCCGTTCGGATGGGGGCGCCGCCCCCGCCGTGCGCTGCACGGCTCCCCCGGGATATTTTCATCCGGCCCGAGGGGGCAGGAGGATGACGCGGAGCTTGCTGGTCGAAGAATGGCTTTGGCTGATCGAAGCGCATCGAGATCGCATTCCGCCAAGGGGAGGCGACTGGGCCAAGCGGTGTAGCGGCTGAAGGCTGAGGAAATGATGACGGGCGGTTGCAGAGGCAGCGGGCTTGACCGAGCAAAAGGACGCCCCCGTTCCGGCGGTGAAGCAGGGAACAAGGGCGCCTCGGTCCGGAGCGGTCATCGGCGTCCCCGCCTGTACCGCGCCTCTGACTTTCCCACTGGAGGATTAAGAAAGCCCTAAGCCGCTCGGGTCGGACGGAAACATTTTCGTGGGCGCATGGTCCCATCGATGGGGCAGACAGCCCCGGCCGTGAACCATGGCGCCGGCGCGGCAGGACTGGCTTACCGCCGCCGGTCCCTGCGGGCGCTCATCGGCTGGAAGGCCACGCCGACATGGGCATCGCAATAAGGCTTTCCGGCCTGGCTGGGCAACCCGCAGAACCAGAACTTTTCCGTCGCCGGATCGCCGATCGGCCATTTGCAGGTGCGCTCGGTCAGTTCCATCAGCGAGAGCTTGAGGGCACGCTTCTCGACCTCGCGGACCGAGGCCAGAGTCTCGGGCGAAATCTCGTTGGCCGAGGGCTGCGGCGGCAGCGGCTGGCCTGCGGGCACGATCGGCCGGCGGGGCGAGAAAACCGGCTGCGGGGCAGGAGGGGGTTCGGGTTGCGCGGGCGCCTCGATCTCGGGTTCGGGCTCGGGGGGCGCGGGGCGCTCGGCGGGGGCCGTCTCGACGACGACGGGCTCGGGCGCCGGCTCGGGGGCAGGGGCGGCGGGCTGCTCCTCGCCCTCGGTGCGGTTCGACAGGCCGAGGCGGTGGACCTTGCCGATCACGGCGTTGCGGGTGACGCCGCCAAGCTCCTTGGCGATCTGGCTGGCCGACTGGCCTTCGGCCCACATGCGTTTCAGCGTCTCGACGCGGTCGTCGGTCCAGGACATGGGTTGCTCCTTGGCGGCTGGCGGGCTTGCACAAGCCGCAGCGTGCGGTTCTAACCGGGGATGCCCGGAAATAGCGCCTGCGCCCCGCAGTTTCAAGGATCGCCGTCATGACCCGTCCCACCCCCGCCGACTATGGCGCCATGCCCGTCCGCCGTTTCGGCCGGATCAACTGGCTGGGGACGGCCACGCTGGCCGCGCGCGAGATCCGGCGCTTCATGACCGTCTGGCAGCAGACGGTACTGGCCCCCCTGATGACGGCGGGGCTGTTCGTCGTCGTCTTCGTCGTGGCGCTGGGCCGCGGGCGGGGCGAGGTCATGGGCCTGCCCTTTGTCGAGTTCCTCGGCCCCGGCATCCTGATGATGACGGTGATCCAGACGGCTTTCGCCAACAGTTCATCCTCGCTGATCTCGGCCAAGATGCAGGGCAACATCGTGGACACGCTGATGCCGCCGCTATCTGCGGCCGAGATCCTGGCGGGGTATCTCGCGGGAAGCCTGACGCGCTCGCTGCTGGTGGCCGTGGTGATCGGAATCGGCCTGGGGCTTCTGGTCGGGCACCCGCCCGTTCATCCGTGGGTGGCGCTGGCCTTCATCATCCTGGGGGCGCTGATGCTGGGGGGCTTGGGCATCCTAGGCGGGATCATCGCGCAGAAGTTCGACCAGATGGCGGCGCTGACGAATTTCGTGGTGACGCCGCTGTCCTTCCTGTCGGGCACCTTCTATTCCGTCCAGGCCCTGCCCCAGCCCTTCCGCAGCCTGTCCCACTGGAACCCGATCTTCTACCTGATCGACGGGGCGCGCCATGGTTTCGCGGGCGTCAGCGACGCGCCCGCGGCACGGGGGCTGCTGGTCTGCCTTGTCACGGTGGTGGCGGTGAACGGTCTGGCATGGTGGTGGCTGCGCACCGGTTTCCGCATGAAGGCGTGACGTGGCGTTGAAGCCGGCGGCGGCGCTTGGTAACGCTGCCCCATGACGACGATTCGCCCTGACCTGCGACGCTGATGCGTCCCGCCCCGCGCCCTGCCTGACGGGGCCGTTCGTTCGTCTGAAATCCAGCAAAAGCCAAGGGACCGACCCATGATCGACGCCGTCCTGCCGACCTACAACCGCGCGCCCATCGCCTTTGACCGCGGCGAGGGCGCCTGGGCCATTGCCGCGGACGGCACCCGATACCTCGACCTCGGCGCGGGCATCGCGGTCAACGCGCTGGGCCATGCGAACCCGGAACTGGTCGCGGCGCTGACCGAGCAGGCGGGCAAGATCTGGCATGTGTCCAACCTTTACCAGATCCCCCAGCAGCAGCGGCTGGCCGAGTTGCTGGTGGACCGGACCTTCGCCGATACGGTCTTCGTGACGAACTCGGGCACCGAGGCGGCGGAGCTGGCGATCAAGATGGTCCGCAAATACTGGTCCGAGAAGGGCCAGCCCGAGCGCATCGAGATCCTGACCTTCGAGGGCGCTTTTCACGGGCGGTCCACCGGCGCCATCGCGGCGGCGGGGTCCGAGAAGATGACGAAGGGCTATGGGCCGCTGATGCCGGGCTTCCGCACCCTGCCCTGGGGGGACATGGCGGCGCTGGAGGCCGCGGTCTCGGACCAGACCGCCGCGGTGATGATCGAGCCGGTGCAGGGCGAGGGCGGCATCCGCCCGATGGCGGACGAGGATCTGCAGAAGGTGCGCGCGTTGTGCGACCGCACCGGCGCGCTCTTGGTGCTGGACGAGGTGCAATGCGGCATGGGCCGCACGGGGCGGCTGTTCGCGCATGAATGGGCAGGGGTAGGCCCCGACATCATGATGGTGGCCAAAGGCATCGGCGGCGGCTTCCCGCTGGGTGCCGTGCTGGCGACCAGTGAGGCGGCCTGTGGCATGGGCGTGGGAACGCATGGCTCCACCTATGGCGGCAACCCCTTGGCCTGCGCGGTGGGCATCCGGGTGATGGAGATCGTCGCGGACGATGACTTCCTGGCCGAGGTGAACCGCAAGGGCGCGCTGTTCCGGCAGAAGCTGGAGGGACTGGTCGCGGCACATCCCGATGTCTTCGAGGGCGTGCGCGGGATCGGGCTGATGCTGGGCCTGCGCTGCAAGGTGGCGCCGACCGAGGTGGTGGCCGCCTCCTATGACGAACATCTGCTGACGGTGCCGGCGGCGGACAATGTGGTGCGCCTGCTGCCGCCCTTGAACATTTCCGATGAGGAGATCTCTGAGGCGGTGGCGCGTCTGGACTGCGCCGCGGCGGCGCTGGAGGGCTGAGGCGGAGGGGGCTTCGCCCCCACGCCATGCGTTCGGGGGGCGCTGCCCCCATCGTCGTATACGACGATCCCGGGATATTTGGGCAAAGAAGAAGCTCAGGCCAGTTCGTGGCGCCAAGGCGGGTCGGCGCCGGGACGCGAGACGGTGACGGCGGCGGCCCGCGCCGCGTGGGACAGGGTTGCGGTCAGGGTCGGCGCGTCGAGATCGTCAAGCCTGTGCAGGGCACCCATGCGGGACAGCGCGTCGAGGATACCGGCATTGAAGGTGTCGCCCGCGCCGATGGTGTCGGCCACGGTGACGGGGAAGGCAGGGGTCTCTGCCCGGTGACGCGGGGTTTCGGCTATGGCGCCCTGCGCGCCGCCGGTGATCACGACGAGGCGGACCCCGCGGCAGATCTGGTCGCGGGCGATCGCCTGTCGATCCGTTCCGGGCCAGAGCCAGGCGCAGTCGTCGGCGGACAGCTTGACGATTGCCGCCAGCCTGAACAGGCGGTCGAGCCGGGCACGGTAGGCGGCTTCGTCGGTGATGAAGAACGGGCGCAGGTTGGGGTCGAGCATGACCGGCACGCCGCTTGCGGCCGCGCGTTCGGCGAAGGTTTCCACAGTCGCGCCGCAAGGCTCGGCGGCCAGGCTGATCCCGCCGATGAACAGCGCCTGAAGGGCCGGGGGCAGGGGCGGCAGGTCGTCCGTGGCGAACATCCGGCCCGCCGAGCCTTCGTCGTGGAAGCTGTAGCGCGCCTCGCCCCCCGCAAGGCTGACAAGGGCGAGGGTCGTCGGGCGGTCGCTGCGGGGGCAAGCGGCGGCATCCACGCCCGCCTCGGCCAGCGGGCGCAGCAGCAGCTCGGCAAAGCCGTCGCGTGAGATCGGCCACAGGAATCCCGTGCTTGTGCCGAGGCGGCCGAGGGCAAGCGCGGTGTTATAGACCGCACCGCCGGGCAGCGGCCGAAAGGCCCCGTCCGGCTGCGGGACCATGTCGATCAGCGCCTCGCCCGTGCAGAGGATCATCGGCCCGTCCCTGTTGCTGCCGTCATGCGGGGTGAAGGGATCGGGAAAGCGCCCGTGCCGGAGAGCCTGCGAGCCGCTGCGCCTCGGGCGGCGCCTGAGCCGAGGCATGGCGGATCTGCGCGGAAATGCCCGGCGCAGATCCCGCGGCACCAATGCGGATGCCGCCGCCTTCGCTGGCCACCAGCAGGATTGCCGCCGCCAGCAGCGCCACGAGGACGGCGAGCGCGATCTTCCAGACCGACCAGGGGCGGTCGCCCTGCACCCGGCCGGACTGGCCGTTGACGACAAAGCGGTAGCTTTTGCCGTTGTATTTATAGGCGGCGAGCCAGACCGGCAGCAGGACGTGCTTGAAGGTCTCGTTGCTGTGGTCGGTGTCCGTCGCCTCGATCCGCTGGACGTCGCCGCCGATGTCGCGGCGCACGTCCATGGCGATCACGCCCGCCATCTCCTGCCGCGCGATGGCGTGGCCGTCGGCCAGGGGAACCGTGTAGCCCTCGGCCTGGAAGCCAGAGAGATAGCGGGGATCGTAGGGGACGAGATGCGACAGGTCCCAAGGGGCCAGCGCATCGGTGTAGCGGCGCGGCAGCGAGGTCGAGGCGAGGATCAGCACGTCGTTGAAGGACCGCGCGACACGGCCCGCGGCACGGGACCAGCGGGTGCGCAGGACCTGTTGCGGGACGCGCTGCGTGCGGCCGTTCACCTCCTGCGTGACATAGATCGTCTCGTAATAATGGTCGCCGCGCTGGCCGCGATAGGCGGTGCGGGTGTCGGCGTCGAAGGTCCAGAAGGGGGAATAGACGCCCTGCATCCTGCGTCCCTTGCGGGCATATTGCTGCAAGCCGTTCGGCGCGAACCAGAGGCCCTTGAGCCAGGTGTCCAGCGCCCCCCGAGCCTGGTCCTGGGTCAGCACGAAGGGCAGGACGCCCTGCGGCTTGATGAGGCGGGTGGTGCCGGTGTCGGTGACGACCGGGGTGGCGCAAAAGGGGCAGCGGCCGGCATGGGTGTCGGTGCCACGCTCGATCTTCGCGCCGCAGTTGGGGCAGGAGAGAGTGCGGACGGTTTCCGTCAGGTCACTGCGATCGTCGAGGCGGAGCCCCCGTTCCAGCGAGATTTCCTGCAGTTGCGGCGATTTGTGGCCCGCGTCCCACTGGATCGCGCGGCCAGTGGACGGATCGCGCAGCAGCAGGTCCTGTTCTTCGGGCTGGCGGGCGGGGGCGCGGTCGGCGCCGGGAGAGATGCGCTGCAGGTGGCCGCAATAGGGGCAGACCAGCGCGTCCTGGCCGGGCGCGAACTGCAGGCTGCCGCCGCAGCTATCGCAAGGGTAGCGGTGTTCGATCTGCGGTGTGGGCATCGGCTCGGGTCCGCTGGCGGAGACACAGGACCGGGGGCCAGCCCCCGGACCCCCGGGATATTTGGGCAAAGAAGAAAAAGCAGGGCTATTTCTGCGGCAGGGGCGGAGGCAGCATGGTGAAAAGCTGGGCGAGGGCGGGGACCTCGTCGGCTTCCTTCCAGCCGTCCTGGCCGGGGGTCCAGACCAGCGTGTCGCGGGTGAAGCGGCCCTCGTTCATCAGCCGACCCAGATCGGCCTTGCCATAGGGGCCGCCGGGCTGGCCGTCGAGCGCAACGTGCCACACGGGGTCCGTGGGGATCGGCGGCGGGGCGATCATGTTGGGCTGCTGCTGCGGAACCTGCGGCGGCTGGGGCGAGGCGGGACCCCAAGGGCCGCGCAGCATTCCGCCCGCCATGCCCATGCCAAGGGCCGCACCCATCCCGGCGCCGATGCCCGCCCCCATGCCGCCGTCGCGGGTCGAGGCGTTCAGCATCGATTCCGCCTGAGCGTATTGCCCGAAACGGCTGAGATCACCCACGATTCCCATCGAGGTGCGCTTGTCGAGCATCCGTTCCACCTCGTCGGGAAGGCTGATGTTCTCGATGTAGAACTCAGGGATGGTCAGGCCGTATTGGGCGACGGTGGGTTCGATGGCGGTGGCGACGATCTTCCCCAGATCCTGCGTGTTCGCGGCCATGTCGAGGACCGGGATGACGGACGAGGCGATCACGCGGGAAAACTCCTGCACGATCACGTTGCGTAGCTGGTAGCTGATCTCATCGGCGGTGAACTCTCCGTCCGTGCCGACGATTTCCGACATGAAGCGGGCGGGGTCGGTCACGCGCATCGAATAGGTGCCGAAGGCGCGGATGCGGACGGGGCCGAATTCAGGGTCCCGCGCGATGATGGGGTTGCGGGTGCCCCATTTCAGGTCGTTGAAGCGCGTCGTGTTGACGAAGTAGATTTCCGACTTGAAGGGGCTGCGGAAGCCGTGGTGCCAGTGCTGCAGGCGCGTCAGCACCGGCATGTTGTTGGTTTCCAGCATGTAGAGGCCGGGGCCGAAGGTGTCGGCCAACTGGCCTTCGTGGACGAAGACGGCTGCCTGGCCCTCGCGCACGGTCAGCTTGGCGCCGTATTTTATCGCGCGGCCGCGGGTCTCATAGCGCCAGACCATCGTGTCGCGGGTGTCGTCCACCCATTCGATGACGTCGATGAACTCTCCGGTCAGGAAATCGAGGACCATGGTTTCCTCCTTTCGGGCATCAAGCGCCGGGGCGGGGCGCGGGTTCCGGCGCAAGCTCGGCCGCGATGCGGGCGACGATGGGGCGGGCTTCGGGTTCGGTCATGCCGGGCCGCAAGCGGGGGTCGTAGAGCATCCGCAGCAGGCGCTCGTCATGGGCGGTGAGGAATGCGAATTCCTCGTCGTCGTTGAAGATCGAGGGGCGGGCGTCCGGGCTGTCGTTGGCAAGGCCCATGCCCTGTGCCAGTTCCTCGTGGATGCAGCTCAGGCGCAGGCGGTCGGGCAGTTCCGCCCGGATCACGGCGACGGCGTTGGAATAGGCCGCGCCTGCGCCCGGGGAATAGGCGAAGACGGTGCAATAATTCTGCGGCGCCAGCCGCTCGATCGCGCCGATGTCCGAGGGAGGGATGCCGGGGACCAGCGCGGCGAGGCGGGGGCCGATGGCGCGGCGCTCGTCCTCGTTCACGAAGAGGACGACGAAATTGCCGCCCGATCCGGTCAGGCCGACCGGGTGGCCGGTGATCCGCTGCAGCCGTGCGGCAAAGTCCGCCACAAGCGCGCGGTCGCGGGTCCGGGTGACCGGCGGAACCGAATCGCCGAAAACGACAGAGATGCGGACGGGCCGTTCCCAGCGGCGCAGGGGCGCGGGGCGGGATTGCGGGACCAGCCGGCCATTCTGCATCACATATTCGTCGCGCAGCGCGATCTGGATGAAATCCTCGGCCAGACGGGCTGCGCCGGAGGCCGTCCCCGCGTCTGCGCGCAGCAGCCCCCGTGACAACAGGCTGTCCTGCACGCCGGAAAGATACTGGGCCATCGTCGCACTGGCCGGGGTGGCCGCAGCACGCCCCGCCGCCATCCGGGCGGCCTCGGCGCGTTCGCGGCGCAACTGTTCCTGCGAGATCTCGGGCCGGGGCGAGGGGGCGGGGATCACGGCGGGGCGCTGGGCCGGTTCAGGCGGCGGAACGAGGTCGGGCCGGGGGGCGCAGGCGGTCAGCGTTAGCAGCGCCAGCATGGCGAAACGCCGCCCCTTCCAAGGGGCGGCGCAGCGGGCGCTGGACGGATCGGTCACGGCAGGGTCCGGTCTGGCTGGGGCATGGGCGCTCACGCCCGGGACGTGATCGTCGCGGCGCCCTTGTTGGCCGGTGCCTGCGGCCGGGCACGCGAGGCGGACAGGGTCTGGCGCAGTTCCGATTCCATCTTCTGCAGGTCCAGTTCCGCGGCGGCACGGCGGGCCTTGCCCTCGTCGGCGATGCGCAAGGAGTCCTCGATGGTGGCGATCAACTCGGCGTTGGCGGTGCGGACCGATTCGATGTCGAAGACGCCGCGTTCCATTTCCGTGCGGATGCGGGCGTTGGCGTCGCGCAGGTTCTTCGCATTCGCGGTCAGCAGGTCGTTGGTCAGGTCCGTCGCCTGCTTGACCGAGGCCGCCGCCTGCGACGACCGCTGGATCGTCACCGCCTGCGCAAGCTGGGTTTCCCACAGCGGCACGGTGTTCACCAAGGTCGAGCTGATCTTCGTCACCAGCGACTTGTCGTTTTCCTGCACCAGCCGGATCGAGGGCAGCGACTGCATCGTCACCTGCCGCGTCAGCTTGAGGTCATGGACACGCCGTTCCAGATCGTCGCGGGTGGCGCGCAGGTCGCGCAGTTCCTGCGCTTCCAGGATCGCGCCGTCGTTGGGGGCAGCCTGAACCTCGCGTTCCTTGGCGGGGATCACGTCCCGGTCAAGCTCGCGCAGCTTTTCCTCGCCCGCCGCGATATACAGCGCGAGTTCATCGTAGAAATCGAGCGTGCGTTCGTAAAGCACGTCCAGCGACTTGATATCCTTGAGCAGCGTGTGCTGGTGCTGTTCCAAATCGGTTGTGATCTTGTCGATCTGGCCCTGCACCTCTTCGTAATTGGCCACGAACTTGGCAAAGGGTGCGGCGCGGCCCAGCAGCCTTTCCCACCACGACCGCTCGCGCCGCACATCCAGTTCGCTGACCGAGAAGCCGCGGATGGTGGACACGATGTCGCGCAGGGAATCGCCCGCCGGGCCGATGTCCTTGTTCTTGACATCGGCCAGCATCGACTGGCTGATTTCCTGCAGGCCCGCCTGCGCCCGCGATCCGAAATGCACGATAGAGGTCGTGTCCTTCAGATCGATCTCGTCCATGCGCTGGCGGATGGCCTGGGCCACGGGCGTGTCGGCGCGGTCCAGCGGCACGATCTCTCCGGCGGGTTCGGGCAGCACGACCGAGGTGACAGCCTGCAGTTCGGGCAGCGCGGCCTGGGCGCGGGCCTGGGTTTCGGTGCTCATGGTGCGGTCCCTTCGGTCGGCGGTTGGTCGGCGGCGGCCCCGTCGGGGGGCTTGCGCCAGATTAGGCCGGATCGGCGCGCGTTCAACAAGGCAGCATCGGTAAAGTTCCGACAATGCAATGTGAAGGCGGATGGGCGCAGGCGTGCGGAAGGCTGCCACGCGCGCGTTGCGCGGCGCAAGGCCCGCGTGTATTCAGCCGAAGTTCAAGCGATGGGAAGGAACATCGATGCGAAGGGTCGTTGTCACCGGGCTGGGGATGGTCACGCCGCTGGCGGGCAGGGTCGAGGAAACCTGGTCACGGCTTCTGGACGGGCAATCCGGCGCCGGGCCGATCACGCGGTTCGACGCCTCGAACGTGGTGACGAAATATGCCTGCGAGATCCCTTTCGGGGACGGCTCGGACGGCAGCTTCAACCCCGACGACTGGATGGACCCCAAGGACCGCCGCAAGGTCGATGACTTCATTCTCTATGGCATGGCCGCCGCCCAGCAGGCGGTGAAGGATTCCGGCTGGGAACCCGCGACCGAGGAGGAGCGCGAGCGCACCGGCGTGATGATCGGCTCGGGCATCGGCGGGCTTTCGACCATCGCCGAGACGGCAGTTCTCATCAAGGAACGCGGACCCAAGCGGGTGTCGCCCTTCTTCATTCCCGGCTCGCTCATCAACCTTGTCAGCGGGCAGGTGTCGATCCGCTTCGGCTTCAAGGGGCCGAACCATGCGGTGGTGACGGCCTGTTCCACCGGGGCGCACGCCATCGGCGACGCGGCGCGGCTGATCGCGGTGGGAGACGCCGACGTGATGGTGGCGGGCGGGGCCGAATCGCCCATATCGGAAATCGGCATTGCCGGCTTCAACGCCTGCAAGGCGCTGTCGACCAAGCGCGACAACGATCCGACATCGGCCAGCCGCCCTTGGGACACGGACCGCGACGGCTTTGTCATGGGCGAGGGCGCGGGGGTCGTCGTGCTTGAGGAATACGAACACGCCAAGGCCCGCGGCGCGAAGATCTATGCCGAGGTGCTGGGCTACGGGTTGTCGGGCGACGCCTATCACATCACCGCGCCGTCGGAGGATGGCGACGGCGGCTTCCGGTCCATGACGGCGGCGCTGAAGCGGGCGGGGCTTGAGGCGTCGTCCATTGACTACATCAACGCGCATGGCACCTCGACCATGGCCGACGTGATCGAACTTGGGGCGGTGGAACGCCTGCTGGGGGACCATGCGAAGAACGTCACCATGTCGTCCACCAAGTCGTCCATCGGGCACCTGCTGGGGGCTGCGGGCGCGGTCGAGGCGATCTTCTGCATCCTCGCGATCCGCGATCAGGTCGCGCCGCCGACGCTGAATCTGGACGACCCGGCGCGCGAGACGCCCATCGATCTTGCCGCCAACGCGGCCGTGCGGCGCAGGATCGACGTGGCGCTGTCCAACAGCTTCGGCTTCGGCGGCACCAATGCCAGCCTTGTCGTGGGCAGGGTCCGCGACTGATGTGGCGCTCCATCGCCTCCAACTTCCTGACCTTGATGATCGTCATCCTGATCGGGGTGGCGGTGGCCGTCGCCTGGGGGCGCAACCAGTATGTCGCGCCCGGTCCCAGCGCCCTGGCGCAATGCGTGGAAATCCCGCAGGGCGCACGGCTGAACGAGGTCAGCAAGCAGCTTGAGGCGCAGGGCGTCATCACCTCGCCCTATATCCTGCGGACGGGGGCCGATTACGCGGGCAAGGCCGGGCAGCTCAAGTTCGGCAGCTACCTTGTCCCGCCGCATGCCAGCATGGCCGAAGTGGTGGACACGATCACCGCGGGCGGACCGTCCACCTGCGGGACCGAGGTGATCTTCCGCGTCGGCGTGCGTGACAATGCGCTGGTTCTGCGCGACCTGAACCCGGAAAACGGCCGCTACGAGGACCGCGTCCGCCACGACCCCGCGGCGGGCGAGCCGCCCGAGGCCATCGTGCAGGCCGTGGACCGTCCCGGCGCGCGGCTGCGGGTGGCCGTGGCCGAGGGCACGACCGCCTGGCAGGTGGTCGAGGGCATCCGGCAGGCGCCCTTCCTTGATGGCCCGGTCGGCCCGCTGCCGCCCGAGGGGACGCTGGCGCCCGACACCTACGAGGTCACGCGCGGCGGCAGCCGGCGCGAGCTGATCGACCGGATGCGGGCCGCGCAGGATGCGGCCCTGACCGCCGCATGGGAAAGCCGCCCCTTCGGCCTGCCCTATGGCTCGCCCGAGGAGGCGCTGACCATGGCCTCGATCGTGGAAAAGGAAACCGGCATCGCCGCCGAGCGGCCGACCGTGGCGGCGGTCTTCGTCAACCGCCTGCGCGAAGGGATGCGGCTGCAGACCGACCCCACGGTGATCTACGGGGTGACGAACGGGCGCGAGGTGCTGGACCGGGGATTGCGCCGGTCGGAACTGGACCGCCGGACGCCCTACAACACCTACCAGGTGGACGGCCTGCCGCCGACGCCCATCGCCAACCCCGGCCGCGCCGCGATCGAGGCGGCGCTGAACCCGGCCGACAGCGACTACCTGTTCTTCGTGGCCGACGGCACCGGCGGCCACGCCTTTGCCCGCACGCTGGAGGAGCACAACGCCAACGTCGCCCGCTGGCGCGAGATCGAGCGCGCCCGCGGAGAGGCGGAGACCCTGGTCCAGACGGAGTGAGGCGGCGCTTGCGCGGGGGGCCAGGCTCCCCCGCCTCCGGCTGCGCTGTCAGTGGCACCATCCCGCGGCAAGTGCTGCGCGGTCCGCCGCTTCACCCGGACGCGGCAAGCTTCCTGACCTGGGGATGGTTGGCGGCCTGAAGCGCCAACTGGGTCCGGTTTTCCGCATGGAAGATCTTCATCAATTGCCGGACATACAGCTTGACGGTGGCTTCTGTGAGGTTGAGCTGCCGGGCGATGACCTTGTTGGGATGTCCCTTGCTCAGGGAATTGAGGACCTCGACATGGCGCTGCCTCAGGGGCGCGGTCGAAGCGGTTTCCTCGGGTGCCTGCTTTTCGCTTTGTCCGGCTTGCGGCTCGGGTGCAGGACCCCATGGCTGTGCAGGAGAGTGCACCAGCCGCGGGAACCCGGCATGAGAGACACGAGCCGCCGCCGGCGCAGCAGCTTCGGGGCGTGGCGACCCTTGGGTCGCGTGGGGCACATAGGTGCCGCCGGCCAGGATGAACTGGATGGCCGCCATCGCCACATGGGTCGGCATCGTCGTGGGAAGGAAGCCGCGCAATCCCGCCTGCGTGGCGGCGGCGATTTCCTCGGGGCCGGACAGGTCCGACAGGACGATCACCGGAAGATGGGCGAAGATTTCACGCAGGCCGGCGATCGTGCCGGCCACCTCTTCGTCTGTCAACGAACGGCCACCGACGCAGTAAAGGCAGGCAAGGCATTCGCAGTTCGAAAGATCCTGGAAATCGGCAAGCCGCAGGGCGACGTGCAGTTCGGCGTCCGAACGAGAGGCGAGCGGCATGAGAAGAGTGGCATATCCCGCGGCACGAAGCTCGTTCGTATCAAGGATGAAGATAGCGCAAGGATTCATCCTTTGGCTTCCTTTCTTGAGGTTCAGTAACCGAACGGAGAGTTGCCGCCATGCCGTGCAACCTTGTCCCTCAAGCTAGACAGGCAAATCCCGCTTGTCCTGCTTCTTCTGCGCCGCAGAAAACAAGCTTCTGAAAGTTAATGAATTTATTTAGGGCCACGGAGCGATCTTCATGAATGCAATCGCCCTCTGGTGGTTGCCTTGAGGCTTTGCACAACCAGTCAGAATATTCTTTTGGTCAATACAGCTTTTGCATGAGAAAACGAATCGGCCAGAGAATCACTTGGTATTGCTGCGACCCTCGGGTTTGAAAACTCGCGCAGGTCCCCGATGATCGGCGTTGTTGCAGAAATGCGGCTTGAGGCGTGAGTGCCCCTTTCCCCTTCAGGC
>NZ_JAUNPC010000140.1 GCF_030536915.1 Paracoccus sp. (in: a-proteobacteria)
GCCGCCACGGGCACGCCGGCACGGCGCCAGAGGTCCTCGACGGAGACGAAGGGCATATCGGCGCGGGCGGCGATCAGGGCGGCGGCGTAGGTGTTGGCGAGGCCCTTGACCATGCGCAGGCCGAGGCGGACGGCGAAGCGGGTCTCATCGCCGGTCGGCTCGAGCGTGCAGTCCCAGCGGCTCACGTTGACGCAGAGGGGCCGCACCTCCACGCCGTGGTCGCGGGCGTCGCGCACGATCTGGGCAGGGGCATAGAAGCCCATGGGCTGGCTGTTCAGGAGCGCCGCGCAGAAGACATCCGGGTGGTGGCACTTCAGCCAGGCCGAGGCATAAGCGATCAGCGCAAAGCTTGCCGCGTGGCTTTCGGGAAAGCCGTAGGAGCCGAAGCCCTCGAGCTGGCGGAAGGTGCGCTCGGCGAAGTCGGGATCGTAGTTGCGTTCGATCATCCCCGCGACGAGCTTGTCGCGGAAAGCCGAGACCCCGCCGGTGAACTTGAAGGTGGCCATGGACTTGCGCAGGAGATCGGCCTCGCCCGGCGTGAAGCCCGCGCAGACAATGGCGACGCGCATCGCCTGTTCCTGGAACAAGGGCACGCCCAGGGTCTTGCCGAGAACCTTCTCCAGCTCGGGGGTCGGATACTCCACCGGCTCGAGCCCCGCGCGCCGGCGCAGGTAGGGATGGACCATGTCGCCCTGGATCGGGCCGGGGCGCACAATTGCGACCTGGACGACGAGGTCGTAGAAGGTGCGGGGGCGCAGGCGCGGCAGCATCGCCATCTGCGCTCGGCTCTCGATCTGGAAGGTGCCGAGCGTGTCGGCGCGCCGGATCATGGCGTAGGTGCGCGGGTCCTCGGGTGGGATCGTGGCGAGGTCCAGCCGGATGCCCTTGTGATCGGCCAAGAGGTCCAGCCCCCGCCGCATGCAGCTGAGCATCCCCAGGGCCAGCACGTCGACCTTCATGAAGCGCAGCGCGTCGATGTCGTCCTTGTCCCATTCGATGATCTGGCGCCCCTCCATGGCGGCGGGCTCGATGGGGACCAGGTCGTCCAGGCGGTCGTGGGTCAGCACGAAGCCGCCCGGGTGCTGGCTCAGGTGCCGCGGCGCGCCGTGCAGCTGGGCCGCCAGTTCCATGGTCAGGCGGATACGCCGGTCGGTGGGATCGAGGTTCAGCTCGCGGATCTGGGCGTCGGTGACGCCCTCCGCCGACCAGGCCCAGATCTGGCTTGAGAGGGCGCGGATCAGGTCCTCGGGGAGACCCAAGGCCTTGCCCACATCCCGGAGCGCTCCCTTGGCACGGTATCGGATGACGGTGGCGCAGAGGGCGGCGCGGTCGCGGCCGTAGTTCTCGTAGACCCACTGGATGACCTCCTCGCGGCGCTCGTGCTCGAAGTCGACGTCGATGTCCGGCGGCTCGTGCCGCTCCTCGGAGATGAAGCGCTCGAAGAGGAGGTTGCCACTCACCGGGTTGATCGAGGTGATGCCGAGGACAAAGCACACCGCCGAGTTCGCGGCCGACCCGCGTCCCTGGCAGAGGATGCCCTTCGACCTGGCGAAGCGCACGATGCTGTGGACCGTCAGGAAGTAAGGGGCATAGCCCAGCCTGCCGATAAGCCGCAGCTCGTGCCCCAGGGTGGCCGCCACCTCGTCGGGGACGCCTTCGGGATAGCGGCAGGCCGCACCCGCCCAGGTGAGCCGTTCCAGTGTCTCCTGCGGGGTCAGCGCCGGGTCGTCGCGTTCCTCGGGATACTGGTAGGCCAGTTCGTCCAGCGAGAAGCGGCAACGCTCGGCGATCTTCAGCGTGCGGGCAAGGGCTTCCGGATAGCGCGAGAACAACCGATGCATCTCGGCGGGCGGCTTGAGGTAGCGGTCGGCATGGCGCTCGCGCCGCAGGCCCAGGGCCTCGACGGTGGTGGTGTGACGGATGGCGGTGACCACGTCCTGGAGGATGCGACGGGCGGGTTCGTGGTAGAGCACGTCGTTGGTCACCACGGTCGCCACTCTCATGCGGGCAGCCAGCGTCGCAAGTTCATGCAGCCGCAGCTGGTCGTTGGGGCGCCGGCGCAGGGTCAGCGCCAGGAAGGCGCGGTCGCCGAAGACCTCGCGCAGGCGGCGCAGGCGGAAGGCGCAGGTCTCGTCGGCGAGATCGGGGACGAGCACCGTGATCAGCCCCTCGGCATGAGCCTCCAGGTCCGGCCAGTCGAGATGGCACTTGCCCTTGCCGGCTCGCCCCTTGCCGAGGGTCAGCAGCCGGCAGAGCCGGGCGTAAGCGGCCCGGTCGGTCGGATAGACCAGCACCGCCATCCCACAGGCGAGATCGAGCCGGCAGCCGACGACGAGCCGCACGCCGATGGCCTTTGCCGCCTCATGCGCCCGCACGATCCCGGCCAGGCTGTTGCGGTCCACCACCGCCAGGGCCTCGATGCCCATCAGCGCGGCGGTAGCGAACAGCTCCTCGGCCGAGGAGGCCCCGCGCAGGAAGGAGAACTGCGAGGTGACCTGCAGTTCGGCGTAGCGCAGCCCGCTCATCCGAAGACCCCATGCAGGAACCAGCGCTGCGACCCGGTGGCGGCGTCCTCGCCGTCGCCAGCGCGGTAGATCCAGTAGCGCTCGCCCGCATCGTCCTCGACCCGGAAGTAGTCGCGCACGGCCGCTCTCTCGGCCTCGCGTGTCCACCATTCCCCGAAGATGCGCTCCGGCCCGTCGGCGCGGCGCACCCGGCGGCGCACGCCCTTCCAGGCGAACCAGGCGGGCGGATGGTCGGGCAGCAGCGCCAGGGTCTCGATCGCTTCGGGCTGGGGCAGGAGGCGCGCAGGGCGCGGCCAGTAATCGGGCCAGCCGTCGCCCGCGTCCTCGGCCAGGGCCGGGATGCGGCGCACGGACCGCTCAGGCACGTCGCTGGGGACAGCCGCAATGCGGTAGACGGCCCCGGCACCGACGCGGTTCGCCAGGGTGTCGATCAGCCCTGCCAGATCGGGCGCAGGCTCCTCCAGCAGGCTCGCGGCCTGCCGGGCCTGCAGCGGCTCGGCAAGGGTGGCGGCCAGCACCATGATCTCGATGCCATAGCCCGGATCGATGGTCTCGATGCGCGCGCAGAGGAGTCGGGTGAGAGGCTTCGCGTCGCGGACCGGCCGGGCCAATCCGATACGGACGATCTGGAGGTCATTGTCGATCCGGTGGCAGAAGAGGTCGAGCCGGCGGGCGCCGAGGCCCCGTTCTTCCAGCCGCTCGCAGAGGGCCACCACCAGCTTGCGAATGTAACGGGCGATGGTCTCGGCGGCGGCGATGGGTTCGGCAAAGACCCGGCGCACCTCGACGAAGTCTTCGGGGCGGACCGGCTCGATGGGTTCACATGCCGCGCCCAGGGCCTGGTCGATCCTGCGCCAGAGGCCCGGCCCGAAGCGGCGCGCAAGGGGCGCGCGGGGCTGCCCCAGCAGGTCGCCGATGCGGGTGAAGCCCAGGGTGTGCAACCCGACGACCGTGGCCGGCGGCAGCCGCAGCGCCTGGAGGGGCAGAGGCGCCAGTGCAACCTCGGCCGCGCCCGGGGCCGCGACGAGAGTGGGGGTAGCAGAGTGGCGGGCTAGGGCATGAGCTGCCCCCCAGGTGTCGGCGACGGCCGCACGGGCGGTGACGCCCGACAGCATCAGGCGGCCGACCAGCGCCTCCAGCATCGCCGCCTCGCCGCCCTGCAGGTGGTCGGCGCCAGTCGTGTCCAGGACGATCCCATCGGGCGGATCGGCGGCCACAATGGGGGAGAGGCGCTGCATGACCCACAAGGCCAGCCGCTCGAGGCTGGCGGCATCGGCCGCAGGATCGGCAGGCACGACGACGAGGCCGGGCACCAGCGCCTGCGCAGTGGCGACCGGCATGCCGGCATGCAGGCCCAGACCCTGCGCGGCGGCGTCGGCCGCCGTCACCACCCGGCGATTGCCCACCCGGCCGGCCACGACCAGGGGCGCGTCATCCGGCGCCGCGTCCCCAGCCGTGCGCCGCAGCCGGTCCGTCGGCCAGTTCGGCA
>NZ_JAUNPC010000039.1:0-3223 GCF_030536915.1 Paracoccus sp. (in: a-proteobacteria)
GGTGAAGTGTCGTTTGCCCGAGGCCATATGAACAGCCCGCTTCTTCCCGACCGTCATCCGCAACGTGATTTCTTCGTCTGCGACATTTTCAACGCCGCCCCCAAGGCCGATGTCGGGCCGATGGAGCACCCGATCTTCTCGCTCTCGACCAAGCCCGACCTGAGGCCCCGCCATTACGAGCACAACGGCCTCTCGGTCGACATCAAGCCCTCCTCCGACGGTATGGCCACGGTCCACGACCGCGACATCCTGATCTTCTGCATCAGCCAGCTGATCCGGGCGCTGAACGACGGGCGCGAGGTCAGCCAGATCGTCCGCTTCCAGGCCGCCGACCTTCTGCGGGCGACCAACCGGATGACCACGGGACGCGGCTACGACCTGCTCAAGGCGGCGATGGAGCGGCTGGCCGGCACCCGCATCTCGACCAACATCACCACCGGCGGCGAGGAGATCTTCGAAACCTTCGGCCTGATCGAAAGCGCCCGCATCGTGCGCCAGACCCGCGAGGGCCGGATGCAGGAGATCGAGATCAAGCTCTCGGACTGGGTCTTCAACGCGATCCGCGCCCAGGAGGTGCTGACCATCAGCCGCGACTATTTCCGGCTGCGCCGGCCGCTGGAACGGCGGCTCTACGAACTCGCGCGCAAGCATTGCGGCAACCAGAAGGAATGGACGGTCGGGCTGGACCTGCTGCAGAAGAAATGCGGCTCGTCCTCGTCCAGCTTCGAGTTCCGGCGGCTGGTGGCCAACGTGATCCGCGAGGACATCGCCCATTCCCACATGCCGGACTATTCGGTCCGCTTCTCGGATGACGGCGACAGGGTGGTCTTCCGCAACCGCGGCACCGCGCCCCCGGCCGAGGCCGAGATCTTCGAGGGCTTCCTGAACCCCGAGGCCTACGAGGAGGCCCGCGCCGCCGCCCCCGGCTGGGACGTGCGCCACCTGGAAGGGGAATGGCGCCGCTGGTGCGCGGCCGAGGAGATCGAGCCCAAGCACCCCGCCCGCCATTTCGTCCGCTTCTGCCAGTCCTGGCACGAGAAGCGCGGAAACCCCTGAAGGCGCCCCCCGACCGGACGTTCCCCCGCCCCGCTTGCCCCGGCCGGGGCCTTGGGGTGAAATGCCGCGCGGGCGGGGCAGGGGTCGTGGGGCGGGGGCCTTGCGGTGCCGCATCGGACGGGCATTCGGACGGGCATCAGGCAGGCGGAAGGCGCGGATGGCATTCACCGAACAGTTGATCGCATCGGTCCGGGGCGACTCGGGTCCCGAGATCGCCGTGCTGATCGCAGCGGCGCGCCCGCCCGGCCAGCAGGCCGCAACCCCCGGGCCGGGGGCAGAGCGCCCGGCAGATCCCGACCGGCTGTTCGACATCGCCCGGCTGAACAAGATGCTGGGCCAGCTGCCGGTCAGTCCCGCAGCATTGCCCCCCGGCTGCGCCGCGCTGGCGCCCCGGCTGCTGCAGGCGCGGCTGCGGATCGCCGCCATGAACCGCGCGGCCATGGCGGTCACGGCCGAGGTTTCCCGGGCCTTCGCGGGCGCGGGGCTGCGCCATGCCGTGCTGAAGGGGCCGTTCCAGCAGGTCGCCGTCCATGGCGACCCCTTCCGCCGCCCCTCGGGCGACATCGACCTGTTCGTGACCCCGCGCGACCGCAGGCGGGCGGGCGGGCTTCTGCAGGAACTGGGCTTCGCCCCCATGGAGCAGGAGCAGGCGCTGTGGTGGGTCCCCTTCCTGGGCGAGCAGCATTTCCGCCGCGCGGCCGACGGCGCGGTGGTCGACCTGCATCACCGGCTGCAGCAGGCGGGCCTGCCGGACTGGCGCGGCGCGGCGGGCGTCCTCGACCGCGCCGCGGCGCAGGACCATGGCGGGGAGGCCATCCCGGTCCTGTCGCCCGCCGACGGCTGCCTGCTGATGGCGGTGACGCTGGCCAAGGCGCTGCTGGCGCGCGAGCCCTGCGGCTGGGCCGCGGCCGAGCTGGCGCACTGGCTGGCCCGGCTGGACCCGGCCAGCCGGCGGATGCTGGAGGGGATCGCCGCCGCAAGCGGGCAGGAGCGGACGCTGGCCCTGGGGATCACGCTGGCCCGCGCCTGCCACGACCATCCGGCGCTGGCAGCCGCGGCTGCGGCCCCGCTGCGCGGGCTGCCCGCCGACCCCGCCCTGCTGCGCGACCTGGTGTTCCAGCCCTGGCAGCGCCGGGACGAGGCGCCGCGCCGGCGGCAGATGCTGCGGATGCTGACCGAGGGCCGCCCCCATGTGCTGGCGGCCGAGGCGGCCCGCGCCGCCCTGTCGCTGCGCGTGCAGGCGGCGCTGGCGCGGCGGGGCGCGGGGGCCTCAGCCCGCTGACCCCCCGGCCGTCGCCTCCGCCAGCCAGAGCGCCCAGCCGGGCGCGCCGGGCGGGGGCCTGCCGCCCGCCGCGATCCGGGCCGCGGCCGGGGCAGGGGGGCTGTCCCAGGGCTGTCCGGGCGGCGGCAGGCCGGGGATGGGGGGAAGGGCGGGCCCGGGGCGGTCCTGCGCCTGCAGGGCGGCCTGGCGGCGGCGGCGGTCGCGCAGGCTTGCGGCCAGCCGGGCGACCATGGCCGGATCGGCCAGCCGGGGCAGGGCGCGGGTCCAGCGCCGGGCCTTGATCTCCGCCACCAGCCGTTCATAGCGCAGCGACCGGCGAAGCTGGCGGTCCACCGCCGCCGCGGCCGCCCGCGCCTCGGGATCGGACAGCGGCGGCAGGGCGCGGTGGGCCTCCAGCATCGCCGCGACCGTCCCGACCGACAGCCGGTGCGAGATGGAACCGGGATGCCGGCGATAGGCGTAAAGCGGGTCGGGCAGCAGCAGGAAGCGGGCGCCGTCGATCAGCAGCCGCAGCACCAGGTCGTAATCCTCGCCGATCCTGAGCCGCGGGTCGTAGCGGCGGCCCGCCAGGACCTCGCGCCGGATCACCGGCTTGAGATAGCCGAAGGAGGGCAGGGCCGGATCGCCCCCATTGGCCCGCAGGTAAGCCGGCGCCGCAAGCCACATCGGCGCGGCCAGCGCAAGCGGCTGCAGCAGGGTGCGGCCCTGCTCGGCCGGGGCGCCGAAATGCACGAGGTCGTCGGCCACCAGGTCCGCCCCCGCGGCTTCCGCCGCCGCGATCAGGCGCGACAGCCGTTCCGGGTGGATCAGGTCGTCGCTGTCCACCACGGCGATCCAGTCGCCCCGCGCCGCGTCCAGCGCCCCGTTGCGGGTGGCGGCGGGGCC
>NZ_JAUNPC010000039.1:3323-24595 GCF_030536915.1 Paracoccus sp. (in: a-proteobacteria)
CGATCCAGTCGCCCCGCGCCGCGTCCAGCGCCCCGTTGCGGGTGGCGGCGGGGCCCTGGTTGCGGGGGCTCGCGATCACCCGCACCCGGCCGTCGGTTCCGGCGATCCCGCGCGCGATCGCCACGCTGTCGTCATCCGAGGCGTCATCGGCAAGGATCAGCTCCAGCCGCCGCTCGGACTGGGCCAGGACCGCGCGCATGGCGGCCGCCAGATGCGGGGCGCCGCGGAAATTGGCCATGACCACCGAGACCACGGGCCGCGCGGCGGAAGCAGGGACGGCGTCAGGGGCGGGGCTCACGGCTGCGTCCCCGCCGGATTGCACGACATGTGAACGCCTTTCCGTTGACCGACCCGCGCCGGGCTTCCATAAGCCGCGGGAGTCAACGCGGCAACCGCCCGCCATCCCCCCGCGGCCGAGAAGGTTCGAGATGCGACATTCCCTTGCCCTGATCGCCCTGCTGGCCACCGCAGGCCAGCCCGTCACGGCGCAGTCCCCCGATCAGCCGTCGGACAAGGCCCATCCCGAAACCGCCGGCTTCCGCGAGGATTTCACCGGCGCGCTGGACCGCGACCGCTGGTATGTCTCGGACGGCTGGACCAACGGCGACTGGCAGGACTGCCACTGGTCGGAAAAGGCCGTGGCGGTAGAGGACGGGATGCTGGTGCTGTCCCACATCCCCGCCTCCGGGGATGGCGGCCCGCCCCTTTGCGGCGAGGTCCAGACAAGGGCCATGTTCCACTACGGCACGGTCGAGGCGCGCATCCGCACCCCCCGGCAGTCGGGCATGAACGCCTCGGTCTTCACCTATGCCGGGCCGGTCCACGACACGCCGCACAGCGAGATCGACATCGAGATCATCACCCGCGACCCCGGCGAGATGCAGGTGAATACCTATGTCGAGGGCGAGCCGGAGAACGGCGCGACCGTGCCCACGACGCCCCCCTTCGACCAGGAGTTCCACGATGTCGCCTTCCGCTGGGAGCCGGAGGGCATCACCTGGTACCTGGACGGGCAGGAGGTCCACCGCACCGAGCCCGGCAGCCCGCTGCCCGACCACCCCCAGAAGATCTACATGTCCTTCTGGAGCACGACCGTGCTGACCGAGTGGATGGGCGAGCAGACCCCCCGCGACGAGCCGCTCGGCTACGAGATCGACTGGGTGGCCTACACGCCGCTGGAGGCCGCCTGCCTGTTCGAGGGATCGATCACATGCCCCCGCCCGTGACTGCCGCGGGCGCCGCCGGTTGCGGCGCGCCCGCCGGGCCGGACGCATCGCAAGCCCGGACTGTTCAACAAGACAACTTGATAACGAAGCGGCCTGACGGTCATGCGGATGCCGTAGCTCTCTGCTGCGCAAAACAGGGAACCCTCGATGCCACTGGTGCTGGTGCGAACGCCGACCTACCGCCGCCCCGACCTGCTCGGGCGCGCCCTGCGCTGCCTGCAAGCCCAGACGCACGGAGAATGGATCTGCGAGGTGCGCGACGACTGCCCCGACGGCAGCGCCCGCAACGTGGTGGAGGACTTCGGCGATCCGCGCATCCGCTACGTTCAGAACCGGCCGCAGAAGTTCATGGTCCGCAACCTCGACGACTGCTTCCTGCGCGAGAACCCCTACGGGGCCGACTGCTTCTTCATGCTCGAGGACGACAACCAGGTGCGTCCCGAATTCATGGCACGGGGCCTCGAGATCATCGGGCAGGCGGGCGTGACGATCTGCCAGATGAATCAGGTGATCGAGCACGACAGCCGCACCGGGAACGCCCGCATTGGGGACAAGGGCATCTTTGACGGGATCTACGACGAACGAGTCCACGCGCCGGAAGAACTGCACTTGGCGATGTTCGGGGCAGTGGGCCTGTCGAACGGCGCGGTCTTCTGGTCCCGGCACATCCGCGGCGAACTCGCCCTACGCGTGGACACGATCCCCACCCTCGAGGAATATCTGCGGACCCGCCTCGTCTCGGAACCGATCTACATCAGCCGCGAGAAACTTGCCGTCTGGGCCGAGAACGAGCAATCGACCAGCCGCAATGCCGGGCTGGGCAAGGGCTGGCTGCGGCGAGAGCTTGACCTGAAGGCCTCGGTCACCGCCCTGCAACGCGCGGTGTGGAAGGGAACCCCGGAACGGCTGCGCAAGGCGTTCCTTGAGGGGGATGTCCTGCGCCTGCCGATGGACAGCCGCCGCGAAGCCTTGCGGAAGGCGGGCATCCGGGCGCCCGGCGTTCCGTCTGATCCCGGCCTGAAGGCCAAGGTCAAGCGGCTGGCCGTGCGGCATGTCGGCCGCGAACATCCCTCGGTCGCGGCCATCGCGGCACGAGTGGCAAATTGACCGCCGTGAAAATCGGCGCGGCACGGCGGCATGGGCAGGGACGGGCGGCGCCCGCCGGGCCGAACCTGACCATCAGCTATTCGCCCGTCGCGGTGGCGGCGTTCCTGGCACTTTTCGGCCTTTTCTTCATCGTGCCGCTCGGGTCCAAGGGGGCGCTGCTGTTTCTGGCCGCCGGCATGGCGGTGGCGCTCAGCCGGCCGGGCGCGACGCTGGCGGCGCTGCGGCAGGAATGGATGCTGGTCCTGCTGGCGCTCTGGTGCCTGATGTCCTTTGCCTGGTCGGACTATCCGTCCCTGACGATGCGCTACGGCATCCAGTTCTGCCTGACCGTGGCGATCGCGCTGGCCCTCAGCTACCGGCTGGCCCCCATGACCTTTGTCAAGATCCTGTTCGTGGCAAGCTCGCTCGCGGGGCTGGCCAGCCTTCTGTCGGGCCGCACCCGCGGGGACGGGATGGGATACCTGGGCATCTACGCCAGCAAGAACGCCCTGGCGAATGCCAGCGCGCTGCTGGTCATCCTGGCCCTGTCGGTGCTGATCGACCGGCGGCTGTCATGGCGCTGGCGTCTGCCGGCGCTGGCCAGCCTGCTGGTCGGGGCGCTGCTGCTGGTGATGGGGAAGTCCACCGGGGCGCTGGTCGCCACCTTGGCCGTGATCGGGGCCTTCGGCGTCATCATGCTGCTGCAGCGCCTGACGCCCCTTGCGCGGCTGGTCCTGGTGGCTCTTGCCTTGGTGCTGGCGGCGGCGGCGGGGGTGCTGCTGTCCTTCGTGGTGCCCGAGTTGTCCAAATGGTTCCTGAACACCACCGGCAAGGACGTGACGCTGACGGGGCGGACGGACCTGTGGGCCGCGGCCTTCCACGAGATCGCCGAACGGCCGGCCCTGGGGGTGGGGTTCCAGGCCTTCTGGGTCCATGGCCAGCCGCTGGCCGAACAGCTCTGGGCGATGTTCGGGATCGGCGGCCGCAGCGGGTTCAACTTCCACAACACCCTGATCTCGAACGCGGTGGAAATCGGCCTGATCGGGGCGGCGCTGCAGGCGGTAATCTTCTTCGGAGGCCTTGCGGCGTCGCTGTCCTGGGCGATCCGCAGCCCCTCGGCCGCCTCGGTCTTCTTTGCGCTCTTCATGGTGCGGCAGTTCATGCTGATGTGGATCGAGGCCGCCTATTTCTACCAGTTCGAGCTGTCCTCGGTGATCACCATCGCCGCCGTCTGCTACGGGCGCGGCTTCCGCAGGACGCAGCGCGTCCCGGCACAGGCGCCCATGGCGCGCGGCGGGCGGCCGGGCCTGCCGGCCGTCACCTGACCCCCCGGAACGAGAGCGGGGCGCCCCTGCGAAAGGGCGCCCCGCTGCGGTCTTCCGGCAAAGGCCCGGCTCAGTGCGCGCCGCGCGACATCACCACGGCCGGAATGGTCATGAAGATGATCCGGAGATCCTGCCACAGGTTCCAGTTGGCGACATAGAACCGGTCCAGGCGCACCCGCTCGGCATAGGTGGTGTCGCTGCGGCCGCTGATCTGCCACAGGCCGGTCAGACCGGGGCGGGCGGCCAGGTAATGCCGGGCCGAGGCGCCGTAATGGTCCAGTTCCGCCTGCACGACCGGGCGGGGGCCGACCAGGCTCATCTCGCCCTTCAGCACGTTCAGAAGCTGCGGCAGCTCGTCCAGGCTGAGCTTGCGCAGCACCGCGCCGATGGAGGTGACGCGGGGATCGTCGACCAGCTTGCGCTGTTCCTTCCAGACCGCCTCGGCGGCGGGATTGCTGCGGAAATGCCGTTCAAGCACCGCATCGCCATCGACGACCATGGTGCGGAACTTCCAGCAGTTGAACTCGCGCCCCCCGAAGCCGATGCGGCGATGCCCGTAAAGCAGCGGCCCCGGGTCCTTGATCCTGAGAATGATGATCAGCCCGAGGATCAGCGGCAGCAGCAGCGGAATGGCAAGAATGACAAGGAAAATGTCCAGCGCCCGCTTTGCCGCGCCGCCGACCGGAACCGTCCGCGGGATCTGCAGCGGCTTTGCGGCGGGGGATTGCACATGGGCGGCAACAAGCCTGGGCGAGTCGGTATCGGCAACAAGATCATGAGCACGGAGCATCTGCATCTGAACACCAGCCCTACAAAAAACAACAACAAATTGCCGACCGGACGCCGGCAGGGCGCATGGATGCCCCGAGCGAATACCTAGATCAAAGCAGGCGGAACTATCTAGTTAAAACTTTATCAATTAATATTGAAAGTTAAATCTGACGCTCCGTCAACGGCCTCCGCACTCTAGGATTTTCATGCAAGCCGGCATCTTACAAGGTTTTTTCCCAGCGCGGAAGGGGACCTGTCCTTATAGATAGGTTGAAAATGTCTGTGTAAGCGGAAATCTGCTGACGGCAGCGTTGAGCTGTCGTGTTTTTACAAGGTACATCATGGTCAAGACCTACTCCCGCCCCGTTCTCCGCGTCCAGGGCCAGCTCGAAGCGATGACCCACGGCAACAGCCGCGGCAACGCTCTGGACAACACCTTCCAGACCGGCACCCCGGTGAGCCAGCTTACCTTTTCGTAATGCAGGCGGGCGGGCGGCGGATCACCGCCGCCCACTTTCGCGGCTTTGCGCCGCGTCGGATCGAACAATCGGAACTCCTGTCCAATTCGCACGTTGAGGCGACTGTTTTCTGCTGGAATTATCAAAGTTGTCATTCATGACCTATCTCGCTTCCCCTGAATGCGTTTCCTGTGCGGTCGAAGACGGCATTGCGATCCTGGATCTCAAGTCCAATACCTATTTCAGCCTTGATCCCGTCGGCGCCCGGATCTGGGACCGCATGGCCGCGCCGGCCTCGCTCGAGGACCTGACCACGGCCGTCGCCGCCGAATACGGGATCGCCCCCGGCGAATGCCGCCGCGACATCGCCGATCTTCTGGACGACATGCTCAAGCACGGCCTGATCCGGGCGGTCTGACATGGGGGTCCTGCGACGCATCCGCCGCCTGCGCCGCCGCGATGCCCTGTTGCTGTGGCAGGCACTCGGGGCGGTCCTGCTGGTGCGCGGCTACCTGGGGCGCGGCGCCCATCACGACCTGCGCCGGATGATCGAGGCTCACGGGCTGGCGCGTCCCGCCGCCGGCCGCGGCGCCCCCCGCGCCGATTTGGCCGAGATCGCTTGGTCGGTCCGGGCCGCCGCCCGGCTGGTGCCGGGGGCAAGCTGCCTCACCCAGGCCAGCGCCGGCCAGATTCTGCTGGCGCGGCGCGGCCATGCGACGACCATCCGGCTGTCGGTTCCGGCCCGGGCCGCCACGCCCGGTGCGCTGGCGCCCCATGCCTGGCTGATGGCGGGGGACACCATCGTCCTTGGCGGCACGCCCGAGGATTACGGCCGCCACCGCATCCTGCACGACTTCACCCTTCCCGACGCGGGCCGGGCATGAGCCGCTTTGCCGCCATGCTGGGCCATGGCCCGGATCACGACCCCGCCGCCTGGCGCATCGCGGCCGACCTGACCCGCCGCACGGGGGAAATTCCCGGATATCAGGGAACCGAGCGCCTTCACCTGTGGCAGGCCGGGCGGTCCGGCAGCCCCGCCACGGTGCAGAGCCTCGGTCCGCTGACGCTGGCCGGGGACCTCGCGCTGACCGACCTGGCCGAGCTGCGCGGCGCGCTGGCCGCCCATCCGGGCGCCGGCCCGGCCGAGCTGGTGCTGGCCGCCTGGCGGCGCTGGGGCACGGATGCGCCCGATCGCCTGAACGGTGCCTTCGCCTTTGTCCTGTGGGACGCGCGCAGCCGGCGCCTGACCGCCGTCCGCGACCGTTTCGGCATCCAGCCCCTGGCCTATGCACTGGCCCCGCGCCGCGCCGTCTTCGCAAGCGACCTGTCCACGGTGCTGGCGGGGCAGGACGCGGCCCCCGGCATCGACCGCGCCTGGGTGGCGGGGTTTCTGGCGGGGCAGCCGCTCGACGCCACCGCGACCGCTTGGGAAGAGGTGTCGCGCCTGCCCCCCGGCCACCTGATGACCCTGGACCCGGACGGGACCACCGCCCTGCGCCGCTGGTACCGGCTGGAACGGACCGCCCCGCCCGATCCGCGGGACGCGGATGCCGCCCTGCAGGCGGCCTTGGCCCATGCGACGGTGCAGGCCTGCGCCGACGGTCCCACGGCCACGATGCTCAGCGGCGGGCTCGATTCCAGCGCACTGGCGCTGCTGTCGGTCGGGCCGGACGCGCCGGCCCTCTGCCGCCGCCCGGCGCTGTCGCTGCGCTATCGCGACCCGGCCATGGACGAGGGACGCCATATCCAGGAGGTGCTGCGCCGGTCGGGGCAGGAGCTTGCCCCCGTCTTCCTGCCCGGAGAGGCCGAGGACGACACCCTTTTCGACATCGACGCCCAGCTTGACTGGCAGGACCAGCCGGTCTTCGCCCCCGGGTTGGAACGCAACCACCGGCTGTATCGTGCCGCGCGGGAACAGGGCTGCGCGGCGGTGCTGGACGGCCATGGCGGCGACGAGGTGATCGGCGGCAGCTTCCGCGACATCGCCCTGATCGCCGGGAACGGCCGCTGGCCGCTGGCCCTGGCGCTGGCCGTGCGCCACGCCCGCTTCACCGGCGAGCCGGTGTCGCAGGCCTTGGCCACCCTGCTGGCCATCCGCGGGCGGCGCGGCTTCGGCCGGCTGGGCCGCTGGGCCCTGAAGGACGCAGGTCCCGACCCCCGGGACTGGCGCGCGCTGGTCGATCCCGACCTCGCCCGCGAAACCCGGCTGGTGGAACGGGCCCGCGCCGGGCAGGCCCCTACCCCCGAGGACCGCCACCTGCCCGAAGGCGTGCGCCTGCATGCCGCGATGCTGACCGGCCCGCTGGCCCCCGCCGCCTTCGAGACAATGGGCCGGGCCGCGCAGGCCGAAGGCGTGGCGCCGCGCTATCCCTTCTACGACCATCGCGTGGTCGAGCTTTGCGTCTGGCAGCCCGAACCTGCCAAGGTCGCGGGCGGCCAGCCCCGCGCCCTGCTGCGTCGGGCGATGCGGGGCATCCTGCCGGAATCGGTGCGGATGCGCGGGGACAAGACCGATTTCATCGCCGGCTTCTGGGGGGCGCTGCGGCGCGACCCGCAGGGCCGCATCGCCGCCCTGCGCGCCGACCCCGGCCCCCTGCGGGGCTGGGTGGACACGGGCGTCCTGCGCGCGGATGCCGAGCACCTGGCCCGCGCGCCCGAGCCCGATCTGGAAACGGCCTTCCGGCTGTGGCGGTCGCTGTGGCTCGCCGCATGGCTGGAACGGCCCGCCCTGTCCCTTTCGTCCCGCGCCCCCGGCGCGGCCCTTGCGAGTGTCCGATGACCGCTGCCCCTGCCCTTTCCGCCCCGCCCCTTCAGGCCCATGCCTATGCCGCCTATGGGCTTTGCGTGGTGTCGGACGTGTTTTTGCCCGAACTGGCCCCCGGGATGCCGGGGCGACCGGCCGAGTTGCGGATATCCGAGGAACCGCAGCCCGCGATCCCCCGCAGCCCCCTGCCCGATTGCCGCTTCGGACCCGAGGGCACCTGGTTCTGGTGGCCCGAGGTCGGGGCCTTCTCGGTCTCGACCGACGGCAGCCGCATCGGGATCGAGCGCAGGCCGGGCATCTCGGACGACCTGCTGGCCTTTCCGCTGCTGGGACCGGTCCTGTTCGAGGCGCTGCGCCGCCGCGGGCTGTTCGTCCTGCACGCCAGCGCCGTGGTCCACCGCGGACGCGGCATCGCCTTTCTGGCCGACAAGGGCGTGGGCAAGTCCACCACCGCCACCGGCTTCCTGCGGAACGGGGCGCGGCTGCTGGCCGACGACCTTGTTGCGATCGACCAAGCTGGCCGGATGCTGCCCGGCTTCGGCCAGGTCAAGCTGTCCGAGGGCGCGGCGCGGATGCTGCCCCCCGGCGCCACCGTCCGGGGCCATGTCCATGACGCGATCGACAAGGCCCGCGCGATGCTGGACCCCGCCCATCTGGCGGGGGCGCCGGTCCCGGCGGCGCGGCTTTACCTGCTGGAACGCGCGGCGCCGGGCCAGCCGTCAGAGGTGCTGCGCATCCCCCCATCCGAAGCGCTGGCGGCGGTGCTGCGCTTTTCCTATGCGGTCCGCTTCGGCCAGGCGCTGCTGAACGGGCCGGCGGCGGCCGGGCATTTCCGCGCCGCCGGGCAACTGGCGCTGCGCTGCCCGCCCCGGCGGCTTTTGCTGGCCGAGGGGCTGGACCGCGCCGCCGACATCCGCGCGGCGATCGACCGCGACCTCGGCGATGACTGACACCAGCCCGCCCTTGACGGCTCCGGTCCCCGCCGAGGAAGCCCGCGCCCGAAGCCGTGGCGCTGCGGGCCAGCTTGCCTCGCTGTGGCGGGCGCTGCGGCACCTGGAAGGGCGGCGGCTCTGGATCGGGCTGGCGCTGCTGGTTCTGGGCACGCTCAGCGAGGGCGCCGCGATTGTGACCTTCCTGCCGGTGCTGCAGCTTGTCGGCGCGGGCGGCACCTCGATCGATATGTCGGGGCTGGATTTCCCCGGCGCCGGGTTGCTGCCCGCGATGGTCCCGCTGGGCGCGCTGCTGCTGGTCATTGTCGGGCTGACCGCGCTGCAGGCGATCTTCAACCGCAGCAAGGCGGTCTACCTGTCCGACCTGATCCACGACTTCACCAACCACCACCGCACCGCCCTGTTCCGCGAGGTGGCGCTGGCCCGCTGGGCCCATGTCGCCCGCATCCCCCGCACCCGGATCGAGCATGCCCTGACCGGCGAGATCGAGCGGCTGTATCTTGCCGCCTTTCTTGTCCTGTCGATCCTGCAGAACCTGGTGGGGCTGGCGCTGTATTTCGTGCTGAGCCTGGCGATTTCGGCGCCGATGACGCTGCTGTCCTATGGCTTCGGGGTGGTGGCGCTGATGCTGATGCGGCCTTTCCGCCGGCTGGCCCGGCATTACGGCGACCGGCTGCAGGGGCGGCGCGAAGGCCAGCTTGCGGCGGTGTCGGAATTCGTCGGCAGCCTCAAGATGGCCCGCAGCATGAACCTGGAGGACCGCTACCTGGGGCTGTTCTCGGCGATCCTGGGGCAGACAAAGGCCGATGCGCGGCAGTTCATCCGGCAGTCCTCGATCGGGGCGGGCCTGTTCCAGTTCGCCGTGGTCAGCGGCGCCGCGCTGTTCATCTGGGTGGCGCTGGCCTGGGCGCAGCTTGATGTCGCCCGGATCGTGATCCTGCTTCTGCTGTTCATGCGGACGGCGCCGCGCTTCATGGGCATCCAGGGCTCGGTGCAGCAGCTGCTGGTGGACCTGCCGGCCTGGGGGGCGATTTCCCGTCTGCGGGACGACCTGCAGGCCGAACGCGACCCGGCGATGGCAGGCCGCGACCCCGCCCCCGTCCCGCGCCGGGACATCCGGCTGGACCGGGTGAGCTGGCGTTTTCCGGGCGAATCGCGCGAGGCGGTCAGCGATTGTTCCCTGACCCTGAGCGCGGGCGAACTGACGGTGCTGGTCGGGCCGTCCGGCGCGGGAAAAAGCACGCTCGCCGACATCGTGATGGGCCTGCTGGAACCCCGGACCGGCGCGGTGCTGGTGGATGGCGAGGCGCTGCGCCCCGGCCAGTTCCGCAACTGGCGCGACCGCACCGGCTATGTCGCGCAAGAGCCTTTCATGATCAACGGCACCATCCGCGACAACATGGCGATCGCCGCGCCCGGTCCCGTCGATGACGAGCGGATCTTCCGGGCGCTCGACCTCGCCTCGGCCGGGTTCGTGCGCGACCTGCCGGCGGGGCTGGACACGATGATGGGCGACCGCGGCGCGCTTCTGTCGGGGGGCGAGCGCCAGCGGATCGCCGTTGCCCGCGCGCTGCTGCGCGAGCCCGACGTGCTGGTGCTGGACGAGGCGACCAGCGCGCTGGACTGGGAAAACGAGGAAGCCCTGATCCGGGCCATCGACGGGTTGCGGGGGCGCATGACGATTCTGGCGATCACCCATCGCCCGGCGCTGATCCGGGTGGCGGATGCGGTCTTCGTGATGGAATCGGGACGCGTGACCGCGTCCGAACGCCCGCGCGAACAGGGACTGCAGGCGGAAAGCTATCTGGGCAGAATGACAAGCTGATCGGATCGCTTGCGCGCATTACCAGCCCGGTCCCGGCGCGAGGTTGCGAATATCACGAAAGCCAGGATTGCGGCCTGCAAGGCAAGAACCGCCAGAAAGGCCATTCCGGCAATCTGCCAGGCCGAATATCCGGCCGGGATTGCCCATGCCAGGACGCCGGAAATCACCGCCACGGCCGTTATCAGGTAACGAATGACGAACATCTCAAAGTCCTTCAACCTATGGCAGTAGTATACCACAGGTTGCGCCAAGGAAATTAAGAAATGGTTAAAAATTTTATGGTTCCCTGCGGCGACGCAGCGTAAGACTGCTTTTCGAGCGGCCGAGGTAGTTCTCCATCGCCTCGGGCATCAGGAATGACCGCAGCTTCCGCAGGTTGACCCGGTCATAGACCACGCCAAGGCAATTCGCCTCAAGCTCGGGCTCTTCGGCAAGGACGGTCTCGACCATGCTGCGGGGGGTGCGGCCCCATTCCCCGACGATCAGGAAGCGCGGCAGTTCGTGCAGGATCGCCCGGCCCTGGGCCACCGGGTAAAGCGGCGGCACGTCCACGATCACGCGGCTGAACTCGTGGCAGGCATTCTCGACGATCTGGCCCAGCAGCTTGCCGGTCATCAGGTCGTCCGAGGTCCCCCCCGCGGTCGATCCGCAGGGCAGGACATTGACGTTGGTGTTGGCGATGCCGACCAGCATGCCTTCCCAGTCGCCGCGCCCCGCCACCGCGTCGGTCAGCCCCGGCCGCTGGTCGATGCCCAGCATCCTGCTGAGTCCGCGCCCGCGGCTGTCGGCGTCGATCAGCAGCACCGATTGCAGTCCGACCCCGAGCTGGCCGGCCAGGTTGAAGGCGACCAGCGACCGCCCCTCGTAGGGGTGGAACGACGTGACCCCGGTCACCGGCATCGGGCTGCCGGATGCATCGGCGGCCAGCCGGACATGGCGCAGGGTTTCGGCATAAACCGAGTCGGGGAAATGCAGCACCGGCACCGGCGCGTTGATGACCGGCGGCTTCGGCTTGGACAGGACCGGAAGCGTCTCGCCCCGTTTCGCCTGCGGCGCGGCCGCAATGCGGGGCACCGGCCTCGATTCAGGCAGCGCGGCCTTTTCGGCGCGAAGCCGGCGGACCCGCGGCAGCACCGGCAGATGGCCCAGGAAGCGCAGCGCCGAGCGGTCGGTCACGTCGCTGGCGGTCCGCAGCATCCGCTCGCGGCCTTCCTTCAGCGCGGCAAGGGCCAGCCCCCCGAACAGCCCCAGCAGGGTCGCGGCCAGCGTCGTGCGCAGCACCGCAGGCCCCGAGGGCGCCGCCGGGACCTGCGCATAGGACAGGATCCGCACGTTCGAGACCGGGAAGGACTGCTGCTGCTCGATCTCCTGCGAGCGGGTCAGCGTCTGCTGGTACAGCGCCGACAAGGTCGCGGCCTCTTCCTGCAGGGCGCGCAGGCGGACGAAATTGGCGGCCTGGGCGCTGTTGCGCTGCGAGGCCTGGTTGACGCTCTGCTGCAGGGCCTCGACCCGGGCACGGGCCACATCAAGGGCGCTCTGCGCCTCGGCCCGCCGGGCTTCCAGTTCCACGAACAGCCGCTCGGCGGTGGTGGCCAGGGTCTGGCGCAAGCCCGCCACCTGCGGGTGGTTCGGCCCGGACGAGGCCAGCAGCCGCTGCAGCCGGGCGCGGACGTCGTTGTAGTTGTCCAGCCGCGAGCGCAGTTCCTCGGACATCTCGCCGCCGATGGCCAGCGAGCTGTTGCTGTCGGTCAGCCCCTCGACGCCCCCTGCGACCGCGCGGTCATAGGTTTCCAGAACAGCCTGCGCGCGGGCGGCGTCGGTCAGGGCGACAGTCAGGCCCGAGTTCAGCTCGTTCAGCGCCTGCTCGGTCAGAAGCCCGCCCGAGGAGAACTCGACCAGCCCGTTCTCGGCGGCGAAGCGTTCGGCCGCGTTGGCGGCAGCCTGCGCCTGTGCCTGCAACTCGTCCAGGCGGCCGCGCATCCAGGCGTTGGTCTGGCCGACCGATTCCGCGTTGGTGACCAGGATGTCCTGCACATAGGCGTCGGCATAGGCATTGGCGGCCTCGGCCGCGACAAAGGGATCATGCGAGGTGAAGCTGACCGCCACGGCCGAGCTTTGCCCGACCCGGTAGATCTCCATCCCCCCCTGCAGGCGCATCGCGGCCAGCCGCCGCTCGGGGTCGATCGGGGCGACCGAGGGATCGCCGAAGCTGGTCGCCGAGGGCAGCGCGGCGGGGTCGATGACCGGGGTCGATGAAGTCAGCGCCGCGATCTGGTCCTGGACCCAGGCGACCGGGGCCAGCAGCGTGCCCATGACCCGGCCGACCAGGTTCGAAAAGCCCGATTCCGGCGGGTTCATGAAGGACGGATTGGCCTGCAGCCCGGTCCGGTCCAGCACGTCATAGGCCAGCTTTTCCGATTCAAGGACGACGCGCGCATTCTCGATGCGTTCCGAAGGCAGCGCGGCGGTGTCGATGCCGCCCGCCTGCTGGACCGAGCGGTTGACGTTGCTGTCCAGCAGCAGGCTGGAGAAAGCCTCGTAGGTCGCGGGCTTCGAGGCGGCATAGGCAAGCCCCAGACCCCCCAGCAGCACGGCCGGCAGCAGGATGGTCCGGCGCTGCCGGCGCATCGCCACCATCACCCGGCGCAGGTCGATGGTCTGGACCTGCGCGGGCTGGCTTGCGCCATAGGGACTGGCCAGTTCGAACGGCTTCAGGTCGCGCGGCATCAGTTTTCCTTTGGTGCTTGCCGGGGGGCCGGATCTGTCCGACCGGGCGCCGTTCCATAGATTTCAATCTGCGGCGCCCCGCCAAGATGGGCCGCCGCGCCGACATGCAGGGCCGCCCGCATGATCTGGCGGTTGCGCCAGGCGGGCCGGGCCGCCCCCAGCAGGGCGAGCCCGCCGCAGGCCATCGCCTTGGCGGCAGCCACCCCCGCCGCGCCGAGCCGTTCCCCCCGCGAGCGGCCGCGGGCGATCAGGCTGGCATGGGTCTGGCCCATCCGGTAGCGCCGCCGCAGAAGCCATGCAAGACGGGCGCGGCCGGGTGGCACGTCCTCGTGAACGACGGCGTCGGGCGCAAAGCCGATCCGGCCGCCGGCGGCAAGGAAATCGGCGAAGAAGGCGCTGTCCTCCCCGCCCGCACGGCCGCGGGACAGGTCGAAGCGCAGGCCCTGCGCGGCCGGGTCGGCCAGGTCGATCAGGGTGTTGCCGCTGTAGCCCGACCGGACCGTTCCGTCCTTTCCGAAGACCGGCAGCGTGTCATGGGCGCGGGCGCGGTCCATCCAGCCGGGCGCGCCGGCGGGATAATGGGCCCGCACTGGGCCCAGGACGGCGCCGATCCCTGCCCCGGACTGCTGCCCCGCTCTCCAGCCCGCGACGAGGCGGGCGAGCCAGGAAGGCTCGGCCCTTTCGTCGTCGTCCAGGTAGACCAGAAGCCGTGCGCCCGTGTTGCGGGCATGATCCAGCAGCGCGTTGCGGGCGATCGAGATATTCGCCTCGGGCGCATGCAGATAGGTGATGGGCAGCGGATGCGTGGCGGCGATGGCCTGCACCCGGTCCCGCGCCGAAGGGGCGCGGTCGTTGTCGGCGATGGCGACCGACAGGGGCAGGCCGCAGGGATCGAGCCGCGCCAGCGAGTCGAGCGTCGCGGCAAGCTCGGGGCGGCGGAAGGTGCAGATGCCGATCAGCACCGCATCGCGCAGAACGGGATCGCTCATGTGGCGGCCCTTGCCGGATGGGTCTCGCGCCGGGACAGCCATTGCCGCCAGAAGCCGGCCGACCAGGCCATGTGCATCGTCCCCGCGACCAGCCCCGCCAGCAGCCCGTCGGGCCTTTTCGTCTGCATCGAGATGATCACGCCCCCCGCCAGGCAGGCCAGCAGCCACAGGACAGAGGGCAGCACGAAGACCACGCTGAAGGGCGCCAGCGGCGCCAGCGCCGCCGCCGGGGCCAGCAACGCCGCAAGGGCCTGCCGCGCCGCCGGGCGGGCGTTGTGCTTGATGAGGTTGCGCGCCCGGCCGCGGCCGAAATTGTAATACTGCCGCATCAGCGCCCGGATGCTCTGGCGCGGGAAATAGGTCAGGCGGGTCCTGGAGGTCAGCCAGATGCGGTGCCCCGCCGCGGACAGGCGGCGGTCCAGCTCGGCATCCTCGTTGTGGCTGAAGCTTTCGTCATAGCCGCCGACCTCGCGGAAGGCGGCGACCTGCATCAGCGCGTGATGGCCATGATCGACCCAGGCGTCGCCCCCCGCCAGCCGGTGCGCCGAGCCGCCGTTGCCCAGGGGCGAGTTCTGGGCGTCGGCGATGATCCGCTGCAGGAAGCGCCGCCCTTCGGCATGCATCGAGACGACCACGCTGGCCGCGCCCGTGCGCCGCGCCTCGTCCAGCAGGACGTCGCCGTAATCGTCGGGATAGGCGCTGTGGGCGTCAAGGCGCAGCAGCCATTCCGCCCCTCGGCCGAAGCGCTCGACGGCAAGGTTCACGGCCGCGGCCTGCAGCCGCCGGGGGTTGTGCAGCAGCCGGATGCGCCGGTGGTCGGCGGCGCGGCGGCGGACGATGTTGCAGGTCGCATCGCGCGAGCCGCCGTCGGCCACCACGACCAGCCCGTCGGCGCGTTCGGCAAAGGCCACCGCGAAATCAAGCACGCCTTCGATATGCGCGGCCTCGTTCAGGGTGGGGATGACGATCAGCACCTGGGGGTCGGGAAACATGGGCATGGCAAGGCTATCCGGTGATCGCGGGGGCGGGGGCGGTCGTGGCCGCAGGAACGGGAGAGGTGCCGCAGATGGCCGCGGTCAGGCGCCGGCATTCGGCCCTGTCCATTTCCAGCCGGTCGCGGGGAATGGCGGCCACCGCCCCGCGCAGCCTTGCAAGCCCGGTTGGGTCCAGCGCCGACAGCGCCCCTGCCACGGCCTCGGGGCCGGGGTCTGCGACAACCACGCCGCAATCCCATCCGGCGACCCGGCGCGCGACCTCGGTTCCGTCCAGCGCGACCGGGACGGCGCCGTTCAGGCAGCCCTCGTAAAGCCGGTTGGGCAGCAGCCAGTCCGAGTTCTGCCCGGCCTGGTAGCGGTCGATCAGCCAGGCCACGTCGATCTGCCCGTAGATCGCGGGCAGGTCGCCAGGCCAGTCATAGGCGCCGAGGAACTCCATGTCCGGGTTGGCGCCGATGATGGCGTGGAAATCCGGCATCACGTCCAGCGCCGGGCGTCCGCGCAGCACCACGCGGAACCGCCCCGGTCGCGACCGGGTGAGCCGGTCGAGCGTCTTCAGCGACCAGTCGTCGCGCAGCATCCCGAACCAGCCGATGACCAGCGGCCCGCCTTCCTCAAGCCCGCCGGGGGCGGGACCGGCCTGACGGGGGCCGGCATCGGGGCGGGCGAAGGGCTTGTTCTCGACCAGCAGGGCGGGCAGGTCGGGCTGGCCATGGGGGCGCAGGTAGCGGGCGGCGAAGGCGGGCGAGGACAGCACCACCAGCGCGGCCCGGCGCATCAGCCCGGCCTCGACCCGGCGCAGGCTGCGGGCGACGGCCCCCTGCCCCAGCATCATGCCGTGGATGTCCAGAAGCTCGTAGACCAGCCGGGCGCGGCCCCTGCGGGCGCGCGCCAGCCTTGCGCCAAGGGCCAGCATCTCGAGGTTGCGGGCCAGCACGATCTCGGGTTCGTCCGGGGTTCCGGGGGGCGGAACCCGGCGGGCAAGGCCCGGCCATGCCGCCAGGATTGTGCGGACCCGCTGACCCATGCGCGCGTTGACGGTGCGGCCCAGAACGGTCGCAGGCTCGGCAAGCGCCCCTTCCCCGCGGCGGAAACCCGCGACCCGGACACTGGCGCCGCCGCGGCGCAGCATCTCGACCCGCCGCCAGATCGACGGGTCATCAAGGTCATGGGCAAGATAGGTCACGTGCAATATCGTCTCCGGCAGAAAAGGCCGATGGAAATGGGTCAGAATATGGGCAGGGCCAGAGATCGGACTTGTCATCCCCAAGGCCCTGGCCAAGCTTCGCGCGTTGATAGCGAATTGCACAACGGCGGAAAACCGCCAAACACCTAGAATTGTCTAAAGAGACAGGTGGCAGAATGGCGCAGCGATCACGTGCGCGTCAGAACGGGAAAAAAGGCCCGCAAGAATGCCCCAATTTCCGGCGTTGCGTTTTCCGCAGCCGCAACGCGCGCCCCGAAAGTCATGTGTTAACGCATCATTCATAATTTCCCCGGGCCGGCGCAGGAACAACCGCTTCCCGCGCGCAATCGAGGGACAAGGATGACCGACAACCTGCCGCCCGGGATTTCCACAAATCCGGACAGAGGCGCCGGCCCCCGCCTGCCCGGCCATTCCCTTTCCGGCGGGCGGATGCCGTACCCGGCAGGGGCCATTGCGGCCTGACGCCCGGCGGCGCGATCACGACATCACCGCGGAAAGCGGCCGCAGGCCTTCGGGCCGGCGGCGGGCGGTCCGCCACAATCCGGGGCTGCCGATGGGCAAGGCCCCTGACCTCTGCATCCACAAGGAAGAAAGACGCATGGCCTACGATCCCGACCTGAACGTGATCTTCGACGGCATGAACGCGCAATTCGTGGCCATCACGGCGCGGCTGGACAAGCTGGAAAAGGGCGCGTCCGCGCCTGCCCCTGCCCCCGCTCCGACTCCTGCACCGGCACCGGCACCGGCCCCGACGATGAACCGGCAGGCGCTCGGCTTTGCGGTGCCCCGCAACGAACTGGCGAAGAACCCGGCCGGGATGCTGGACCGCATCGCCGCCACCGGCGCCCGCATGATCCGCTTCGACTTCTACTGGGACCAGATCGAGCGCAGCCAGGGCGGCGCCTTCGACTGGGCCGGCGTCGAGGCGCTGGTCAGCGCAGCGGGCCAGCGCGGCATCCAAGTGCTGGGCATCCTGACCGGAAAGCCCGCCTGGGGCAGCGATGAAAGCCTGAGCGATCCCGCCGACGCCGCCCGCTTCGGCCGCTTTGCCGGGGCCGCCGCCGCCAGGTTCGCGGGCCGGGTCGACCACTGGCAGATCTGGAACGAGCCCAACCTCAACCGCATGACGCCCGAGCGTTACGTGCCCGTGCTGAAGGCCGCCCACGCGGAAATCAAGCGCGCCAATCCCAGGGCCTTTGTCGTGGGCGCGGGCCTGTCGGCCGTGCCCACGACCACTGGCGGCAGCATCGGCGTGCGCGACTGGGTGACGCGCTGCTATGCCCTGGGGGCCAAGGGCCATTATGACGCGCTGGCGATCCATCCCTACAGCTACCCCTTTGACCTGGAACATCCCGTGGACTGGACCGGCTGGGGCCAGACCGTGCGCGTCCTGCGCCCGCTGATGGACGCCAACGGCGAAAGCGCCAGGAAGATCTGGATCACCGAGGTCGGCCATCCGACCCGCGGCACCGCCACCCTGACCGAAGCCGGACAGGCCAAGCTGCTGGCCGACCTGCCCGCCGCCATCCGCAAGCATCCGGGGATCGGCCCGTGCTTCTGGTATTCGCTGGACGACCGCGGCGGCGACACCGCCAACCCCGAGAACTGGTTCGGCCTTCACCGCCCCGACGGCATCGCCAAGCCGGCGCTGGCCGCGCTGCGGACGGCGGTCGCAGCCCTCGCCAAACCCTGATCCGACAGAGGACCCTGATGGCCCACGATCCCGACCTGGACCCCATCCTCAAGGACCTGCGCGGCGCCGATGCGGCACTGGCGCAGCGGCTCGACGGCATCGCCGCGCGGCTGGAGCGGCTGGAAGCCGCCCCGCCCGTCCCGGCACCACCCGCGCCCGAGGCCCCGAAACCTGCCGAGCCGCTGCCCGCCAAGGGCAGCCCGGCCGGCTTCAGCAAGATCGGCGATCTGAAGATCGACCGCAGGCTGACCTTCGACTGGTCCGCCTTCGACATCTACCTGCCCCAGTGGGGCGTCGGGCCGAAGTCGGTGGGCAGGCCCTCGCTTCTGGACTGGCAGGCGGACGGCTCGGTCATCGTCAATGCCGGCTTCGGCGAGCGCGACCCGGCCACCGGGCGCAGCTGGCACACCGGCGCGATGCAAGGCCAGAACGGGATGCGGCACGCACTTGGCCGCATGGGCGCCGAGATCCACGTCACCCGGCCCCATGCCGTCGCCGCCTTCTTCGCCCATGCCGACAACGCCAAGGAGATCGACTTCGAGCTGACCTTCCTTGACGGCAAGCCCGGCTGGTCGCCCGCGGTCCACATGCCAAGGGCGGGCGGCGGGCGGGTGTCGTCATCCCGGCGGATCATGCGCCGGGCGCCGCTTGCGAACCGGGTCCAGCGGCTGGAATACGACCTGCGGCCCGACCGCTGCGACTTCTACTGCGACGAACAGATCTTCGAGACGATCTATCCCGCCGACATGGCCGAGGGCGGCACCTGGGACACTACGACCGTGATGACGGTGTTCCTGTCGGTCGAGCATCACGACGCCTGGGCGGGCTGGGGCGCCGGGGACTACGCCAGGGGCGCGCAGATGCGGGTCCATGCCGTGACGCCGAAGGCTGTCTGGATCGAGAAGCCGGACAAGGCCCCCCTGCCCCGCCCGGCCGCCGGGGGCACGGCGGTCGATCCCGCGCCGCGCACGATCAACGGCGGCGCTTGGCTGTTCACGCAGAAGGACGGCTCGACCGCGGGCATCGCGGCGGATGGCAGGACTGTCGTCATGGGCAAGACGGGAACGGGCGAGTCCAGCGCCCGGGCAACCTTTGCGGTGACGCCCGGCGTCCGGCACCGGGCCAGCTTCTCGGTGCAGGGCTACCTGTCCGTCACCGGGGCGGGCCAGGGCTGGGCCGGGCTATCCTCAGGCAACCATGTCCGCGACTTCGTACCGGCAAAGGACAGCGAGACGATCACGGTCTCGGCCAGCCGGGCCACGCTCAGCCAGATGACAAACCTGCGGATCGAGGCGGTCAGGGCCGTCTGATCCCCGTCCCCGGGTATCCGGCTGACGATGCAAAGGCGTCCCCGCCCGGCCTGCCGGCGCGGGGGCGTTGTCCTGTCTGGCGCTTGCAGGGGACGGCAGGTTGCGGACACAGGCTGCTTTCGGAGGATGCGGGTGGGTATGCCTGTCGCGCATCCGGACATGACATGCAGCAGGAAACCGGCACCTTGCATCAACCCGGTATGAACAAAAATCGGATATCTGCAATAACCGGATATTATTGATAACCGGATTTCTTCTTAAATCCGGTTATTGTCTTAACCGGCTGCGCCGTCATCCTGGCGGGCTTGGTAAAGCGCCCAGGCTTCCTCCAGCACCACGCCCTGCTGGACGCCGCGGCGGCGGGCCTCGGCCGCGATGGCTTCGGCGACATGGGGCAGCACCTTGGCATGGACCTGTCCCGTGCGCGGACTGGGCTTGCGGCCGCGCCGCTTGACCGGATCGCGGTCGATGAAGCCCAGTTCCTCGCCGGCGCGGTCGGCGCGCTCGACGGCGGCGGCGCTGCGGTCCTTTTCGCGCGACCTCAGCCGGCCCAGATCGACGCTGAAAGGCTTGCCCGTCATCACGCGCCCCCCTCGGCCAGCCGCGCATAAACCGCCTGCGCGAAGCTTTCGGCATTGCCGATGGCCGCGGCCATGTTGCCCTGCGCGGGCATTGTCCGCAGGTTGCCCCCGAACTCGAAGAGGGCAGAGAAGGCCGTCCGCTCCATCAGCGGCGGCTCGATCAGGTCGACGCCCTGTTCGCGCAGCGAGGCCTCGATCCCGCTGTGCTGGCGCGAGCGCACCGCCCGCGTCATGGTGAAGACCACGGCATGCGGGATGCGGCGGTCCAGCGCCTCTTCTTCCTCGCGGATCAGTTGCAGGGCGCGCACGCCCACGGTCGCGTCCAGCGTCGTCGCCCGCATTGGGGTGATGACCAGGTCCGCCTGCGAGATCGCCCGGCTGACCAGCCGCGAGGCGACGCCTTCCAGATCGACGATGACGATCTGCCCGTCCAGATCGTGGCGCTTGATGGTGCGGACGATCCCGGCCTCGTCGACATCCGACAGCACCGCGACCCGCGGCGGCAGCGACCCGCGCCCGGCCCAGAGCGTCAGCGAGCGGTTCGGGTCGCAGTCCAGCAGCGTGACGGCGGCGCCCGCATGGGCAAGTTCGGTCCCCAGAAGGACCGCGGCGGTGGATTTCCCGGCGCCGCCCTTGGGCGAGGCGATGACGACAGTGGGCATGAGGCTTATCCGATAATTTCCCTTACCGGATATACGAACAAACCGGATATGCAATATCTTTTGGGGCAGGGGGCGCCGGCCCTTGTCCGGCAGGGACATACCCTGAGAGAGCAGCCGCGTCGGACACCGGCATGTGACCGATCAGGATTGCCCTGCAGGATTTCGGGCACGAGCTGCGCGTCCGGGGCATCGCGCTGAAGGTCACCGGGCAGCCGGTGAACAACTCGACCGCCGCCGACAAGGCCTTTTCCGAGATGCTCGTCGTCTTTGCCGAGTTCAAGACCGGCCTGCGCCGCGAGCGGCAGATGGAAGGGATCGCGGCCTCCGGGACCCGCGGCGTCTGCAAGGGTTGCAAGGCGAAGATCAAGCCGGAGGGAGGCGCGAAGGCGGCACAAGGAGGAAAGGCTCAGCCCCGACGCCCTCGCAAGGCGCCTCGGGATCGCAAGGTCCTCGGGGATCGGTCGCTTGAATCCACCCGCTCGACCTCGCGCGCCCCCAGCCCGTAGCTGACGCAGGAGGCGCCGAACCCGCTGTGTTTCTCGGGCACCGTCACGCCCGGAAGGCGCATCTCGCGGAAGGTGGCGGGGTCAGTCTGCCCCTCGCGCCAGGCGGCGATCACGCGGGGGGCCAGCTTGCCCTGGACATGGACCCGCTGCCCGGGGTGGGTGCGGGGGTTCTGTCGGCCTGGGCCAGAACGGATGCC
>NZ_JAUNPC010000141.1 GCF_030536915.1 Paracoccus sp. (in: a-proteobacteria)
CCCCTCCCATGGGTAAAGCAACGGATATGTCCCGCGCATCAGCGTTCATGCCCGTTTTTTTTGCAACATGTGCTTTGAGGGTCCGCCCGATGTCTTCTTTCGGATAAGGCGAGTTCTGCATTAACGATGCAACCGTCAGAGTGAGTGCAGAAAACAACCGGAAAGATTCTTATGTCCGTGCAAATGACTGCAGCTCGGGAAGTTGAGAAGGGATTTTTCTTATATTTCCAAGGTCAGGAGTCATGATCCTCACAGGATTTTGAGATCACAGCTTCCGGCTGTATTTTCCTGCCGATTATAGCAGTTTAGTTCCTGTCATCACGAATATTTGATCTCAGAATGCTTGCTGAAGTTGTCTGCCACACTGCTGTCCGCCGGTCCCGGACATCCGGGCGTGGCAAGATGGCAGCCTCTACAACCGGCAGTCCATTCAGACAAATATGATCAACCTCAAGGCGACAAGCAGCGCTTATGTGATTCTGCCCTGAAAAGCCTTGACCTGGACCGGATTCTGCTTCCGAGATACGCGTGAACAGGATCTTTCAGGGAATGAGCGCCGCAATTTACCGCTGCCGGACCGACCGGATCACCCTTGCGCCCATCTGCCTTTTTCCGACAATCCCTGTCTTGGGGAAACCGGGAATTGTTACGGAATCCTTTCCGCAACAATTCCCGCAATTCCCGCGCGCCCGGATGCTTCTGCCCGCTGCCCCCTGCGGCAGCCGCTTGGCAGAAGGGCCATGCGGGTCTATTCTTGGACAGGGTCGCCTGTGGTCGGACCAGCCGGATGGACGCGACAAGGATCGGCATCTTCTGCCTTGGGCTTTTCGCCTTTGCGATGGCGATCCTGGGCGAACTTGCGCTCGGCGCAGGCTTGGGCAGCATGGCCCTGGCGGGGTCGGACAGCGCCCCCGGATGGGGCATCCGCATGCTGGGGCTGATCGACCTGGCGCTTGGCTGGACGCTGGCGCTGATGGCGGTCGAGATCATCCGGCCCATGGGGCAGCTTGCGAAGCTGCAGGGCTTCGTCACCCTTGTGCTGTCGGTCTTCGGCCTGCTGGCAGGGCTCATGCTGATCTTCGCCGCGCTGACGCTGCTGGTCCTGATGGTCTCGCTGCTTCTGGCCTTTCCCTTCGGCACCGCCGTCTACCTGGCCGCATGGGGCACCTTTCCGGCGGGCGCGGCGCGGGCGGTGCTGGCGCTGCTGATGACCTTCAAGCTGGTCGGCATCGCGCTTCTGATGGTGGCCACCCCGGCGCTGCTGAAGAACAGGGGGCTCTTGGTGCTGCTGGGGCTGTCGGTCGGGCTGACCTTTCTGACCGGGCTGCTGATCGGCTTCGTTCCCGGCGTGGTGGCGGCCATCGCCGATGTGCTGGCGGCGCTGATCTCGGCGGTGGTGGGGACGGTCTGGATGCTGGTGCTGCTGGTGGGCGCGCTCGGCTCGATCCTGCGGGCGATCCGCAGCACCGCGGGCTGAGGAAATCGCCCGCTTCCTGCAATCCGCGCGTGTGAAGACCGCCGAAATCTGGTAAACTTACGCTGAGCTTCGGTTTCGGGGAGGAGTCGCCGCGATGCCCGTTGAAGCGCTGATCGACTGGGTGCGGCAACATGCCGGCAGCGCCGAGGTCCATCTGCGCGAAACGGGGGACAGGCCGCCCGAGGGGGTCAGCCTTGCGCTGGTCGCCATCGACCCCGCCGCCGCCTTCGGCGCCGGCACGCTCAGGATCGAACTGACCTACCGGCTGACGGTGCGGATGGCCGATGCGGTGGCGGGCGACGCGCTGCTCTGCGCCCTGGCATTCGCCGCGCTGGAGGCGCCCGGGCTTCCGGGCACGGACGGCACCGGGCACCGCCCCCTGCGCCTGCTGGCCCCGGCCGAGGCGCAGGCCCGCCATGGGCCCGCGCCCGGACCCTGCCTGCATCTCGTCCTGACGGTCGAGCGGCAGCGGGACGTCACCCCCGCCCTTCCGGTGACAGAGCGCATTCTCAGAAGCAGCCAGGAGGTGCCGCGGCGCGCCGCGGGCCGGGACGGGTAACGCAGCGGGCAAGGGAGGATCGCCGAGATGCCCGAATATCTGACACCAGGCGTTTACGTCGAGGAAGTCTCGACCGGGGCGCGGCCGATCGAGGAGGTGGGCACCACCACCGCCGCGTTCCTCGGGCTTGCGCCCGACGCGGGCGCCCGGCCGGGCGAGGCCCTGGCCGTCAACAACTGGCGCGACTTCCTGCGGATCTACGGGGGGCAGGCGGGGGTTTCCACCCCGCTGTCGCACGCCGTCTCGGGGTTCTTCCTCAACGGCGGACGGCGGGCCTGGGTGGTGAACACCGGCCCCGGCCGCGGCTTCGAGGAGGGGCTGCGGGCGCTGTCCGCGGTGGACGAGATCGCCATGATCGCCGCCCCCGACGAGACCGACCCCGCCATCCAGGACCTGCTGCTGACCCATTGCGAGCTGCTGGGCACCTGCTTTGCCATCCTCGACGGCCCGGCCGAGGCCCCCGACCTGTCGCGGCTGATCCGCGTGGCCAGCCTTCCGGCGGGCGAGCCGGACGGAGAGCCGGGCGGCCAGCGCGCCCGCGAAAGCGAGCGCGGCCACGGCGGGCTTTACTTCCCGCATCTGGTGGTGCGCGACCCCTTCGATTCCAGCAAGCTGGTCACGGTGGCGCCCTCGGGCCATGTCGCGGGGATGTTCGCGCTGAACGACACCCGGCGCGGCGTCTTCAAGGCGCCGGCGAACATGGTCGTGCGCGGGGCGCTGGGGCTGTCGCAGCGGCTGACGGATGCCGAGCAGGCGGTGCTGAACCCCGGGGGCGTCAACGTCATCCGCATGTTCACCGGGCGGGGGATCGTGCTGTGGGGGGCGCGCACCCTCGCGCCCTCGGCCAGCGAATGGCGCTATGTCCCGGTGCGGCGCCTGTTCATCATGGTCGAGGAAAGCATCCGCCGCGGCACCCAATGGGTGGTGTTCGAGCCGAATGACGAACGGCTGTGGAAAAGCATCCGCCGCGACGTGGGGGCGTTCCTGACGCTGCTATGGCGGAACGGCGCCCTGCAGGGGGCGACGCCGGAACAGGCCTTCTTCGTCAAATGCGACGCCGAGACCAACACCCCTGACGAGATCGCCGCCGGGCGCGTGGTGATCGAGGTCGGGATGGCCCCGGTGCGCCCCGCCGAATTCGTGATCTTCCGCATCGGCCAGACCAGCGCCGAGATGCCCTGACCCGCGAAGGAACCCGCCATGCCAGAGACGGACACCACCCAAGGCACCCAAAGCCCCGACCCGATGCGGAACTTCCAGTTCCGGCTGGAGATTCCGGGCGTGGCGCGGGGGCATTTCACCGAGGTCAGCGGCCTCGGCGTCCGGGTCCACCCGATCCGCTACCGCGAGGGCGGCATCGGCCAGATCGTGCGGACCATGCCGGGGCCGGTCGATTACGCCGAGGTGACGCTGCGCTACGGCCTGATCCGGGATGCCGAGCTGTGGACCTGGATGCAGGCCACCATCCAGGGCCGGGTCGAGCGGCGCAACGTGTCGGTGATGATGCTGGACAGCGACGGCACCACCGAGGCGCTGCGCTGGAACCTGTTCAACGCCTGGCCCTGCGAATGGCAGGGCGCGCCGCTGGACGCGCTGGGGCGCGAGGTGGCGGTGGAACTGCTGCGCCTGTCCTTCGACCAGCTCGAGCGGGTCTGAGCCATGCGCCCCCGCATCCCGCTGCGCCGTCGTCTGTCGCGGCTTCTGCGGCGGGTGGCGCGCGTGCTGGACCGGCGGGAAACCGAGGCCGAGGCGCGGGCCGCCCGGCTGCGCGGGCGCTTTCCCGACGCCCCCGAGGCATGGATCGCGGCGGTGGCGGCCTGCGGCGAGCCCCTTGGCCCGATTCAGGGGGCGCGGCTGTCCCCGTCCACGCGGCGTCCCGCCCCGGCCACGCCTTCCATCCGGCACAGCGAAGCCTGCAGCACTCCCGCAGGGCGCGATCTCCGGGGCGGCCTGTCCCTTGACCCGCCACCTTC
>NZ_JAUNPC010000040.1 GCF_030536915.1 Paracoccus sp. (in: a-proteobacteria)
AACGGCATCAACGGCGGCGCGATGGAGGCGGGCTTCACCCAGTCCGACGTGGCCTATTGGGCGCAGACCGGCACCGGCCTGTGGGAAGGCCAGCCCGCGGTCGAAAAGCTGCGGCTGATCGCGAACCTTTACCCCGAAAGCATCCACCTGGTCGCGCGGGCCGACGCGGGCATCGCCTCGCCCGCCGATCTCAAGGGCAAGCGCGTCTCGCTGGACGAACCCGGCTCGGGCACGCTGGTGGACGCCAAGATCATCCTCGAAGCCTTCGGCCTGTCGGAAGCGGATGTGACGGCGGAATACCTCAAGCCCGACCAGGCGGCCGACCGGATGCGGGACGGGGCGATGGACGCCTTCTTCTTCGTCGGCGGTTTCCCGGCCGGGGCGATTGCGGAACTGGCCAGCCAGCACGCCGTGACGCTGGTGCCGATCTCCGGCCCCGAGGCCGATCAACTGCGCGAAACCTATACCTTCTTCGCCAGTGACACGGTCCCGGCGGGCACCTATGAGGGGCAGGACGCGGATGTCGCCACCCTTTCCGTCGGCGCGCAGCTTGTCACCAGCGCCGACCAGCCCGAGGAGATGGTCTACGGCATCGTTCAGGCGCTTTACAACGAGAACACGCAGAAGCTGTTCGCCGCGGGCCATGCCAAGGGCAAGCTGATCACGCTGGACAGCGCCACGCAGGGCGCGGGCATCCCCTTCCATCCGGGCGCCGAGCGTTTCTACAAGGAGGCCGGCAAGCTCGAATGAGCCGGGCCTGACCCATGGAAGGACGCGGCCGGTTCCCGGTCCGCGTCCTTTACCGATCCGCATTGCAGGACACCAGAATGACCGACGCCCCCCGCCAGCTATCCGAAGCCGAACTGCGCGCGCTTGAGGAGGAATACGATCCCGAGGCCCGATTCCGCACGGTCACGCGCCCCGTCGCGATCCTGTCCGGGGTGATCCTGTTCCTGCTGTCGGTCTATCACTTCTACACCGCAGGCTTCGGCATCCCGCGCGCCACGACCCATCGCGGGCTGCATATGGGCGTGTCGCTGTTCGTGATCTTCCTGTCCTTCTCGGCGCTGGCGCGGAACCGCCACAAGACCGACGGCTTCGCCATCCTCGGCGTGCCGGTGACAGACTGGGTTCTGGCGATCGGCGGGGCGGTCAGCGCCTTCTACGTGCCGTGGATCTATGACCAGCTTGCCTTCCGGGTCGGCAACCCGCTGCCCATCGACATCGCCATGGGCACGATCCTGCTGGTCGCGCTGCTGGAAGCCGTGCGGCGGTCGATGGGCTGGCCGCTGCCGGTGATCGCGCTGCTGTTCATCGCCTATGCCTATTTCGGGCGCTCGATGCCGGGCATCCTCGTCCATCCCGGCGCGGACTGGGCCAACATCATCAACCATCTCTACCTGACCTCGCAGGGGATCTACGGCACCGCGCTGGGCGTGATCGCGACCTATGTGTTCCACTTCGTCCTGTTCGGGGTGATGGCGCAGAAGATCGGGCTGGGGCAGTTGTTCATCGATTTGGCGACCGCGCTGACAGGGCGCTTTGCGGGCGGGCCGGCGAAGGTGTCGGTGGTGTCCTCTGCCATGCTGGGGACGATCTCGGGCTCGTCCATCGCCAACACGGTGACGACTGGTGCGCTGACCATCCCGGCGATGATCAAGATCGGCTTCAAGCGCCATTTCGCTGCCGCCGTCGAGGCCGCCTCGTCCACGGGCGGGCAGATCACGCCGCCCGTGATGGGGGCCGTGGCCTTCCTGATGGTGGAATACCTCGGCATCCCGCTGCGCACGATCCTGATCGCGGCCATCGTCCCGGCCTTCATGCATTTCTTCGGCGTGCTGGTGCAGGTCCATCTTGAGGCCAAGCGCCTTGGCATCCGCGGCCTGCGGGCCGAGGAACTGCCGAAAGCCGGCAAGGTCCTGCGCGAGGGCTGGCTGTCGGTCCTGCCGCTGGTCCTGCTGGTCTGGATGCTGATGTCGGGCCGCACGCCCTTCCTTTCGGCCTTTTCGGCCATCGCGGCCTGCATCGTGGTCTACATCATCCAGCGCATCATGGCCGCCGGAGTGGTCGAGGGGCTGAAGGAAACCGCCGCCGGGCTTTACGAGGGCTTCGTGTCCGGCGCCCGGCAGTCGCTGGCGGTGACCGCCGCCGCCGCGCTGGTGGGCGTGGTGATCGGCGTCGTCACCCTGACCGGAGTCGGCTTCAAGATCGCCTTCATGGTCACAAGCGTCGCGCAGAACTGGGCGGTCTCGTTCCACGGCCTGCTGTCCGTCCTGCCCTTCGAGCTGTTCAGCATCGAGACGCTTACGCTGCTGTTCACGCTGGTGATGACGGCGGTGGTCTGCGTGCTGATGGGCTGCGGGGTGCCGACGACGGCCAACTACATCATCATGGTCGCCGTGGCGGCCCCCGTGCTGGGGATGATGAACGTCGAGCCTCTGGTCGCGCATTTCTTCGTCTTCTACTTCGGCGTGCTGGCGGACGTGACGCCGCCGGTGGCGCTTGCGGCCTATGCGGCCGCGGGGATCGCGGGGGCCAACGGCTTCAAGGCCGGGAACACGGCCTTCCGGCTGTCGATGGGCAAGGCGCTGGTGCCCTTTGTCTTCGTCTTCTCGCCCTCGCTGCTGATCGTGACGGAAGCCTTCACGCTGCCGGACTTCGTGCTGGCCTTCACCGGCGCGGTCCTGGGCATCATCGCCCTGTCCGCGGCGATCACGAACTGGCTGCTGGGGCCGCTGCTGAAGATCGAGCGGTTTGCTCTGCCCATCGCCGCGCTGCTGATGATCGCGCCCGAGATCATCTCGACCCTGATCGGCTTCGCGGTCCTGGGCGCGGTGGTGCTGCGTCAGTACATGGCCGGGATGCGGGGCGAAGGGGTGCCCTCGGCCTCGTGATCCGCGACGGCGGCGGCGATCAGCGCCGCCGCCGGGCCAGCAGCACCGCTGCCAGTCCCAGCGCGCCAAGCCCCATGAACAGGTGACGGTTCGTCAGTCCCAGCCGGCTGCGAGCGCTGCGGCGATAGCGCGGGTCGAAGAATCGGCTGTGCGACAGCAGGCGCCCCAGCGGGCCGGGGTCGCGGGGGATCAGCACCTCCAGCCGGCGGGGGCCTTCGGGGTTCAGCCGGTCAATGGCGGGGATCAGCCCGCCGCATTCCGCGATGACAGCCTGCACCCGGTCCACCGTCGAGCCGAGATGCTCGGCCAGCAGATTGGCGCGGATGGCGCGGATACGGTCGCGGTCGGCATCCGTGCGGGCCAGCACGGCCACGTCGGCCTCGGTGTCGAAGCCCATGGACCGGCGGTCGATGTTGCTGGACCCCACGCGCAGGAAGATGTCGTCCACGATCAGCAGCTTGGCATGGACATAGATCGGCTCGTCCGCGGCATTGACCGGATGGACCATGCGGAAACGGCGGAAGCGGTCGCGCGCCTGCAGGGCCAGCATCATCCTGCTGCGGGTGACATGCATGGCCGCATCCTCGACGGCGTTCTGCGCCGCCTCGGGGTTGATCACCAGCACCTCGGGGCCATCCGGTTCGGCCAGCCGCGCGGCAACGGCGCGGGTGATGCTGTCGGCGGCGAAATACTGCGATTCGATGTAGATGGTGTGTCGGGCGGCGGCGATGGCGTCCAGGTAAAGCTGCTCGATCTCGACCACCGCGGGGGTGTCGCGCTCGGGCGGCTCGGTGCGGGCAATGGCCACGGGCAAGTCGCGGAAATCGACGGCCACCTTCTCGGGCCAGAGATCGGCGGGCGCGGGATCGGGCACCGGCTCGGGCAGGGGCGCGTCATTGGCGCGCAGCCAGCGGGCGCGGGCAAGCTCGCCCAGCGCCTGCGCGGCGGGGCCGGACATCATCGCGGCGGCGTCATGCCAGGCTTGGGCGATCTCGCCCGACCGCAGGCGGCGGCGCGGGTCGCCTGACAGATGCTCGGGCGTGTCCCAGCGCCCTTCCGTCACATCAAGGCCGCCGCAGAAGGCCAGGGCATCGTCCACCACCACGATCTTCTGGTGATGGCAGGCGCCGATGGGATGGCGGCCATCGAAGGCCAGGTGGATCTGGTCGGGCGACATCAGCTTGATGCGAAAGGCCGGGATCGCCCGGCCCGGCGCGATCAGGGCGCCCCCGCTCCATTTCAGCAGGTAGATGTCGAGATCGGGGCGGCGTTCCACCAGCGCGTCGAGGAACGGGCCGACCCGGTTGGGCAGTCCGTCGGGGGCGTTCCCCTGGGCGTCGCTGTCGCCGGGCAGCATCTCGATCTCGAAGTCGAAGTCCCAGCCGATCATCACGACCAGGTGCCGCGCCGACAGAAGCGCCTGCCGCATGGCGCGGAAATAGGCCTGCCCGTCCACGATCAGGGACAGGCGGTCGGCGGAAGCCACCCGCCAGCAGTTGCGGCCCGGGACAAGGGAAAGCGGCGTCATGATCCATCGGGGAAAGCGGTTGCATCGCCGCAACTGCCTGTAACCGCATAAGTTCCCTGCACAACGGGCTCCGCTCCCCAACCCGTCCATGACGCCGCGTCGCGGCAGGGGCGAAACCGGGCGGCGCATCCATCCGGTGGCGGGCAAACCCGGCCCTCATGGGGGCAGCGGTTTCCCTGGCGCGACAGATGGTCATGGGCGTTGTGATTGAACCCGCATCACGGAGGCTTCATTATCCCCGCGACAACGCAGGTTCCAGGGAGCATCGGCAATGACCATCCGCAGCATCATGACCACCTATCTCGGGAACGGAGGCGGCGAAGGCGCGCTGCGGATGGCGATCCAGATGGCGCAGAAGCATGACGCCTGGATCACCGCCGTCCTGTGGCAGGCGCCCAATCCGATGCGCAGCCGACCCGCGCCCTTCTTCACGCGCGAGATCGACCGGATGCTCGACCAGGCGGAGTCGGACTTCGCATCCCGCCGCCGCGAGGCCTTCCTGGCCAGCGCGGCGCAGGCCGGACTGCAGGATCGGGCCGAGTTCACCGAGTTGAAGGGCTACAACGCCAATGCCATCGCCCGCGCCGCCCATGCCCATGACGTGATCGTCATGGGCAGCGCCACGACAGGCTCGCGGACCCGCGATTTCGCCACCCGCCCCGACGTCGTCGCGCTGCGCAGCGGCCGCCCGGTGCTGATCGTGCCGCCCGACTATGCCGCCCCGGCGATCGTGGAAACAGCAGTGGTCGCCTGGGACGGCAAGCGCGCCTCGGCCCGCGCGCTGGCGGATGCGATGCATATCCTCGGCACCAAGGACAGGGTCACGCTCTTGGGCATCGGCGACGACCTGGGGCCGGATTACGCGCAGGACGTGCTGCTGCTGCTGTCGCGCCACGGGATCGAGGCCGAGCTGGTGATGCGCCCCGCCGGTCCCGGCGGGATCGGCCGGACGATCCTGGACACCTGCGCCGATCTTGGTGCCGGGCAGCTCATCATGGGCGCCTATGAGCACAGCAAGTTCAGCGAGGACCTGCTGGGCGGCGTCACCCGCGACATCCTGGAAAACGCGACCCTGCCGGTGCTGATGTCGCACTGAACCCGCGTCCCGGCCGCCCGTCAGGCGGCGGCCGGTTCCACCTGCCGCCGCAGGATCAGCGGCAGCAGCCCGCCCTGCCGCAGGGTCATGACCTCAAGCGAGGTCTCGATGGCGGCGGTGGCGGTGATTTCCCCGATGCGGCCATCGGCGCGGCGGATGCGAACCGCAACGGGGCTGCGCGGGGCGATCTGCGCGGCATCCGCGTCGATCTCGATCAGGTCGTGGACGGACAGGCCCAGCGTCTCGGGTGTCACGCCTTCCGGCAGGCGCAGCGGCAGGACGCCCATGCCGATCAGGTTGGCGCGGTGGATGCGCTCGAAGCTGACGGCCAGCACGGCGCAGGCGCCCAGCAGCGCCACGCCCTTGGCCGCCCAGTCACGCGACGAGCCCATGCCGTAACGCTCGCCCGCGACCACGACGACGGGCTGGCCGTCGGCGCGGTAACGCTCGGCTGCCTGCCATAGCGGCAGCACCTGCCCATCATGCAGCACGGTCGAGCCGGGCGGGATGCCGTCCCCCAGCAGGTTCCTGACATTGCGGTTGGTGAACAGCCCGCGCAGCATCACCTCCCAGTTGCCGCGGCGCGAGGAGAAGACATTGAGATCACGCGGGTTCTCGCCCCGCCGGATCAGGTAGTCGCCCGCCTCTCCGACAGCCGGGATCGCGCCTGCGGGCGAGATGTGGTCGGTGGTGATGTCGTCGCCCACGACAAGGATGGGCCGCGCGGCGTAGGCGCCGAGCCGCGAGCCCGCGTCGAAAGAGGCGAAGGGCGGGCGGCGGATGTAGGTCGAGGCCTCGTCCCAAGGGAACAGCGCCGTGTCGGGGGCGTCCAGTTCGGCCCACATCCGGCTGGATTCCGCCTCGTCATAGGCGGCGGCGAAATCCTCGGTGGCGCTGGCCCTTGCCAGCGCCGCGTCGATCTCGGCCCCCGTGGGCCACAGGTCGGAAAGCCGGACGCCCGGCGCGATCTCGTCCCGCAGGATGTCGCGTTCCACGTCGCCCGCCAGCGCAAAACCCACCACTAGCAGCGGCGAGGCGAGGAACCCCGCCTCAAGCTGCGGATGGACGCGGCCGGGGAAGTTGCGGTTGCCCGACAGGACAGCCACCTGCAGGCGGTCCTCGGCCAAGGCCTCTTGCGACAGGTCGGTGAGTTGCCCCGAGTTGCCGATGCAGGTCGTGCAGCCGAAGCCGACGATGCCGAAGCCCACCGCCTCAAGGTCATCGAGCAGCCCTGCCCGTTCCAGATAGCGCTGCGCCGTGGGCGATCCGGGGGCGAGCGAGGTCTTGACCCAAGGGGGCGGGGTCAGCCCCAGCGCACGGGCCTTGCGCGCGACCAGCCCGGCCGCGACCAGCAGGCGCGGATCGGTGGTGTTGGTGCAGGAGGTGATCGCGGCGATGGCGACGGCGCCGTCCGGCACCTCGCCTGCGGGCACCGGCTTTGGCAGACCGCCCCGCACCTCAGCCGCGCCCTGTGCCGTGGCCGAGGCCGGCAGGCGATCCTGCGGGCGGCGGGGACCGGCGACGCTGATCTCGACCGAGGACAGGTCAAGCTCCACCACCTGCGAGAAGCGCGGCGTTTCGTCGGGATCGAACCAGAGGCCCTGACGGCGGCAGTAGGCTTCCACCCGCGCGATATGCTCGCGGCTGCGGCCGGTGGCCGCCATGTAGTCCAGCACCGCCTGATCGACCGGGAAGAAGCCGGTGTTCGCGCCGAACTCGGGCGTCATGTTGGCGATCACGGCGCGGTCGCCCGCGGACAGGGACGACACGCCCGGCCCGAAGAACTCGACGAAGCGGTCCGCAAGGTCGATGCCCCGCAGGATCTGCGTGACCGTCAGGGCAAGGTCGGTGGCGGTCACGCCCTCGCGCAAGCGCCCCGTCAGGCGCATCCCCACCACATCGGGGACGCGCAGCATCACCGGCATCCCGAAAAAGACGCTTTCCGCCTCGATCCCGCCCACGCCCCATGCAAGGACACCGATGCCGTTCACCATCGGCGTGTGGCTGTCGGTGCCGATCATCGCGTCAGGCATCAGCCAGCCGTCCCGCGCCGAGACCACCGTCGCCAGCCGCTCCATGTTCAGCGTGTGCATGATGCCGGTCCCCGGCGGATGCACGCGGAAGTTTTCCAGGCTGTTCGTCGCCCATTTCATGAAGCGGTAGCGCTCGGCGTTGCGGCGGTATTCGTTGGCGAGGTTGCGCGCCATCGCCCCCCTGCCCCCGAAGAAATCCACCGCCAGCGAGTGGTCGGTCGAGACATCCACCGGCAGCACCGGGTTCAGCAGCCTTGGGTCATGCCCCGCCTCGGCCAGCGCCGAGCGCATCCCGGCGATGTCCACCAGCGCCGGCCCGCAGGTCGTGTCATGCATCAGCACCCGGCCGGGCAGGAACGGGATCTCGGCATCCGTCGGGCCGTCCAGAGCGGACAGGATCGCCTTTCTCGCACGCGCAGCGTCCGGCCCTGCGGTCCGCAGCACGTTCTCCAGCAGGATGCGGTGGATATGCGGCATCGCGGACAGCCGCCCGCCCGCCGCCGCGGGCAGGTCGATGATGCGCCAGTCGGTGCCGGCGGTGCGAAGGGTCGTCTCGTGGGTCATGGTCTTTTCCGTCATGACAGGCGCCCCGCAGGGGCCTGTCCCTTGCTCAGTCCTCGTCCTGCCGGAAGCGCGCCAGTCCCCGGAAGGCGAAGGGCGCGATCAGGGCGATCGTGGCGATCGCGATCATGATGGCCGATCCGGGGTGCTGCAGCAGGATCATGGGGTCCCCCAGGCTCATCTGCAAGGCGCGGCGCAACTGGCTGTCGGCCATCGGCCCCAGGATCAGCCCCACGACCACCGGCGCCACCGGGTAATCGTATCGTCGCATCAGGAAGCCGAGGACGCCGAAGGCCGACAGCAGCAGCAGTTCCACGACCGAGGGATTGGCGGCGATGGTCCCCATCGTGGCGAAAACCAGGATGCCCGCGTAAAGCCAGGGCATCGGGATCTTCAGAAGCTGCACCCACAACCCCACCAGCGGCAGGTTCAGGACCAGCAGCATGATGTTGGCGATGAAGAGCGAGGCGATTAGCCCCCAGACCAGATCGGCGTGCTGGACGAACAGCAGCGGCCCCGGCTGGATGTTGTATTGCTGGAACCCCGCCAGCATCACCGCCGCCGTAGCCGAGGTGGGCAGGCCCAGTGTCAGCAGCGGCACCAGCGAGCCTGCGGCGGAGGCGTTGTTGGCGGCCTCGGGTCCGGCGACGCCCTCGATGGCGCCCTGCCCGAACTCCTCAGGGTGCTTCGACAGCTTGCGTTCGGTGGTGTAGCTGAGGAAGGTCGGGATTTCCGCGCCCCCCGCCGGCAGCGCGCCGATGGGAAAGCCGATCCCCGCGCCGCGCAGCCAGGGCTTCCACGACCGCGCCCAGTCGCCGCGCGTCATCCAGATCGAGCCCTTGATCGCCATCGGCTTTTCCGGCGCGAAGGCGTGGCGCGAGGCGACGTGCAGGGCCTCGCCGATGGCGAACAGGCCCACGGCCAGCGTCGTGACCTCGATCCCGTCGAAGAGGTTGGGGACGCCGAAGGCCAGACGCGTCTGCCCGGTCAGCTGGTCGATGCCGATCAGGCCCAGCCAGAGGCCGATGGCAAGGCTGGTCAGGCCGCGCAGGGGCGATGATCCGAAGGTCGCCGACACGGTGACGAAGGCAATCAGCATCAGCCCGAAATAGTCCCATGGCCCGAAGCGCACAGCCAGCTTGACGAGGATCGGCGCAAGGAACGCCAGCCCGATGGTCGCGATCAGCGCCGCGACAAAGGACCCGATGGCGGCGGTGGCCAGCGCCGGGCCGCCCCGGCCCTGGCGGGCCATCTTGTTGCCTTCCAGCGCGGTGACGACAGACGCCGCCTCTCCGGGCGTGTTCAGCAGGATGGCGGTGGTCGAGCCGCCATACATGCCCCCGTAATAGATGCCCGCGAACATGATGAGCGAGCCGCCGGGGTCGAGCTTGAAGGTCACCGGCAACAGCAGCGCAACCGTCAGCGCCGGGCCGATCCCCGGCAGCACGCCGACCATGGTGCCCAGAAGAACGCCGATGGCGGCGAAGGCCAGGTTCATCGGCTGGATGGCGACGGAAAATCCGTTCAGAAGCTGGATGAGCGCGTCCATGGCGACCTCAGAACAGGCGTTCCAGCGGGCCCGTGGGCAGCGCCAGTTGCAGAAGCTTGTTGAACATCAGGAAGACCCCGGTCGAGATCAGCGCGCCGATCACCAGATCGGCCAGCAGCGCCTGCCGCCCGAAGGCCCGTGCCGTGAAGGCGAACAGCAGCGTCGAGCCGAGGATGAAGCCGAGGCCCAGCCAGATCGACCCGATCAGCCCGCCCAGCGCCAGCGCGATCCAGGCGACCCCGCTCCAGTCCGCGTCATCCGCGGTGATGCCGGGGCGCAGGGCCGTGACCAGATGCGCGGCGCCCAGAACGGCCAGAAAGGCCGCGACGAAATACGAGGCCGCATCCGCGCCGACGCCGTAGTTCGACCGGATGCTCATGCCCCTGGCATCGAACCATGTGATCGCGGCCATCGCGATCAGGCCCACGCCGATGATCGCCGTGGGGCGATGCAGGCCGCTTTGTCCCAGGTTCATCCTTGGCTTCCCCCCTGAAAAAAGGGCGGGGACCGTGCCCCCGCCCGCACCGGCCTATTCGGCCAGGCCGATGGATTGCAGCGTGGCCTGGACGCGCTCGTTCTCCGACGCGACAAAGGCCGCGAATTCATCCGCCGGCGCATAGTAGTCGGTCCAGCCGCGGGCGGTCAGGACCTGCTGCCATTCGGGCGACTTCACGGTCTGCTCGATGGCGGCGGACAGGGCCTGCTTGTCGGCATCGGCAATGTCGGGACCGGCGAAGACGCCGCGCCAGTTCACCAGTTCCACATCGATGCCCTGCGCCTTGAGCGGCTGGGCAGCGATTCCCTCGATCGGCTCGGGGTAGGAAATCGCCAGCGCCCGCAGGTCGCCCGATTCGATCTGCCCCTGCCATTCGCCGTAGCCCGAAATCCCCGCCGTGACCTGCCCGCCCAGCATGGCGGCCAGCGCCTCGCCGCCACCCGAATAGGCGACGTAGTTCACCTTGGACGGGTCCGCGCCCGCCGCCTGGGTGATCAGCGCGGCCAAGATGTGGTCCGCCCCGCCCGCCGAGCCGCCGGCCCAGATGGCGCGCGACACATCCGCCTGGATCGCGGCCGTCAAATCGGCCAGCGTCTGGTGGGGCGAGTTCGCGGGCACCACCACGACCAGCGGATCGCCCGTCAGCCGCGCGATGGGGGTGACGTTGCTCAGGTTCACCGGCGCCTTGTTGGTCAGGATCGCGCCGACCATGGTGATGCCGCCGACCAGCAACTGGTCGGGCTGGCCGCTGGCGTTCTGGGCGAACTGCGCCAGCCCCACGGTGCCGCCCGCGCCCGGAACGTTGATGACCTGCACGCTTTTCGCGGTGCCGGTCTGCATCATGACTTCCTGCAGCGACCGGGCCGCGGCGTCCCAGCCGCCGCCGGCACCCGCGGGGGCGGTGATGGTCAGTTCCAGATCCTGCGCCGCTGCCGGCGCCACCGCCGTCATCACGGCAAGACAGGCCGCTGCAAGCCTGCGGGTGACAAAAGACATGAATTCCTCCCGGTTTGACCCTTGATGGTCTACGGTAATATTGAAGCTCGTTCGGACAAAATGCAATAAGCTTTGTTGAGGGTGCCACAGCATCGGTGCGCACTTGAGCATCACGCCGCCATCCATGGACTATATTGCAGTTTATGCGTTATTCATGCACTCGCCCCATTGGAAGGGAGGATGGCTGCATGGCCCGTGAAAGCCTTGTTCCCCAGATCATGCAGCAGGTGCTGGACCATGTCCGCGGCGAGGAGATGCGGGCAGGCCGGCATCTTGGCGCGCAGAAGCTGGCCGACGCCTTCCGCGTGTCCCGCGCCCCCGTCGTGGGCGCCCTGAGGAAGCTCGAGGATCTCGGGATCGTCAGGGCCGAGCCGAACCGCGGCTTCTTCCTTGCGATGGATGCCGCCGACCTGCCCGAGATGCCGGGCAGGAACTCGCAGGAGGAAAGCCTGTATTTCCAGATCGCCGAGGACCGGCTGTCCGGCCGCCTTCCCGACCGCTTCAGCGAAAGCGAACTGATGCGCCAGTATGGCATCGCGCGGGGCCGGCTGGTCCGGACCCTGCAGCAGATGGCCGAGGAAGGCCTGGTGGACCGCCTGCCTGGCAACGGATGGGAGTTCCGCGAGACCCTGAACTCGCTCAAGGCCTATGCCGACGCCTACCAGTTCCGCGCCGCCATCGAGATGCAGGCCCTGCTGCTGCCCAGCTTTGCCCCCGACCCCGAGGCCTTCGTCACCGCGCGCCAGCACCAGCTTGACCTTCTTTCCGGGTTCAGGGGCGCAAGCCGCGCAGCAATCTACGGCACCAATATCGAGTTCCACGAGATGCTGATGCGCTGCGCCAACAACGTCTTCTTCCTGGACGCCGTGCGGCGGGTGAACCGGGTGCGGCGGCTGATCGAATACCGCATCGGCAACGAACGCGAGCGGCTGCCCCAACAATGCCGCGAGCACCTGCAGATCCTCGACCTGATCGAGGCACGCGACATGCAGGCCGCCGCCGCCTTCCTGTTCCACCATGTCCGCGAGGCTGGCCAGATCAAGCTGCGCCTGCTTGAAGGCTCTCCAATCCCCGTCGCGCGTTCATCGTGACCTGACGGGATGCCGCCCGGTGGCTGCATTTGCCCTGACAGTCAGGAAATTTCCTTGGCCCGCGGAAAGGCCGGAACGCCTGTCCGGGTCGATGCGCCGGACCGCCTGCGGCGGGGGGTATTTGGTCCAGAAAGAAGCCCCCTTAGCAGGTCTGGCGGCGCGGGTGGCGCCTTGGGGCCGCCGGGGATAGAAGCGCGGGCATGAGGATGTCGTCGCTGCGGGCCGCGCTGCCCTTCTGGATGTCGCTGGGGCTGGTGCCGCTGGCGGTGCTGGCCACGCTGCGCGGAGGATGGTGGTTCCTGCTGATGCCCGCCTATGCGTGGTATCTGGTCACCGCGCTGGACGGGGTGCTGGGGCTGGACAGCACCAACCCCGACACCGAGACGCCGGACGAGCGCCTGTTCTGGCATCGCGCGATCACCTGGGTCTGGTGGCCGGTGCAGGCGGCGGTGGTCTTCTGGGCGATCTGGCATGTGACCCATGCGGGGCACCTAGGCGGGTGGGAGAAGCTGGGCGTCTTCTTCGGCATCGGCGTCATGTCGGGGACCATCGGCATGGTCTATGCCCATGAGCTTCTGCACCAGAAGCCGGGGTTCGAGCGCTGGCTGGGCGACCTGATCCTCGCCTCGAATCTGTATTCGCATTTCAGGACCGAGCATCTGCTGGTCCATCATTCCTGGGTGGCGACGCCGCGCGACGCGGTGTCGGCTCGGTATAACGAGGGATTCTTCCGCTATTTCCTGCGCGTGCTGTGGACCTGTCCGCAATCCGCTTGGCACGCCGAGAAGAAGCTGCTCGCGCGGGCGAAGCGGCCCGCCTGGGATCGACGCAACCCTTTCTGGCGCTACGCGGCGCTGCAAGGGGGGATGCTGCTCTTCGCGGCGATCCTCGGGGGATGGCAGGGGGTGCTGCTGTTCGTGTTCCAGGCTTTCGTGGCAATCTGGCAGCTTGAACTGACGAACTACGTCGAGCATTACGGCCTCACCCGTCGGCACCTCGGCAATGGCCGGTATGAGCACGTCCTGCCGCGCCACAGTTGGAACGCCAGCCACACGGCCTCGAACTGGCTGCTCATCAACCTGCAGCGCCATTCGGACCACCACTACAAGCCCGACCGCCGCTTTCCCTTGCTGCAGACCTATGCCGAGGACGAGGCCCCGCAGCTTCCCTACGGCTATCCAGCGATGACCTTCGTGGCGATGGTCCCGCCTTGGTGGCGGCGGTGGATGAACCCGCGGGTAAGGGCCTGGCGGCGGCGGTTCTATTCCGATGTGACCGACTGGAAGCCTTACAACCGTGGCGAGACCCCGATGCCGCGGGGCTCCCTGTAAAGAAAAGGCCCCGCCGGGCAGAGCCGGGCGGGGCGAGTTCGTCCCGCAGCCGAAGGAAACCCCGCGGCCCGAGACACCGGCGAACCTGCATCAGGCGTGATCGGCCATCTCGGCTCGAATCTGCTGACGAAGGATGTCGATGGGTATCATCTTCCCGTCACGGCGGAAATGCCAGTAGGTCCAGCCGTTGCAGGAGGGCGCGCCTTCCAGCGCGGCGCCGACCTGGTGGATGGACCCCCTGACATCGCGTCCGATCACCGAGCCATCCGCCCGCACCCGCGCCGTGTGGCGGCCGCCCAGCGACACCAGTTCCTCGCCCGGCCGCAGCATGCCCCGTTCCACCACCTGGCCGAAGGGGACACGCGGCTCGGCGCGCTTGCTTGTGGTTGTGGCAAGCGAGGCAGCATCCAGCCGCCGGATGCGGGACAGGCGGCGTTCCGCGACCTCGCGATAGGCGGCCTCGCGCTCGATCCCGATCCAGTCGCGGCCCAGCATCTTGGCCACCGCGCCGGTGGTGCCGGTGCCGAAGAAGGGGTCCAGCACCACGTCGCCGGGATTGGTCGTGCCGACCAGCACACGGTGCAGCAGGCTTTCGGGCTTTTGCGTCGGATGGGCCTTGGCGCCGCCCTCGTCCTTCAGCCGCTCGCCCCCGGTGCAGATCGGCAGCGTCCAGTCGGACCGCATCTGGATGCCTTCGTTGAGGCTTTTCAGCGCCTCGTAGTTGAAGGTGTATTTCGCGCCCTCGGTCTTCGAGGCCCAGATCAGCGTCTCATGCGCGTTGGTCAGTCGCTTGCCGCGGAAGTTCGGCATCGGGTTCGACTTGCGCCAGACCACGTCGTTGAGGATCCAGAAGCCCTGGTTCTGCAATTCGGCGCCGACGCGGAAGATGTTGTGATAGCTGCCGATCACCCAGATCGCGCCGTTGGGTTTCAGCAGCCGGCGAGCGGCGGCCAGCCAGTCCCGGGTGAAGCGGTCATAGGCGGCGAAGCTGCCGAACTGGTCCCAGGCGTCGTCCACGGCATCGACGCGGCTGTTGTCGGGACGGTGCAGTTCCCCCCGAAGCTGCAGGTTGTAGGGCGGATCGGCAAAGATCAGGTCGACCGAGGCTTCGGGCAGGCCGTTCATCACCTCGATGCAGTCACCGGCAAGGATCATGTTCAGGGCCAATGGTTTGTTGCGCGCAACTGCGCGCGTTGCCTGTATCGTCGTCATTGCTGCCCTCTGACCGGCGGCGCTGATGCCGCTCATGTTGTTGGCCCCAACATGAGTCAAAGCTGATTCGCCGTCAATTCTTTTTCGAATCACCCGGTTGTTCCTGATTCGGGACACAACATCTTGTGGATGGAGGGGAAGCTGATTCTATGAATCGGGGTCGGCCCCAGTTCGGCAAGGGCCTTTCGATGAATTTCAGTCGGATAGCCCATGTTCCTTTCCCAGCCGTAGCCGGGATGCTGCCGGGCCAGATCCAGCATGATGCGGTCGCGTTCCACCTTGGCGACGATCGAGGCGGCGGCGATCGACAGGCTGAGGGCATCCCCCCCGATGATGGGGCGGGCCGGGTGGTTCAGGCCGGGCGGGATGCGGTTGCCGTCCACCAGCACGATGCAGGGGCGCTGGCGCAACCCGGCCACCGCGCGGCACATGGCACGGTGGCTGGCGTGCAGGATGTTGAGTTCGGCGATCTCCTCGACACTGGCATGACCCACCGCCCAGTCGGCACAGTCCATGATGCGGGCGGCAAGGCTCGCGCGCCTGGCGGGCGACAGCCTCTTGGAATCATCCAGGCCCCGAGGGATGCCCTTGCGCGGCAGGATCACCGCCGCGGCCGTCACCGGCCCGGCCAGCGGCCCGCGGCCGACCTCGTCCACGCCGCAGATCAGGCGTGCGCCCTCGGCCATGCAGGCGCGTTCGTGACGAAAGGAAGGGCGTTGTCGTGGCGATTTCATGACCGCTTTCTAGCCTTGCCCGCGCCATGCGGCCAGCCCATCGAGCGAGGCGTCACGGTCGCATGGGTATTTGGGCCAGAAAGAAGCTCAGGCGTCTTCTTTCCGGTGGAAATGCTGGGGCTTGGCCCCGGCTGCTACCCTGCCCGTCCTGACCCATGGGTGCCGAACCACAAGGGCGCGTGGCGGTTCACGTCCTTGTAAAGCAGGTAGCGGAAACGGCCCGGACCGCCCGCATAGCAGGCCTGCGGGCAGAAGGCGCGCAGCCACATGAAGTCGCCGGGGCCGACCTCGACCCAGTCGCGGTTCAGGCGATAGACGGCCTTGCCCTCCAGCACGAACAGCCCGTGTTCCATCACATGGGTTTCCGCGAAGGGGATCGAGCCGCCGGGCTGGAAGGTCACGACGGTGATGTGCATGTCATGGCGCAGGTCGGCCGGGTCCATGAAGCGGGTCGTGGCCCAGGCCCCTTCGGTGTCGGGCATGGGCGAGGGCGCGATCTCGTGCTCATGCGCGATGATCGGATCGGGGGGCGTGACGCCCGCGGCCGGTTGCCAGCGCTTGCGGAACCAGTGGAAACCGGCGTTGCCGGGTGTGGCGTTGCGGATCGACCAAGCGGTGCCGGGGGGCACATAGGCGAAGCTGCCGGGGCGCAGGCGGTGGGACGCCTCTCCGATGCGGATGTCGAGGTCACCGCCGGTGACGAAGAGGGCGGACTGCACCTCGGGATCGTCCTCGGGGGTGTCGCAGCCGCCGCCCTCGGCCAGTTCGACGACATACTGGCTGAAGGTTTCGGCGAATCCCGACATCGGCCGCGCCAGCATCCACATCCGCATCCCCGTCCAGCCGGGCAGGAAGCTGGTGACGATATCGCGCATGACGCTGCGGGGGATCACCGCATAGGCGTCAGTGAAGACCGCCGTGTCGGTGGTCAGCCCCGTCTGCGGCGGCAGGCCCGCCACAGGACCTGCATAGCTGCCGCGCGGCGGGGGCGCAGGCGCCTCGCCCTCTCCGGGGATCGGGGCGGGATTGCCGCTGGGGATCGTCTCGTCGATCATCGTCACTGTCCTTGCTGCCCTGCGCGGCCTCGGCTGTGAATGTCCCACCGCTGCCAGACCCGCGCAAGCCGGACGATCCGCCGCAAATCGCGAAACAGTTGATGCTTGGGCCGAGGCATCCGGCGGTCAGCCCAGCGCCACGGCCAGACGCAGCTCGGCGATGCGGATGACCTGCCGCTCGGCCTCGGCCCGCTCGGTGGCCGAGTCGTTCTGCACCCGCCTCGCCATCGCCGCCATGATCCCCGGCTTGTCGTGGTCCCTGACCGCGATGATGAAGGGGAATCCGTGGCGGGCCATGTAGGTCTGGTTCAGGCGGGTGAACTCGGTGCGTTCGGCGTCGGTCAGTGCGTCGAGACCGGCGCTGGCCTGTTCGGCGGTTGAATCCGCCGTCAGGCGCTTCGCCGCGGCCAGCTTGCCGGCCAGGTCGGGGTGGGCGCGCAAGACCTGCAAGCGCTCCTCGTCCGCGGCCGCCCGGAACTGCCGCGCCATCGCCGCTGCGAGACCCGAGGCGCTGTCATGGGCAGCGCCCATCTCACTGTCCCAAGTCCGCTCGGCGACCCAAGGGGAATGCTCGTAGATCGCGCCGAAGCGTTCGACGAACCCCGCGCGGTCCATCTGCGACGGCCGTTCCCTTGCCACGAAGGGATGCGCCGCCGCCCAGTGGCGTGCGATGTCCAGCCTTGTGGCGAACCACACGCCCTCATGCGCGCGGGCGTGGTCGAGGAAGCGCCTCAGCCCCTCGGCCCGGCCAGGCCGCCCGGCAAGCCGGCAATGCAGGCCGATGGACAGCATCCGCGCCCTGCCTTCGCCCCCTTCCCGGTAAAGGCAGTCGAAGGCGTCGCGCAGATACAGGAAGAACTCCTCGCCATTGGTGAAGCCGCCATTGGCGAAGCGCATGTCGTTGGCGTCGAGCGTATAGGGCACCATCAACTGCGGCCTGCCTTGGTGGACGTGCCAGTAGGGCAGTTCGTCGGCATAGGAGTCGGCGAGGTATTCGAAGCCGCCCTGCTCGCAGCCCAGCGCCACCGTGTTCATCGACGCCCGACCCTGGTAGAAGCCCAGCGGGCGCGCGCCGGTGACCTGAGTGTGCAGTTCGACCGCCTGCCGGATGTGTTCGGCCTCGACCTCGCGCGGGACGTCCTTGTAGTCGATCCATTTCAGCCCATGGGTCGCCATTTCCCACCCGGCGTCGATCATGGCGCGGGTCTGTTCGGGGCTGCGGGCCAGCGCTGTCGCCACGCCGTAGCAGGTGACGGGGATGCCTTCTAGCAGCCGGTAAAGCCGCCAGAAGCCGGCTCGGGCGCCGTAATCGTAGATCGATTCCATGTTCCAGTGGCGCTGGCCCGGCCAGGGCTGGGCGCCCACGATTTCCGACAGGAAGGCTTCCGAGGCGGCATCACCGTGCTCGACCGAGTTCTCGCCGCCTTCCTCGTAGTTGACGACGATCTGCACGGCGATCCTTGCGCCGCCGGGCCATTTCGGATCGGGCGCCTTGGCCCCGTAACCTCGCATGTCGCGGCTGTAGCGCATCTCTCACCCCGTTGTTCCTGCGCCGGACAGCGTCACGCGCCGCGGCCCGCTTGTCCAGCGGATCCGCGCGGATTTTCGGCAGGCGGCAACTCAGGTTGCCGGGGCAAGCTCGCGTTCGCGCGGCAGCAGCGCCGTCAGCAGCCCCAGCACCGGCAGCACCGAGCAGAGATTGAAGACGAAGCCGATCCCCTGCGCGTCCGCGACCCAGCCCAGCACCGCCGCCGCGATCCCGCCCATGCCGAAGGCGAAGCCGAAGAACAGCCCGGCGATCAGGCCCGTCCGCCCCGGCACCAGCTCCTGCGCGAAGACCACAATGGCGGGCGCGGCCGAGGCGATGATCGCGCCCACCAGCACCGTCAGCACCGCGGTCGCGCCCAGCCCGACATGCGGCAACATGAGCGAAAAGGGCAGCACCCCGAGGATCGAGAACCAGATCACCTTCCGCGCGCCCACCTTGTCGCCCACGATCCCTCCCAGCATGACGCCCGCGGCCGAGCCGAAGAGCAGCAGGAACAGCATCACCTGCGAGGCTTGGGCGGTCATCGCGAACTTGTCGATCAGGAAGAAGGTGTAATAGCTCGTCAGGCTGGCCATGTAGAAGGCCTTGGTCATCGACAGCACCGCCAGCACCCCGATGGCCATGGCGATGCGGCCGGCCGGCAGGACCGGGCCGGTGGCGACGCGCAGCGCCCCCGCCTTTCGCCGGCCCTCGGCCCAGCGGCCGACCTGCCACAGCACTCCCGCCCCGCCAAGCGCGATCAGCGCCAGCCAGCCCAGGACCGGGCGGCCCAGCGGCACCACGAGGAAGGCCGCCAGCAGCGGCCCCAGCGCCTGGCCCCCGTTGCCGCCCACCTGGAACAGCGACTGCGCCATGCCGAAGCGCCCACCCGAGGCCGTCCGCGCCACCCGCGAGCTTTCCGGGTGGAAGATCGACGACCCCAGCCCGATCAGCATCGCCCCGGTCAGCAGCACCGGATAGCTGCCCGCCTGCGCCAGCGTCAGGACGCCCGCAAAGCTGCACAGCATCCCAACCGCCAGGGACCGCGGCATCGGGTGGCGGTCGGTGACCATCCCCACCACCGGCTGCAGCAGCGAGGCCGTGACCTGGAAGGCAAAGGTCATCAGCCCGATCTGGGCATAGCTCAGCGCGAATTCGGCCTTGAGCAGCGGGTAGATCGCCGACAGCAGCGACTGCAGGATGTCATTGACCATGTGGCACAGGCTGATCGCGATCAGCACGGGCCAGGCCGGACCTGTCGAAGCCCGCGCCGCGGGCGGGGGCGCCGAGATGTCGCTTGTTGTCACACCCGTGATCCTTTCTGCCGATCGCCGACGCCGGATTTCCAGCCCTTTACAGACGGTCGTCAGGAACGTCGGGGGACTGTCAAGCGCCGTCCCCGGCCAAAGCGGAATGAAGAAATGCAATAATTTGTCAATATGACCAACCCCCGGATTGACGCAACGTCAGTGTGGCTTAAGCTTAATCCCGAGAAGGTTGATTATCTTTAAGGGCAGCTTTCCCCGGTGCTGAAGCTTAGTCTATGATCTTGCCCGCAAGGATCGGAATATGATGACAAATCTTCGACGTCATGCTGCGCGTCCCGCAGGCACTGCCCCCGCTGGTGGACGGGCGGTCACCTGGGCTGGCATCCGCGGGGTGATCATGGACAGAATCACCCACGGGATCTATCCGCCCGGCTCGCTCATTCCCACCGAGCAGCAGTTCGCGGCCGAGTTCGGCAGCGCCAGGGCCACGGTCAACCGCGCGCTGACCTCGCTGGCGGAACGGGGCGTGCTGGAACGACGCCGCCGCGTCGGCACCCGCGTCGTGCTGGGGCTTGATCCGGCAAGCCAGCGCGCCAAGCTGCCGGTGATCCGCGACATGGTGGAAGGGCGCGGACACAAGTTCAACCTGCACTTTCTGGGCCGGGTGGACCGCCCCGTTCCCACCCCCATCCGCGAGCGGCTGTTCCAGAGCAATGCCGCCGACCTGCAGGAATATTGCGCGCTGCTGTGCGCGGACGACACGCTCATCTGCGCCGAGCGGCGGTGGACCGACATGCTCTCCCTGCCCGGCCTGACCGATGAGGTGCTGACGACCACCAGCGCCAATGAATGGATCGCGCTCAACGTCACGATCACGCTGATCGAGCGCACCGTCTCGGCCCATCGCGCGGCCGAGGTCGAGGCGGACGGGCTGCTCGATTGCCCGCCCGACGCCCCGGTGCTGGTCAACGAAACCGTGCTGTGGATCGGCTCAAGGCCTGTCAGCCTGGCGCGCCACAGCTTCGTGCCGGGTTTTCAGTTCGATCCGACGCTGTCCTGACCCCGGCGCAGGGCGGCGAATCCGGGCGCCCGCTTGCCGAGGAATGCGGCCATCCCCTCGGCCGCCTCGGCCGAGCCCAGCGCAAGGGCCATCGGCTCGACCTCGGCATCAAGCTGCGCTTCCATCAGCACGGCCCTTGCGCCGGTCAGCAGCGCCTTGATCGCCACCTGCGCCCCGGCCGGTCCCTCCGCCAGCCGGACCGCGATCTCTTCGGCCGCGGCCAGCGCGGTGCCCGGTTCCACCGCCGCGTTGATCGCGCCAAGGGCCGCCAGGCGCTCGGCCCCGACCGGCTGGCCCAGCAGGCAAAGCTCGGCAACAAGCGCGGGCGGCAGCGCCGCCGTCAGGCTGCCCGACAGCCCGCCGTCAGGGATCAGCCCCGCGTTCACGTAAGAGGCGGTGAAGCGCGCATCGCGCCCCGCCACCACCAGGTCGCAGGCGAGCGCCAGAGAAAATCCCGCGCCCGCCGCGCCCCCTTCCACCGCCGCGATCACCGGGCGCGGGCAGTCGATCATGGCGCGCACAAGCGATTGCAGGTCCTCGATCGCCGCCTGCCGCTGCGCATGGGTCATCTGCGGCGCAGTCATCAGCACCGTCAGGTCGCCACCCGCGCAGAAGAACCCCTCGGCCCCGGTGACGACCACGGCAGCGATGCGCGGCTCGGCCGCCGCCTGCGCCAGGGCTGCGCGCAAGCCGCTGTAGAAGCCGGCGGTCAGCGCATTGCGCCGCTGCGGATTGTCGTTGACGACGATCAGATGGGTGCCCCGATCCTCGATCCGGCAGTTCTCTTGCGGCATCCGTCCCTCCCGTTGTTGCGGCAGGCTAGGCGCGCGGCGCGCGCCCCCGCAAGCCCGACGCGAGGTCACGCCGCGCCGGGCCGCCACAGTCAACCAATATTGACCCGCGCGGGCTTGGCAGAACCGCCCGCTGCTGCGAGTGGTGGGCATCTGATTTCAAGGAGCCATTGCCGGATGCCCCGCCCCACCGCCCTGCGCCTGCTGCCGATGCTGACCGCCGCGATGCTGATGCTGTCCACCGCCCTGCCCGCGGCAGCGCAGAGCAAGCGCGCCGACATCGGGCTGGCCGACATCGAGGCGGCCACCTACCCCGGCCGGGGCGACCTGCCGCCCGGACAGTCGGCGCTGACGGCAAAGGTCCAGATCCTTCTGGACCGCTCGGGCGTGTCGCCGGGGATCGTGGACGGCTTTCGCGGCGGCATGAGCAAAAGTGCAGTGCGCGCCTTCGAGCGGATGCACGGGCTGCCGCAGGACGGCGTTCTGGACCCGCAGGTCTGGGCGCTGCTGCAGCGGAACGCGGGCTCGCCCCTGACCTCGACCTACACCATCGCCCCCGCGGATGCCGAGGGGCTGGTGGACCGCATCCCGACCGACTACGCCGAAAAGGCGCAGATGCCGTCGATGGGCTATACCTCGGTGCTGGAAAAGCTGGCCGAGCGGTTCCACATGGACGAGAAGTTCCTGGCGCAGCTGAACCCCGGCGCCAGCTTCGCGCCGGGCGAGGTGATCAACGTCACCGTGCCCGCCAAGCCGATCCGGGCCACCGCCCTGCGCGTCATCGTGGACGCCGAGCGTCGCCGGGTCGCGGCCTATGACGCGGGCGGGCGGATGGTCGCGGATTACCCGGCAACGGTCGGCTCGTCGGCCACGCCCTCGCCGCAGGGGACGCATCTGGTCGAGGCGGCGGTGATGAACCCCGATTACACCTATAACCCCAGCATCAACTTCAAGCAGGGCGAGAACGACAAGGTGCTGCGGATTCCGCCGGGGCCGAATGCGCCGGTGGGCAATGTCTGGATCGACCTGTCAAAGCCAACCTACGGCATCCATGGCACGCCCAACCCCTCGCAGCTTTTCGTCAACCAGAGCAACGGCTGCGTGCGGCTGACCAACTGGGACGCGCAGGAACTGGCGAAGATGGTGGTGCCGGGCCAGACGGTGGTGGACTTCCTGCCGCCCGGCGTGACCATCGCGGATGTGACCCCCGCGGTCGAACCGGCGGCCTTGCCCGATGCGGCGGGAACCACGATCACCACGGCCGTTCAGGACGCGGCGGCACCGGCCATGGTCACGGCCAGCCGCCCCGTTCCCCGGCGGGCGCTGCCCGGCGCCGTCCCTTCCGCCGATGCCCCGCTGGCCGTGGCGGTCGAGGCGGCCGTGGCGGCGGCTGCGGGCGCGCCATTGCCGGTGCAGGGAACGGACCCGCTCGCCTCGGCGCTGAGCGGGGCGGCGAACGGGGCGCTGAACCCCCAGCCCTATACGGCTCCGGCGGGCGCCGCGGCTTCAGGCGTGAACTGAGGATGGGGCGGCGGGCGCTGCTGTCGCTGACGCTTGCCGCCGCCCTCGCGCAACCGGGAATGGCGCAGGACGCAGGGTCAGGCGCGCTGCCCCGGCTGGCCGTCCCGCCCGTCCCGAGGCCGGAAACCCCGGCGCCAACGCCTGGGGATGACAAGGCCCCGCCGTCCTCGGGCGCCCTGATCCCGCCCGAAGCCTACGACCGGCCTGTCACTCCCCTTGGCATCACCCGTCCTCCGGCATTCGAGAGCCTGCGCGAATCGGATTTCGACCATGCGGCCTGCCGGCTTGGACTTGTGATGCTCGGGGTCGATCATGCCGAGGTCCCGCCCCTCGCCGACCCGGACCAGCGCGATTGCGGCATCGCCCGCCCGGTCGAGTTGCGCACCATCCAGCCCGGCATCGCGGTCGAGGGCAGCCCGGTCCTGCGCTGCGACACCGCCCGCGCCCTTGCCCTGTGGCTTCGCGAGATGGTCGTTCCCGCCGCAAGCCGGCTGCCGGGCAGCCCGCACCTGACCTCGGTCATCACGGGGCCCGGCTATGCCTGCCGGGGCGTCGTCAGCGGCTCGTCCGGGGCGCGGATCTCGGAACATGCGCTGGGCAATGCCATCGATATCGCGGGTTTCGGCTTCGACGACGGCTCGCGGATCGAGATCGCGCCCCCCGCGGATCGCGGCGACCTGGCCGCGGCGTTCCAGAACGCGGTGCAGGGTTCGGCCTGCCTTTACTTCGCCACCGTGCTGGGTCCGGGCAGCAACGCCGCCCATGACGACCACCTGCACCTGGACATCAAGGCCCGGCAGGGCGGCTTCCGGCTGTGCCAGTGAGTTGTCAGCGCCGCTTGCGTTCCAGGTCGAGATAGCCCGGATCGAAGCGCGCCAGCCGCACCAGTTCCGGCCAGTCCAGCAGCTCGACCTCGGTTCCCGACCAGCGCAGCAGCTTGCGGTCGCGCAGGTCGCGGACCGCCCGGTTGATGTGGATCGAGGAATAGCCGAGGATGCATGCCAGTTCGCGCTGCAGCAGGGGCAGCGTCATCCGGTGGTCGCGGGCCACGCCCACGGCGGCGAGGCGGGTGTAGATCTCGCACAGAAGATGGGCCAGATGCGCGCTGGATCGCAGCGCATTCGCGGCGACGAGCCACTGGCGATGGATGGCCGCATCGATCGCGGTGGTCATCCACAGAAGCCGCGTCAGATGCGGATGGTTCTTCGTCACGTCGTCCAGATGGGCGTGATCAACGAACTCGACCTCGGTCGTGCCGAAGGCCACGATGCTTTCCTCGACCTTCGACAGCACGAAGCCGTGCAGGTCCATGAAGTCTCCGGGGACATGCAGCGCGCTGATGACGCGCTGGCCGGCGCGTCCGGGCAGGACATGAAGCCGTCCCGCCATCCCGCGCAGGACAAGGCAGCTTTCCTCGGGCTCTTCGCCCGCGGCGATGATCGTCTGGCCGTTCTCGAAGCTGCGGGTTTTCGTCGGGATCGAGCGCAGCTTGGTCAGGTCATGCGCGCTCAACTCATCGCGAAGCTGAAGGTAACGGATAAAATATTCGCTGAGCGCCATCTTCCACACCGCCGCATCGTCCAGCGGTTGATTGTCGGCCGCCACGGCCGGATGCAATCCCGGGAAATGCCGCATTAACAAAAGAATATGGCGCCGCCCGGCGCAAGCGGCAAATGTCGCGCAAAAGGGGGTGGCAATGCCACCCCCTTCGTTGCCCTGCCGGATGACGGGTCAGCGGCGGTCGAGGTCGGTGTCGCGATCCACCACCTGGCC